>NZ_JBHRXE010000047.1:0-100402 GCF_042648325.1 Paracoccus simplex | reverse complement strand
CGGGCCGGCGGCTGCGGCCGACCCCTTCGCCGGTTCCGCCGCAGGGCTCACGGGCTTGGCCGCCCGGCCGCGCGGCGCGGCGGATTTCGCGGCCGGCGCGGCGGCCGACTTGTCGGCGGCAGCGGGGACCGAATCGCCGGCGGGAGCGGCCGTTTTCGCCTCGGTCCGGGCTTTCGCCCTGCCGCCGCGGCCCCTGCCCGGTTTGTCCGCCGCCTGCGCTCCGGCGCCGGTCTCCGGCTTTTCGTCCTTGCCTGCCATAATTGACAATCCTCCCCTAACCGTAAAATCATTATGCCTAGCATAGAACGCAGGTAAAGCCGTGACCTCTTCCGTCCAGGCCAAATCCGGCGAACCCAACGGAGATCTGGTTACGATGGCGACTTACAAAGGGCTGAGGGGCATCATCTCCTATGATGCGATGGAGACGATCCGGAACACCAACGAATGGATGGGGGCGAGCGCGCGCGCCCTCGCCTCCTATCCCGCCTTTGCGATGATCCCCAATCCGCTGTTCAAGCTGATGTCGGCCTGGGGCCGCGTGACCGAGCGCAGCTTCTCGCGCATGGTGATCAAGCCGGACTGGGAAATCCCGCCGATCGTCTCCGAGGACGGTCAAGACCATATCGTCTATGTCGAGCCGGTGATCGAGCGGCCCTTCGGCGACCTGGTGCATTTCTGCGTCGCCCGGCGCGAGCCGATGGCCCGCAAGATCCTGCTGGTCGCCCCGATGTCCGGCCATTACGCCACCCTCCTTCGCACCACGGTGACATCACTGCTGCCCGATTGCGAAGTCTATGTGACGGATTGGCACAATGCCCGTGACATCCCGGTCAGCTGCGGCAAGTTCGACATTGAGGACTACACCCAGTATCTGGTCGACTTCATCCGCCATCTCGGCCCGGACGTGAACGTGATCGCCGTCTGCCAGCCGGCGCCGCTGGCGCTGGCCGCGACCGCCCTGCTCGCCGAGGAAGATCCCAAGGCCCAGCCTCGCTCGCTGATCCTGATCGGCGGCCCGATCGACCCCGACGCCGCCCGCACCGAGGTCACCGATTTCGGCAACCGCATCACCATGGGCGAGCTCGACTACCTGATGATCCAGCAGGTCGGCTTCAAGTATCGCGGCGCCGGGCGCATGGTCTATCCCGGCCTCGCCCAGCTCTCCTCTTTCATCGCCATGAATGCCGAGACCCATGCCAAGGCCTTCCTCGACAAGGTCTTCGCCGAGGCGCGCGGCCAGGCTTCCGAGGGCGACAAGCACAACACCTTCTACGACGAATACCTGGCGGTGATGGACATGACCGCCGAATTCTACCTCTCGACGGTCGAGCGCATCTTCAAGGAACGCGAGATCGCCCAGAACCGCTTCGCCGTGAACGGCAAGCCGGTGGACCTGGGCAAGATCAGCAATGTCGCGGTCATGACGGTCGAGGGCGCCAATGACGACATCTCGGCCCCCGGCCAGTGCGTCGCGGCGCTGGACCTGTGCACCGGCGTGCCGGCAAGCCGCAAGACCCAGCACCTGGAACCCGGCGCCGGCCATTACGGCATCTTCGCCGGCAAGAGCTGGCGGCTGAACATCCGCCCGCTGGTGCTCGACTTCATCGACGAACAGGTTCCCTCGGCTCCGCATCGCAAGCGCCGCCGCGGCGGCGCGGCGCCGGTCGATTGCGGCGCGATCAACCTCTCGGAACAGGATTCCAAGATCGCGGTCTGATCGCCCGGCAACCGGAGGCGGTCCGCCTCAGGTCGCCCGTGCCAGCACGTCCTCGACCGCCGCGCCGATCAGCGCCAGGCAATCGGGGGTCGAAAAGCGGTGATCGGCCCCCTTGACCAGCGCCAGCCGCATGTCTTCGCCCGCGGCATGGCCCAGCAGGTCCAGCGCCCAGGACATCGGCACATCGGCATCCGCCGTGCCCTGCAGGAAGCGTGCCGGGAAGGGCAGCGGCAGCGGCTGGTCCAGCACCAGATGCCCGCGCCCGTCCTCGATCAGCCGGCGGGTGATGACATAGGGATCGCCATAATCGCTCGGCTGCTCGACCCGGCCGCGCTCCAGCAGCGCCGCGCGCTCGGCATCCGAGAACCCGGCCCAATAACCGCGCTCGGTGAAATCCGGCGCCGCCGCCACGGTGACCAGCCCGGCCAGCCGCTCGGGCATGGTCCGTGCCAGCAGCAGGCCGATCCAGCCGCCCATCGAGGAACCGACCAGCACCTGCCGCCCCTCGGTCAGCCCGCGGATCGCGGCCATGGCATCGGCCAGCCAGTCGCCGACGCAACCCTCCTCGAAGGCGCCCGGGGATTCGCCATGCCCCGAATAGTCGAAGCGCAGGAAGGCCCGGCCCTGCGTCCGCGCCCAATCATCCAGCCACAGCGCCTTGGTGCCCTGCATGTCCGAGCGGAACCCGCCCAGGAACACCACGCCGGGCCCCCGGCCCTCGATCCGGTTATAGGCGATGCGCCGCCCCTGCGGCCCGTCCAGAAACTGCGTCATTTCTCCGTTTCCCAAATACCCTGCGGGGGAGTCGCGGAACGCGACGGGGGCGCAAAGCCCCCCCGCATCCCTAGCCGCATTGACAACGCCCGGCAATCGCGCCACACCCGCCCGACATACCCGCAACCGGGCGTTCCGTGGGCGCCAAACCGACGAGGAGGACTCCATGTCCCAGATCTCCCTGACTTTTCCCGATGGCAATGCGCGCGCCTATCCCGCCGGGGTCACGGCGGCCGAGGTCGCGGCCTCCATCGCCCCCAGCCTCGCGAAAAATGCCATCTCGGCCAGCCTCGATGGCCGGCATATCGACCTGCAATGGCCGATCACGGCCAGCGGCAAGATCGCCATCAACACCATGAAGGACAGCGAACCGGCGCTGGAGCTGATCCGCCACGACCTCGCCCATATCATGGCCCGCGCCGTGCAGGAGCTGTGGCCGGACGTCAAGGTCACCATCGGCCCGGTGCGCGATTACGGCTGGTTCTACGATTTCGACCGCGCCGAGCCCTTCACCCCCGAGGATCTGGGCGCCATCGAGGCGCGGATGAAGCAGATCATCGCCGCCCGCGATCCGGTCCGCACCGAGCTCTGGGACCGCGCCCGCGCGCTGGCCTATTACGAGGACCGCGGCGAGCCCTTCAAGGTCGAGCTGGTGAACCGCATCCCCGAGGGCGAGGATCTGCGGATGTATTGGCACGGCGACTGGCAGGATCTCTGCCGCGGCCCGCATCTGCAGCATACCGGCCAGGTGCCGGCCGACGCCTTCAAGCTGACGCATGTCGCCGGCGCCTATTGGCTGGGCGACGCCTCGCGGCCGATGCTGCAGCGCATCTACGGCGTGGCTTTCAGGAACCGCGACGACCTCAAGGCGCATCTGACCATGCTGGAGGAGGCCGCGAAACGCGACCACCGCAAGCTCGGCCGCGAAATGGAGCTGTTCCATTTCCAGGAGGAAGCGCCGGGCATGGTGTTCTGGCACCCGAACGGCTGGTCGATCTATCGCGAGCTGGAAGCCTATATGCGCCGCCGGCTGATCCGCGCCGATTACAAGGAAATCAAGACCCCGCAGGTCGTCGACCGGATCCTGTGGGAGAAGTCGGGGCACTGGGAAGCCTATCGCGAGAACATGTTCATCGTAGAGGTGGACGAGGAAGGCGCCAAGGAAAAGCGCGTCAACGCGCTGAAGCCGATGAATTGCCCCTGCCATGTCCAGGTCTATAATCAGGGCCTCAAATCCTATCGCGATCTGCCGCTGCGGCTGGCCGAATTCGGTTCCTGCCATCGCTACGAGCCCTCGGGCGCGATGCACGGGCTGATGCGGGTGCGCGGCTTCGTCCAGGACGACGCGCATATCTTCTGCACCGAGAACCAGATCGAGGCGGAATGCGCCGGCTTCATCGGGCTCTTGTCCTCGGTCTACAAGGATCTCGGCTTCGAGAAATTCGACATCAAGCTCTCGACCCGCCCCGAGGTGCGCGTCGGCTCGGACGAGATCTGGGACAAGGCCGAGGCGGCGCTGAAAGGCGCCATCGAGCATCTGGGCCTGCCCTATGAGGTCAATCCCGGCGACGGCGCCTTCTATGGCCCGAAGCTCGACTTCAAGCTGACCGACGCCATCGGCCGCGAATGGCAATGCGGCACCTTCCAATGCGACTTCAACCTGCCGCAGCGGCTCGAGGCGGAATATGTCGGCGAGGACGGGGCCAAGCACATGCCGGTCATGCTGCACCGCGCCGTGCTCGGCAGTTTCGAGCGCTTCATCGGCATCCTGATCGAGAACTATTCTGGCAAGCTGCCGCTCTGGTTGGCGCCGCGCCAGGTCGTGGTCGCCTCGATCGTCTCGGGCGCCGACGATTACGTGCATCGGGTGGTGGCCGCGCTGCGCGAAGCCGGGCTGCGGGCCGAGGCCGATACCCGCAACGAAAAGATCAACTACAAGGTCCGCGAGCATTCGGTCGGCAAGGTGCCGGTCATCATGGCCGTGGGTCTGAAGGAGGTCGAGGAGCGCAGCGTCTCGGTGCGCCGCCTCGACCGGCAGGGCAGCGAAAGCCTGGGGCTGGATCAGGCCATCCAGGCCCTTGTCGCCGAGGCCACGCCGCCCGATCTGCGCTGACGACGCAGATCAGCAAGAAGTTGCCCATGACACTGCGCGAGCTGACCGGGGGTCAATTTGCGCGGTGCATTATTGCTTGCGTTTTTTCGCGAATCGTTCATCCTCTCGTCCGCGTGAGCACGACTTTCTACCGCCTCCCTTCACGGGGCAGCCGGACTTGACGGGAAAGGGCTGCACGGCCCGGGCGCAATCTCGCCCCGGGAGACTTGAAGGAGAGACGGTAAAATGGCTACCGGCACCGTAAAATGGTTCAACGCCACCAAAGGCTATGGCTTCATCGCACCCGATGACGGCGGCAAGGACGTGTTCGTCCACATCTCGGCGGTCGAGCGCGCCGGCCTGACTGGCCTGAACGACAACCAGAAGATCGCCTACGAATTGCAATCCGGCCGCGACGGCCGCAGCTCGGCTTCGGATCTGAAGCTGCTCTGATTCGGCGGCACCCGGAATTTCGGAACCGGCCGGGCCGCAAGGCGCCGGCCGTTTTCATTGGGACGACTGCGTCTTCGTTGCGCCGATACCCTGGGGGAGTCGCGCAGCGACGGGGGCAAAGCCCCCTTCCCACCCGCGCCGCAAGCCTCTATCCCGAAACCCTGGACCGGGCGGAGGCGACGGAATGAATCTGGCCGAACATGTGCTGCAGGCGGGGCTGGCGGTGCCCGACAAGCTGGCCATGTCGGTGCTCGGCCTTGGCCGCGCCGATCGCTGGTCGCACGCCCGGCTGCGCCAGGCGGTGCTGGGCACCGCCACCGGCCTGCTGCGATCCGGCCTTGGGCCCGGCGACCGGCTGCTGATGCGGCTGGGCAACAATCCCGGCTTCCCGGTGACTTATCTCGGCGCCATCGCCGCCGGCATCGTGCCGGTCCCGACATCGCCGATGCTGACCGCGCCCGAGATCGGCAGGATCGCCGCCGCCATCCGCCCGGCGATGATCGTCGCCGATCAGGGCATCGCCCTGCCCGAGCACCCCGCCCCGGTGCTGTCCGCCGCCCGGCTCGCCGATTTCGCCACCCTGCCGCCGGCCGGCTTCGCGCAACGGGATCCCGACGACCTGGCCTATATCGTCTTCACCTCGGGCACCTCCGGACAGCCGCGCGCCGTCTGCCACGCGCATCGCGCCATCCTGGCCCGCGGGATGATGTTCGACGGCTGGTATGGGCTGACCGCGCAGGACCGGCTGCTGCATGCCGGCGCCTTCAACTGGACCTTCACGCTCGGCACCGGGCTCATGGACCCCTGGACCCTCGGCGCCACGGCGCTGATCCCGGCCGAGGGGGTGGCGCCCGAGCAGATCCCGCTGATCGCCAGCCGCCACGGCGCCACCATCCTTGCCGCCGCGCCCGGCGTCTTCCGTCGCATGCTGCGCGCCGACTGGCAGCCCTGGGCCGGGCTGCGCCATGGCCTCGCCGCCGGCGAAAGGCTCGATCCCGGCCTGCGCCGCGACTGGCAGGCGCGCACCGGCACCGACCTGCACGAGGCCATGGGCATGTCGGAATGTTCGACCTTCCTGTCCGGCAGCCCCGCCCGGCCGGCGCCCGAGGGCACCGCGGGCTTCCCGCAGCCCGGCCGCCGCATCGCCATCCTCGACGATGGCGGCGCACCGGGCCAGGGCCCCGGCATCCTGGCCGTGCACCGCTCGGATCCCGGCCTGTTCCTCGGCTATCTCGACCAGCCGGGGGAAACCGTCGCGCGTTTCCGGGACGAGTGGTTCCTGACCGGCGACCTGGCCGAGGTCACGCCCGAGGGCGCGATCCGCACTCTGGGCCGCGCCGACGACATGATGAATGCCGGCGGCTTCCGCGTCGCGCCGGGCGAGGTCGAGGACGCGCTTTCCACCCTGCCCGATGCCGGCGATGTCGCGGCCGCCGAACTTCCGGTCGGCCCCGGTTCCAGCATCATCGCCGCCTTCTGGACCGGCACCGCCACGGCCGAGACGATGCGGCAACAGGCCGAGGCGCGGCTGGCGCGCTACAAGCAGCCGCGCGAATACATCCGCCTGTCCGCCCTGCCCCGTACGCCGACGGGCAAGATCAACCGCCGCGCCCTGCGCGACGCCCATCGCAAGGACCAATCATGACCGAACCGCTGCCCGGCCAAGTCCGCCTCGACATCTTTGCCGACCCGGTCTGCCCCTGGTGCCTGATCGGCAAGGCCGAGCTGGACCGGGCGCTGGAAAGCCGCCCCGGCCACCCTTTCGCCATCACCTGGCAACCCTTCCGCCTGGATCCGCAGATGCCGCAGGCCGGGATGGATTACGTCGCCTATATGAAGATGAAATTCACCGACGAGAAGGGCATCATCGCCGCCATGAAGCCGGTGATGGAGGCCAGCGAGCGGCAGGGCCTGTGGATCAACCCCTCATTGATCGAGCGGATGCCGAACACGCTTGACGCCCACCGCTTGCTCTACTGGGCCGGGCTGGAGGGCGTGCAGACCCCGGTCATGTCCGGCCTGATGCGGGCGCATTGGCGCGAGGGCCGGAACATCTCGAACCCCGACGTGCTGGTCGAGATCGGCGAAAAGGCCGGCATGCAGGGCGCGATGATCCGCCGCCTGCTCGCCACGGCCGAGGATCGCGACCAGGTCGCCAGCCGCGAGCTGCATGCCCGGCAGCGCGGCATCAACTCGGTCCCGACCTTCATCGTCGCCGACGGCCATGTCGTCACCGGCGCCCAGCCGGCCAGCCTGTGGCAGAACGTCATCGACGAGCTGACCGGCGGTCAGGCCCAATAGGTTGCCCCCACAGGTTGCGCTGACCGCCCCGGGATCCTCAAGATCTGGAAATCGGCGCCGGTTTCGCCTATATTCCTATCTCTCATGTTTTTCCGACTCCAACCGGGCGGGCGCGGCTGTATAAGACCCGCTCGCCCCGATTCCGCCCCCAGCCAAGGACACCCGCCATGAGCCGATTCTCCGCCCCTATCGCCGAGCAGATCTGGGACATGAAGTATCGGCTCAAGAACGCCGAGGGGCAGCCGATCGACCTGTCGGTCGAGGACAGCTGGCGCCGCGTCGCCCGCGATCTGGCCCGCGTCGAGAAGGAGCCGGCGCTGTGGGAGGACCGCTTCTATGCCGCGCTCGAGGATTTCAAGTTCCTGCCCGCCGGCCGTATCCTGGCCGGGGCCGGCACCGGGCGCGAGGTGACGCTGTTCAACTGCTTCGTCATGGGCACCATTCCCGACAGCATGGCCGGCATCTTCGACATGCTGAAAGAGGCCGCGCTGACCATGCAGCAGGGCGGCGGCATCGGCTATGACTTCAGCACCATCCGCCCGCGCGGCGCCGAGGTGAAGGGCGTGGCCGCCGATGCCTCGGGGCCGCTGTCGTTCATGGATGTCTGGGACGCCATGTGCCGCACCATCATGTCGGCGGGCTCGCGCCGCGGCGCGATGATGGCGACGATGCGCTGCGACCATCCCGATATCGAGGCCTTCATCGAGGCCAAGCAGGACAGCGCCCGGCTGCGCATGTTCAACCTGTCGGTGCTGGTCACCGATGCCTTCATGCAGGCGGTCAAGGCGGATGCCGCATGGGATCTGCAATTCGACGGCAAGGTCTATCACACGGTCCAGGCCCGCGACCTGTGGAACCGCATCATGCGCGCGACCTATGACTATGCCGAGCCGGGCGTGATCTTCATCGACCGCATCAACCAGCAGAACAACCTGAACTATGCCGAGACCATCGCCGCGACCAATCCCTGCGGCGAACAGCCCCTGCCGCCCTATGGCGCCTGCCTGCTCGGCTCGGTCAACCTGGCCCGGCTGGTCGAGGCGCCCTTCACGGCCCAGGCCCGGCTGAACCCCGAGGCGCTGGACGAGCTGGTCCGCACCGCGGTGCGGATGATGGACAATGTCGTCGATGCCTCGCAATTCCCGCTGCCGCAGCAGGCGGCCGAGGCGCAGGCCAAGCGCCGCATCGGGCTGGGGGTCACCGGGCTGGCCGATGCGCTGCTGATGCTGGGCCTGCGCTATGGCGCTGCCGACGCGGTCGAGCAGACGCGGGTCTGGATGAAGGCCATCGCGCGCTCGGCCTATCTGGCCTCGGTCGATCTGGCCCGCGAAAAGGGCGCCTTCCCGCTGTTCGATGCAAAGAAATACCTGGCCTCGGGCTTCATGCAGCACATGGACGCGGATCTGCGCGCGGCGGTCGAGCAGCACGGCATCCGCAACGCGCTGCTGACCTCGATCGCGCCGACCGGCACGATCAGCCTTTACGCCGGCAATGTCAGCTCGGGCATCGAGCCGGTCTTCGCCTATGCCTATACCCGCAAGGTGCTGCAGAAGGACGGCTCGCGCACCGAGGAAGAGGTGGTGGATTACGCCGTGCAGATGTGGCGCGACCTTCATGGCGATGCGCCCCTGCCCGACTATTTCGTCAACGCCCAGACCCTGGCGCCGCTGGATCACGTCGCCATGCAGGCGGCGGCGCAGGACTGGGTGGACAGTTCGATCTCGAAGACCATCAACTGTCCCGAGGACATTTCCTTCGAGGATTTCAAGGATGTCTACCTGGCCGCCTGGGACAAGGGCTGCAAGGGCTGCACCACCTATCGCCCGAATGACGTGACCGGCTCGGTCCTGTCGGTCAGCGAAAAGGCCGAGGAGGCGCCGCAGGCCGACAAGGGCGCCGACGTGGTCTACCTGACCGAGCCGCTGGACCGCCCGGCGGCGCTGGAGGGCGCGACCTACAAGCTGAAATTCCCCGGCAGCGAGCACGCGATCTACATCACCATCAACGACATCGTGCAGGGCGGCCACCGCCGGCCGTTCGAGGTGTTCATCAACTCGAAGAACATGGAGCATTTTGCCTGGACCGTGGCGCTGACCCGGATGATCTCGGCGGTGTTCCGGCGCGGCGGCGACGTGTCTTTTGTGGTCGAGGAGTTGAAGGCGGTGTTCGATCCGCGCGGCGGCGCCTGGATCGAGGGGCGCTATGTGCCCTCGATCCTCGCCGCCATCGGCGGGGTGATCGAGCGTCACATGGTCGCCACCGGCTTTTTGGCCGGCGAGGGCATGGGCCTGAAATCCGATCCCCAGGCCGAGGTCATGGCGGTGGGCGAGCGCCCGCGCGGCCCGGCCTGCCCGGCCTGCGGCCAATATGGCATGCGCATGATCGAAGGCTGCATGACCTGCCCGTCCTGCGGTCATTCGAAATGCGGGTGACGGGCGGGCGGCTTCTTGTGCTGCCAGGCGTGAATTGAGCCCCGCGCGGTGTGTGGCTGCCGCGCGGCAGCCGAGAGCGGCCAGCGATGCTGGCCGAACCACGGCCGCCAGTGCATTGCCCTTTCTGGGCATCCTGCACCGTTTCCAACGAAAACCCCGCTCCGGGATGGAGCGGGGTCGGATTGGGGCCTGCGGGATGGTGGGTTAGTCCGCCCGCAGCGGAGAATCAAATGCCTTGGTACCAATATGTCCGAAGGATAGGATCGGAAACCGCCGGGCGATATTCGTAGATTTGCCTATCTCATGGGCCCCTGCCCTTACATCACCCCTCCCATCGCCACCCGTCGCGCATTCGGCTCGCAAGCGGCCTCAGGCTCGCCCGGTCTCGACCGGCCGGCTTGCCGCGTCGATCCGCGGCCTCGATCCGCCGGGCCGGCAGTTCCTCGACCGTCCCTCTGGGCGCCGCCCGGCCTGTGGCCATAGGCGCCCGAGACCGGCGATAACCGCAAAACGGCATTGCCTATTTTGCTATTTGCAGCGCGATGATCTAGCATAGTTTGCAAATATTCGCCTTTCCGCTTCCCGCCCGGACGGCAAGCCGATAGTTTGCCGCAAACCCCAAGGGAGACGGCTCATGAAGGACATCCTCGGCGAACTGGAATCGCGCCGCCGCGATGCGCGGCTGGGCGGCGGACAGCGGCGCATCGACGCCCAGCACGCCCGTGGCAAGCTGACCGCGCGCGAGCGGCTCGAGCTGCTGCTGGACGAGGGGTCGTTCGAGGAGTTCGACATGTTCGTCCGCCACCGCTCGACCGATTTCGGCATGGAGGAGGACCGCCCCTATGGCGACGGTGTCGTCACCGGCTGGGGCACGATCAACGGCCGCATGGTCTATGTGTTTTCGCAGGACTTCACCGTCTTCGGCGGCTCGCTGTCCGAGACCCATGCGCAGAAGATCTGCAAGATCATGGACATGGCGGTGCAGAATGGCGCCCCGGTGATCGGGCTGAACGATTCCGGCGGCGCGCGGATCCAGGAAGGCGTCGCCTCGCTGGCCGGCTATGCGGACGTGTTCCAGCGCAACGTCATGGCCTCGGGCGTGGTGCCGCAGATCAGTGTCATCATGGGGCCCTGCGCCGGCGGCGCGGTCTATAGCCCGGCGATGACCGACTTCATCTTCATGGTCAAGGACACGTCCTACATGTTCGTGACCGGCCCGGACGTCGTCAAGACGGTGACGAACGAGGTGGTGACGGCGGAACAGCTCGGCGGTGCCTCGACCCATACCAAGAAGTCCTCGGTCGCCGACGGCGCTTTCGAGAACGATGTCGAGGCCATGTCGGAGATCCGCCGGCTGGTGGATTTCCTGCCGCTGAACAACCGCGAGAAGGCCCCGACCCGGCCGTTCTTCGACGATCCGGCCCGCGTGGAATCAAGCCTGGACACGCTGATCCCCGACAACCCGAACCAGCCCTACGACATGAAAGAGCTGATCCTGAAGGTCTCGGACGAGGGCGATTTCTACGAGATCCAGAAGGATTTCGCCGCCAATATCATCACCGGCTTCATCCGCATCGAGGGCCAGACCGTGGGCGTGGTCGCCAACCAGCCGATGGTGCTGGCCGGTTGCCTCGACATCGACTCGAGCCGCAAGGCGGCCCGCTTCGTGCGCTTCTGCGACGCTTTCGAGATCCCGATCCTGACCTTCGTCGACGTGCCGGGCTTCCTGCCGGGCACCGGCCAGGAATATGGCGGCGTCATCAAGCACGGCGCGAAGCTGCTCTTTGCCTATGGCGAGGCCACCGTGCCCAAGGTCACCGTCATCACCCGCAAAGCCTATGGCGGCGCCTATGACGTCATGGCCTCCAAGCACCTGCGCGGCGATTTCAACTATGCCTGGCCCACCGCCGAGATCGCGGTGATGGGCGCCAAGGGTGCGGTCGAGATCCTGTATCGCAGCGAGCTGGGCGATGCCGAGAAGATCGCCGGCCGGACCAAGGATTACGAGGACCGCTTTGCGAACCCCTTCGTCGCCGCCGAAAAGGGCTTCATCGACGAGGTGATCCAGCCGCATTCGACCCGCCGCCGCGTGGCGCGCGCCTTCGCCTCGCTCCGGGGCAAGAAACTGTCGAATCCCTGGAAGAAGCACGACAACATCCCGCTGTAACCCGCAGCGGACCAAAGGGGGGAACGATGTCGAGACTCGCCGTGTTCGGCCTTGCGCTGTCATGTCCGGCCCTTGTCGCCGGGGTGACGCCGGCTGCCGGCGAGCCGGCCGAGATCGCGCTTCCCTCGGGCGCGACCGTCCTCTGGCAGGAGACCCGGCACGACAATTCCGCCGGCCAGGGCCTGACCTATCGCTTTCGCTTCGTCATGCCCGACCTGGCCGGCCGGGTGCCGGCGACCAGCGGCCCGGCCTCGGATTTCGATGCCGCCGGGTCGGGCGAGGATGAGGCCGGGCGTCCGCCGATCGACATCGACACCGAAACCGGCGAGGTCGTGGGCGCGCCGGCGGCCGCGGAGCCCGAGGCAGGGCTGATCGACCCGGCGCTGCCGGACGACCAGCCGGTCGAGGCGGATGCCGCCGAGGAAGCCGCCGACGCCCTGATCGACCAGCCGGTGCTGCCGGCCGCCCCGGACGTGCTGGCCCAGGATCCGGTGCATGACGACATCGTCTGGCTGTGCGAGCACTGGGTGCTGCCCCGGATCGCCAGTCCCGCGCCGCGTCCCAGCCAGATCATCATCAGCCTGGCGGATCGCAAGCTGGCCTTCGGCGCCTACGACCCCGAGGCGATCCAGCTTTTCGAGGCCTTCCGCCTGCCGCCCGACCGCGATGCCTGCGAATGGGAGCCGTGGTGATGCGCGCGATCCGGCCCGAACCTCCTGATGCAAGCCTGCCACAGACCCCGGCAGGCTCGGTCCCGGCCTTGCCGCGCGGCTGTCGGCCCCTGACGGCGCTGGCTATCATGCCGCCGCGGCCGTGTCTTGCTGCGGCCGAATCTCAACCGAGCAGTCGGGACAGAACCGTCCCGCCATACAGGAGCACGACCCCATGTCGAAGAAATTTGTTCTGGCCCTCGTCCTCGTCGGCCTCGCCGCGGCTTGCGCCAAGAAAGAGCCCGAAGTGGTTCCGGCCCCGGTCGTCCAGCCCGAGCCCGTGTTCCAGGGCAAATACGGCGCCAACTAAGCCGATTGCCGCGCGCGGGCTGCCAGGCGGCCCGCGCCAACCGCGCGCCGCCCTGCCCCCGCGCCGCGGTGCATCTTTTCAAGGGGGCATGACATGCTGAAGCATCGCGGCTTTCCGGGCCGCCTTCCCGGCACCGATTTCCAATTCACCATCCGTCGCGCCAACAAGAAGGGCGCCACGCCGCTGATCCGCCGCGAGCGGTTCCGCGACCGCAAGCCGGCCGACCGCCGTGCCGACATGGCCTTCCTGGCGGCGCTGATCGCGCATTTCGGCGAGGAACCGTTTCCGCGCGGCAATCTGGATGCCGGGCGCCTGTCCTGGCTGCTGGGCCGCGAGGTGGTCGCGGTCGGCAAGCTGGTTCCCACCGATTACGAACAGTTGCTGCGCGTCGACATGAAGCGCGCCGAGGCCGGATTCCCCGAGCTTTTCGCCGAGGAACCGCCCGAATTCGACTGGGACGAAGCCGGCTGGGACGACGAGGACTGGGACGAGGAGGCCGAGGATTGATGGCCTGCGGAGCGATGGGCGGAATGCCGCGTAGTCTTGTCTTTTCACACCGTTGTCAGTTTCTTCGGGGCATGGTGCGTGCAATATTATCTGCACCTCTATCATCCACGGCCCGGAAGCGGGTCCATAATACAGGCACAGAGCTATGCAAAAATCCGTCATCCTCCGACTCTCCGGCGTGGCGCTTATGGTCGCCGGCCTTGCGGCCTGCGACCAGGGCTATGGCGGCGGCATCTCGCCCGATGCGCAGCGCGCGGCGGGTGGCGCCCTGGCCGGGGCTGCGGTCGCCAAGATCATCGACGGTGACGTGGGGACCGGCGCGCTCATCGGTGCGGCTGGCGGCGCGCTCTGCGACGACGCCGGCGTCTGCCAGCAGCGCTACTAATCGCAACAGGGCTGCCGGCCCGGGGCACGCGCCCCGCGCCGCGGCCCGCATCCCGGAGCAAACGAGATGTCCAAGAAACTCGTTCTTGCGCTTGGCCTTGGCCTGTTCGGCCTGGCCGGCTGCACCCAAGGCATCAACCCGACCGACATGGACCGCGGCCTCATCGGCGCCGGCGTCGGTGCGACCGCTGCCTATGTCGGCGGCCATAACGTCGCCAAAGGCGCGGCCATCGGCGCTGCCGCCGGCGCGCTTTGCGACGACGTCCGCCTTTGCGAGCCAACCCGCCGCTACTAAGCCGCGCGGCGACGGCTCAATCCACTTTTCAAGCCGTCCCGGCATTGCGCCGGGGCGGCTTTTTCACGTCCGGGATCTGCCCCAAGGGAAAGAAGCATGTTCAAGAAAATCCTGATCGCCAACCGGGGCGAGATCGCCTGCCGGGTCATCAAGACCGCGAAAAAGATGGGCCTCCAGACCGTCGCCGTCTATTCCGACGCCGATCGCAACGCGCTGCATGTCAAGATGGCGGACGAGGCCATCCATATCGGCCCGCCGCCCGCGAACCAGTCCTATATCGTGATCGACAAGATCATGGAGGCGATCCGCCAGACCGGCGCCGAGGCGGTGCATCCCGGCTATGGTTTCCTGTCCGAGAACATGAAATTCGCCGAGGCGCTGGAGAAGGAGGGCGTCACCTTCGTCGGCCCGCCCTCGCCCGCCATCGAGGCGATGGGCGACAAGATCACCTCGAAGAAACTGGCGCAGGAAGCCGGGGTCAGCACGGTGCCGGGCTATATGGGCCTGATCGCCGATGCCGAGGAGGCGGTGAAGATCTCGGGCGAGATCGGCTATCCGGTGATGATCAAGGCCAGCGCCGGCGGCGGCGGCAAGGGCATGCGCATCGCCTGGAACGAGCAGGAAGCCCGCGAGGGTTTCGAATCCTCGAAGAACGAGGCGGCGAACAGCTTCGGCGACGACCGCATCTTCATCGAGAAATTCGTGACCCAGCCCCGGCATATCGAGATCCAGGTGCTGGCCGACAAGCACGGCAACTGCGTCTATCTGCACGAGCGCGAATGCTCGATCCAGCGCCGCAACCAGAAGGTGATCGAGGAAGCCCCCTCGCCCTTCCTCGACGAGGCGACCCGCAAGGCCATGGGCGAGCAGGCCTGCGCCTTGGCCAAGGCGGTGGGCTATACCTCGGCCGGCACGGTGGAATTCATCGTCGACGCGCAGAAGAACTTCTATTTCCTGGAGATGAACACCCGCCTGCAGGTCGAGCATCCGGTGACCGAACTCATCACCGGCATCGACCTGGTCGAGCAGATGATCCGCGTCGCCGCCGGCGAGCCCCTGCCCTTTACCCAGGCGGATCTGAAGATCAACGGCTGGGCCATCGAGAGCCGGCTTTACGCCGAAGACCCCTATCGCAACTTCCTGCCCTCGATCGGCCGGCTGACCCGCTATCGCCCGCCGGCCGAGACCGCCGCCGGCCCGCTGCAGGCGGCCGACAAATGGGTGCCCGCCCATCCCGGCGACCATCCGCCGGTCGCCGCCGCCGGGGTGCGCAACGATACCGGCGTCTACGAGGGCGGCGAGATCAGCATGTATTACGACCCGATGATCGCCAAGCTCTGCACCTGGGCGCCGAACCGGGCCGAGGCCATCGAGCAGATGCGCTTGGCGCTGGACGAGTTCGAGGTCGAGGGCATCGGCCACAACCTGCCCTTCCTGTCGGCGGTGATGGACCATCCCAAATTCGTCTCGGGAGACATCTCGACCGCCTTCATCGCCGAGGAATATCCCGAGGGCTTCCTGGGTGCGACCCTGCCCGAGGCCGAGATCACCCGCGTCGCCGCCTCGGCTGCGGCCATGCATCGCGTGGCCGAGATCCGGCGCGCCCGCATCTCGGGCCGGCTCGACAACCACGAGCGGCATGTCGGCGAGCATTGGGTCGTCTTCGTCGCCGGCAAGGAGATTCCGGTGCGCATCACCGCCGACCGTCAGGGTTCGACGGTGGAAATCGACGGGCGCAGGCTGCGCGTCGAAAGCGACTGGCTGCCCGGCCAGTCCCTGGCGCGGCTGTCGGTCGACGGCGAACCGCTGGTGATGAAGGTGGACCGGCTGCCCTCGGGCTTCCGGCTGCGGGTGCGCGGCGCGGACCTGAAAACCTATGTGCGCCGTCCGCGCGCCGCCGAACTGGCGCGGCTGATGCCCGAGAAACTGCCGCCGGACACCTCGAAATTCCTGCTCTGCCCGATGCCGGGCCTGGTCGTGCGGATCAATGTCGCGGCCGGTGACGAGGTGCAGGAGGGCCAGGCGCTGGCCACGGTCGAGGCGATGAAGATGGAGAACATCCTGCGCGCCGAGAAGAAGGCGGTGGTGAAATCCGTCAACGCCCAGCCGGGCGAAAGCCTCAAGGTCGATGACGTGATCATCGAATTCGAGTGACGGGAAACCGCCGGGCGCATCCGCGCGCCCGGCACAAGGATCGGGGATCATGCCGGTTTTCGACGACTATCTCAGCCCTCATGCGCAGCAGGCGGTGATCGCCGGGCTGTTCATTGCCGCGGGCTGGTGGGTCGTCGCTTTGCAGAACCGCCGGCGTGACGCCAAGCAGCGCGCCGAGCGGGTCGGCGATGTGCAGCGTGCGCTGCTGGCCGAGATCCGCGCCCATGTCGTGGCGCTGGAAGCGCAGCGGCTGGACGAGGACGAGGCGCGGCGGCTGCTGGACAGCCTGCGGGACAGCGGCCGGGTGCCGGTGATCCCGACCCAGGCCAACGACCGGATCTTCGCCGCCATCATCGACGAGGTGCATATCCTTCCGGCCTCGGTCATCGACCCGGTGGTGACCTATTACCGGCAGCTTTCGGTGATGGCGGCCTTTGCCGAGGCGATCCGCAATCAGGCCAGGAAGGACGCGGCCCGGGCGGTCGAGATGTTCGGGGATTACCTGGGACTGACCGAGGCGGCGCGCGAAACCGGACACGAGGCGATGCGGCTTTTGATGGCCAGCATCTTCGGCGGCGAACGTGCGGTTCAGGAATTGCTGGAGCAGGAAGAACAGGCGGGCGCCCGGCGCATCGCCGCCGCCCTGCCGGGCGAACTGGCGGACCTGCGCGACCGTCTCAGTAAGCGATCTTCGGACCGGAGCGGCCTTTGATGGGTTTCAGACCGACGATGATGGCCATCTCATTGGCGGTGCGGGCACGGGCCAGCCGTTCGGCCAGCGAAGCCGTGGCCGGACCCGGCTTGGGCTGGCCGGACACCGTCGCCGGGGCGGGTTCTTCCGTCGCGCGCAGCAAGGGCGATTTGGCCATCGGGCATCTCCTTGTCATCGGGCATCCGTGCTGCCCTGCCCCCAAGATAATGCCTGAACGGCCGTCCCGCAACGGAATCGCTGCGATTTTCGCAACCTTGCGTCACGGCAGCCCGGCCCGGCCGATCTCCTGCAGGCGCAGCGGGAACTTGTCGATGGCGCGGGTGATCTCGCGCACCGACCAGGGCACGGGCTTGCGCTGCTTGACCTGGCCGTCCTTGTCCATCAGCACCAGCGAGAATCCCTCGGGACGCAATCGCCGGCGCCAGAGGCTGGCCGCCGCCGGGTCGGTATCGGTCACCACCACCACGTCGCGCGCGATCAGCGGCGCCGGGTCGCGCTGCAGCGCCGCCAGCTGCTCGACGAAGGCGGGATCGGCGGCGGTGTCGGCAAAGACCACCACCGGCCGGGCTTGCCACAGGAATTCCGCCGGATCGGCCTCGGCCGCCGGCAGCACGGTCAGCTCGTGCGCCGCCGTGCCGGCCGGCGCGGCCGTGCCTTCGTTGCGCGCGGCGGGCACTTCGCCGCGGACATACGGGCGATGGCCGTCGGCCTCGCCCTCGGGCCTTGGACCCATCGCTGCGATCAGCGGCACCACCGCCAGAAAAATCAACCGTTTCAGTTTCATCGTCCCCTCTGCTCTCTCTTCATATAAGAGCCGAGGCGCCATGGGAAAGGATGCAAGATGACCGAAAGCACGAAAGCCGCACTGGAAGAATGGCGCCGGCTCGCCAGCAAGGAGCTCAAGGGGGCCGATCCGGACAGCCTGATCTGGCACACCCTGGAGGAGATAGAGGTCAAGCCGCTTTATACCCAGGCGGATGTGCAGAACCTGCCGCATCTGGGCAGCCTGCCCGGAATCGAGCCCTATACCCGCGGCCCGCGCGCCACCATGTATGCCGGCCGGCCCTGGACCATCCGGCAATATGCCGGGTTTTCCACCGCCGAGGAATCGAATGCCTTCTATCGCAAGGCGCTGGCCGCCGGGCAGCAGGGCGTCTCGGTCGCCTTCGACCTGGCCACGCATCGCGGCTATGACAGCGACCATCCCCGCGTCGAGGGCGATGTGGGCAAGGCCGGCGTCGCCATCGACAGCGTCGAGGACATGAAGATCCTGTTCGACGGCATTCCGCTGGATAAAGTTTCCGTGTCCATGACCATGAACGGCGCCGTGATCCCGATCCTGGCCAATTTCATCGTCACCGGCGAGGAACAGGGCCATTCCCGCGCCGTGCTGTCCGGGACCATCCAGAACGACATCCTCAAGGAGTTCATGGTCCGCAACACCTATATCTATCCGCCCGAGCCCTCGATGCGGATCATCGCGGACATCATCGAATACACCTCGAGCGAGATGCCCAAGTTCAACTCGATCTCGATTTCCGGCTATCACATGCAGGAGGCGGGCGCGAACCTGGTCCAGGAGCTGGCCTATACCCTGGCCGACGGCCGCGAATATGTCCGCGCCGCGCTGAAGACCGGCATGGACGTGGACCAGTTCGCCGGGCGGCTCAGCTTTTTCTTCGCCATCGGCATGAATTTCTTCATGGAGGCGGCCAAGCTGCGCGCCGCGCGGCTGCTGTGGACGCGGATCATGAAGGAATTCGACCCGAAGAAGCCGGGCAGCCTGATGCTGCGCACGCATTGCCAGACCTCGGGCGTGTCCTTGCAGGAGCAGGATCCCTACAACAACGTGGTGCGCACCGCCTATGAGGCGATGGCGGCGGCCCTGGGCGGCACGCAGTCGCTGCACACCAACGCGCTGGACGAGGCCATCGCGCTGCCGACCGAATTCTCGGCCCGCATCGCCCGCAACACCCAGTTGATCCTGCAGGAGGAGACCGGCATCACCCATGTCGTCGATCCGCTGGCCGGCAGCTATTACGTCGAGAGCCTGACCCACGAACTGGCCGAGAAGGCCTGGGCGCTGATCGAGGAGGTCGAGGCGATGGGCGGCATGACCAAGGCCGTCGCCTCGGGCATGCCCAAGCTGCGCATCGAGGAAAGCGCCGCCCGCCGCCAGGCCATGATCGACCGCGGCGACGAGGTGGTCGTGGGCGTGAACAAGTACCGGCTGGCCAAGGAAGAGCCGATCGACATCCTCGACATCGACAACATGAAGGTGCGCGAGGCGCAGATCGCCCGGCTGCAGGCGATGCGCGCGGCGCGGGACGAGGCGCAATGCCAGGCGGCGCTGGACGAGCTGACGCGCCGGGCGAAGGAAGGCGGCAACCTGCTCGAGGCGGCGGTCGAAGCCGCGCGCGCCCGGGCCAGCGTGGGAGAGATCAGCATGGCGATGGAGAAGGAATTCGGCCGCCACCGGGCCGAGGTCAAGACCCTGGCCGGCGTCTATGGCGCCGCCTATGAGGGCGACGACGATTTCGCGCGCATCCAGCGCGATGTCGAGACCTTCGCCGAACAGGAGGGCCGCCGGCCGCGCATGCTGGTGGTCAAGATGGGCCAGGACGGCCATGACCGCGGCGCCAAGGTGATCGCCACCGCCTTCGCCGATATCGGCTTCGACGTCGATGTCGGGCCGCTGTTCCAGACCCCCGAGGAAGCCGCGCAGGACGCCATCGACAACGACGTGCATGTCGTGGGGATCTCGTCCCAGGCGGCCGGGCACAAGACCCTGGCGCCGAAGCTGATCGCGGCGCTGAAGGACCAGGGCGCCGGCGACATCATCGTGATCTGCGGCGGCGTGATCCCGCAGCAGGATTACGATTTCCTGAAAAAGGCCGGGGTGAAGGCGATCTTCGGGCCGGGAACCAATATTCCGTCGGCGGCGCGCAACATCCTGGATCTGATCCGCGAGGCGCGGGCGGCCTAGGGGGCCGCCGGCAACGGCGGCTGTTGCCGGCGCCGTCGCATGGGTATTTGTGCAACGGTGAGATGACCGGCCGCCGCGCGAGAGATCGGGCGGCGGCTTCCAACCGGAGCAAGCCCATGATCATCCGACCTGCCGAGGATCGCGACCTGACCGCCATTCTGGATTTCTGGAATCCGCTGATCCGCGAGACCACGGTGACCTTCTCCAGCGAGGAGAAGACCGCCGAGGGTCTGGCGGGAATGATCGCCGCGCGCCGGGCGGCGGGGCGCGAATTCCTGGTCGCCGAGGCCGGTGGCGCGGTGCTGGGACTGGTGAGCTACGACCAGTTCCGCTCTGGCAACGGCTATGCGCATTGCATGGAGCATACGGTGATCCTGTCCGCTGCCGCGCGCGGGCGCGGGGTGGGCCGGGCGCTGATGGCCGCGGTCGAGGGCCATGCCCGCGCCGGCGGCGCGCATAGCATGATCGCCGGGGTCTCGGCCGAGAACGAGGCCGCCGTCGCCTTCCACCGCGCCATCGGCTACCGGCAGGTCGGGCAGGTGCCGCAGGCGGGGCGCAAGTTCGGCCGCTGGCTGGACCTGGTGCTGCTGCAAAAGATCCTCTGAGCCCGGCTTGCCTGTTTCCGGGCGCTGTGAAAAACTCGCCCCCGGAAACGCGAGGGCGGGATGAACGACGGGCGCAACGGCACGGTCAAGCAGATTATCTGCATCAAATGGGGCACGAAATTCGGCCCGGAATTCGTCAATCGCCTGCACGGGATGGTGGCGCGCAACATCACGCCGCCGTTCCGGCTTTACTGCTTCACCGATGACGGCGCCGGGCTGCATCCCGACATCGCCGTGCGGCCGCTGCCCGAATTCGACTACCAGGCGCCGGTCAACACCAAGGGCAAATGGCCGAAATCCCGGCTTTGGGGCGATCTGGGCGACGTGCAGGGCGTGGTGCTGTTTCTGGACCTGGACGTGATCGTGACCGGCAGCCTCGACGATTTCTTCGCCTATGGCGAGCCGGACGACACCGTGCTGGGGCTGAACCCGAACACGCCGTTGGAGAAGATGGGCCAGACCTCGGTCTACCGGATGCGCGTCGGCAAGCTGAAACCCTTGCAGGAGATCTTTCGCGCCGATCCGCAGGCCGCCGCCGACAAGTTCCGCTATGAGCAGCGCTTCGTCACCCGCAACGCGCCGGGCGGCGTGAAGTTCTGGCCCAAGGGCTGGCTGGCGCATTTCCGCATGCATTGCGTGCCGAACTTTCCGCTGAACTATCTGCGCCCGGCGCGCGTCCCTGACGGCACCCGCATCGTGATCTTTCCCGGCGATCTGAACCCGCCCGACGCCATCCTGGGCCGCTGGAGCGACAAGGACCAGCATCGCGCGCCGCTGGACCATCTGCGCGCCGCCTTCGACGGCCGCCGGCGCGAAAGCCTGTCGAAGCACTTGCGCCATTACCTGCTTCCCGTCGGCTGGGTCGGCGAGCTATGGCGAGAATAGGCGCGCCGCCCGAGACGCATTACACCCTGCCGCCGGATTTCGCCGCCGCGCTGGGACAATGCGTGGCGAATCTCGGCTGGCTCGAGGAGATCATCAAGCGCGCCATCTATGCGCTGGAGCGCGCCCGGCTGGCCGACGACCTGACCGAGGAGGAGCTGCAAAGCTGGCTGACCCGCATGGGCGCCATCGCCGACGATTCCATGGGCACGCTGATCGAGCAGCTCGACGCCGCCATGCGCCGCTATCCGGGGCTGCGCGACCGCAACCGCATTACCGACCGGCTTTACGAGATCCGGCAGCATCGCAATCTGCTTTGCCATGCCTCGTGGCGGCCGACCGAGGACAAGCTCCGCTGGCATCCGGCTTTCGTCAATACCCGCGGTGAGGTGCAGCGCCAGCCGCTGGGCGTTCCCGACCTCAACGCCATCAGCGAGGCCACGGTCGAAATGGGCGTGCGAGTGATGCGGGTGATGCGTGCCACCGGCGTTCCCGGCTACTGGGCGGGCGACGACGAAGCCTGAACCCCAGCCCGAGTCCCGCCCGGCATCCATGCGCGTTGCAACGTGCCGCACCATCCGCTAACACCGCTTCGTCCATAGATAAGAGTTTCATATGTCCGCCCAGAACCAGGGGCAAAACGCCTCTCCGCTTCGTCTCGGCATCGCTGGTCTCGGGACGGTCGGCACCGGCACCGTCAAGATCATCCAGAAACACGCCGCCCTGCTTGGGCTTCGCGCCGGCCGGCCGATCGCCGTCACCGCCGTCAGCGCCCGCGACCGGATGAAGAACCGCGACGTGGACCTGTCGGGCTATGCCTGGGAGGAGGACGCCCGTGCCCTGGCGCTGCGCGAGGATGTCGACGTCTTCGTCGAGCTGATCGGCGGCGAGGAGGGCATCGCCCGCGAGGCGGTGACCGCCGCGCTGCGCGCCGGCAAGGACGTGGTGACCGCCAACAAGGCGCTGCTGGCGATCCACGGCCAGGAACTGGCCGAGCTGGCCGAGGCCAATGGCCGGGTGATCCGCTTCGAAGCCGCCGTGGCCGGCGGCATCCCGGTGATCAAGGCGATGACCGAGTCGCTTTCCGGCAACGAGATCCGTCGCGTCATGGGGGTGATGAACGGCACCTGCAACTATATCCTGACCCGCATGGAAAGCGCCGGCCTGCCCTATGAGACGGTGTTCGAGGAGGCGCGGCAACTCGGCTATCTGGAGGCCGACCCGACGCTGGACGTGGGCGGCATCGACGCCAGCCACAAGCTGGCGATCCTTTCGGCCATCGCCTTCGGCACCAGGCCCAGTTTCGACGCGGTCGAGATCGAGGGCATCGAGCGGGTCAGCATCGACGACATCCGCCGCGCCGCCGACATGGGCTATCGCATCAAGCTGCTGGGCGTGGCGCAGATGACCGGGCGCGGGCTGGAACAGCGCATGTCGCCCTGCCTGGTGCCGGCCGACAGCCCGCTGGGCCAGTTGCAGGGCGGCACCAACATGGTGGTGATCGAGGGCGACTCGGTCGGCCAGATCGTCTTGCGCGGCGCCGGCGCCGGCGAGGGTCCGACGGCCAGCGCCGTCATGTCCGACGTGGTCGAGATCGCGCGCGGCGTGCGCATGCCCAGCTTTGGCCAGCCGGCCGAGACGCTGGCCAGCCCGCAGCCGGCGCGCACGGCGGTTCCAGCGGCCTATTACATCCGCCTGCAGCTGACCGACAAGCCCGGCGCGCTGGCCAAGGTGGCCTCGGTGCTGGGCGACAGCGGCATCTCGATCGACCGGATGCGGCAATACGGCCATTCCCGGACCGAGGGCGTGGCGCCGGTGCTGATCGTCACCCACAAGACCACGCCCGAGGCCATCGACCATGCCATCGAGGCCCTGCCCCGCACCGGCGTCATCGCCGGCGAGCCGGTCGAGCTGCGGATCGAGGAGGTCTGAACCGGGCCGCGGCGGCGCCCTGCCGCGCGGCCGGGTTCGGGTATTTTTGCAACGAAGATGCCGGGGGCCGGTTCAGGCGCTGCCCAGGTGGCGCAGGCCATGGGTCACGTCGGCCCGGACCGCCAGGCGCAGCCCCGGCTCGTCCCCGGCGCGCAGCGAGGCCAGGATCATCCGGTGATGGCGCGGCGGCTCGTTGCGCTTGACCCGGCCGTAGAGCGCCCGCATGGTCGGGCCGAGCTGCAGCCAGACCGTCTCGACGATGGCCAGCATCGCCGGCGCCTGGGCGCGCAGGTAGAGCAGCCGGTGGAATTCCAGATTGGTGCGGATATAGCCCACGGCGTCGTGGCTTTCGGCCGCCTCGCCGATGGCGGCGTTGATCACCGCCATGCGCTCGATCAGCGCCTGGTGGGCGCGCGGCAGGGCGCGGGCGGCCAGTTCCGGCTCGATCAGCCCGCGCAGGGCGGCCAGTTCCTCGATGCGCTCGATGGAGAGCTCCGGCGTGGTGATCCGCCCCGAGGAGGAGAGCGACAGCGCGCCTTCGGCCACCAGCCGCCGCACCGCCTCGCGCGCCGGGGTCATCGAGACGCGATGCTCGGCGGCGATGCCGCGCAGGGTCAGCGGCAGGCCGGGCGGCAATTCGCCCAGCATGATGCGCTGGCGCAGGTTGCGGTAAAGCCGCTCATGGGCCGAGGTTTCCGAGGAACGCGAAGCAGTCATGCGCCATGCTGTGATCACAAAACCGGCGGCCGTCAAGCCCTGCCCGTCAGAGGCGGAAGCGCCAGGCCAGCAGCTCGTGGCCATGCGCGCGCAGCCAGGCGCGATGGCGGTCGTAATCCGGCATCAGCCGCCCGGTCGCGGCCCAGAAGGCCGGCGAATGGTCCATATGGGCCAGATGCGCCACCTCATGCGCGGCGACGTAATCGAGCACCTCGGGCGGCGCCATGGCGAGGCGCCAGGAGAACATCAGCCGCCCGTCATGGGTGCAGCTGCCCCAGCGCGAGCGGGTGTCGCGCAGCGCCAGCGCCCGGAAGCCGCGCCCCAGCGCCGCCGCATGGCGGTCGCAGGCCGCGACCAGCCGGGCCTGGGCCAGGTGCTTCAGCCAGGCCTCGACCACCACGCCGGCCGGCCGGCCGAGCGGCACCAGCAGCGCCTCCTCGGTCAGCGCGACGCGCCGGGTCTCGGCCGGGGTGATGCGGCGCAGCCGACCCTCGACCGGCAGCAGCGCGCCGTGCTCGGCCCGCTGCAGCGCCGGCATCCCGGCCCGGGTGCGGCGCAGCCATCCCGCCCGCGACTCGGCAAAGGCGCGGCCGTCGGAAAGGCTGGCGCGGCTGGGCAGGGTCAGCACCACCTCGCCGCCCGCCCGCGCCACGCGCAGCGTCATGCGCCGCGCCCGGGCCGAGCGCCGCAGCGTCACCGGGATGTCGCCTCCGACCAGAATCCTGTCCATCTTGTCCCGCATCTTGCGACGGCCTGCCTGTTGCTCCATCTTTCCCCTGCACCGCCACCCGCCCGCAAGGGGAAAAGGCTTTGACAGCCCCGCCCGGCTATGGCAGGGGACAGCGGATTTACCTGAACGCGGCAGAAAAAGAGAATACCATGCCCAAAGAGGAATGGGGCACGAAACGCCTTTGCCCCCATTGCGCCACACGCTTCTACGACTTGAGAAACGACCCGATGACCTGCCCGGCCTGCGGCGCGGAATTCACCGTGGAAAGCCTGACCAACGGCCGGTCGCGCTCGCTGATCTCGGAAAAGACCGCGGCGCGGAACGAGGATCAGAACGAACTGGTCGATGACGACGATCTGGACGATGACGCCGATACCGGCGATCTGGACGATGATCTGCTGGACGATGACGACGATGACGGCGACGTGTCGCTGGACGATATCGCCGACGTGCCGGACAGCGACGAGGAATAATCCTCGCCAATGCGACAGCGGCCCCGGACGGCATCCGCCGGACCGGGGCTTTTCCTTGGCTCGGGGGCGCCATGCGGATCATCGACAGGCAGGCCATGCGTGCCATCCTGCTGACGCCCGATGACCGGGTGCTGCTGATGCGGGTGGATTACGGCAGCGGCGACTGGTGGATCACCCCCGGCGGCGGCACCGAGCCGGGTGAGACCGCCGAGGTGAGCTTGCGCCGCGAGCTGATGGAGGAGTTGGGCTTCGCCCTGCCCGCCCCCGGCCCGCTGGTCTGGCGCCGCCAGGTGACGATGACGCTGGGCCAGCGCCGCTGGCGGCAGTCCGAGGATTACTTCCTGATCGAGACCGCCGCCTTTCGCCCCGCCGTCCAGGCCGCGCCCGAGGCCGGCAGGATCCGCGAGTTCCGCTGGTGGCGCCTGTCCGAACTGCGGCACAGCGCCGAGCGCATCGCGCCGGCGGCGCTGCGGCGCATCGTGCTGGACTATCGGGAAAACGGGCCGCCGGCTGGCCCGCTTCCGGTCGAGATCGTCGGGGATTGACGGCTAGGGCTGATAGGCCGCGTCGAAGAACTCCACCTCCAGCCGCACCGCGCGGCGGAAGAAATCGCGGGCCTGCCCGGCCGCGGCGGGGTCGGTGCGATCCAGTTCGGCCTGCAGGAAAGCGACGAAATCCCGGAAGAAGGGATTATCGTGCAGGGTGATCCATTCGGCATGGACGAAGTTCTCGGGCAGCGGCTGCGGCGCCCGGCGCGCCCAGTCGAGATAGAGCCCCTCGGCCACCGCCAGCACCGCCAGCACGGCGGGATAGGCGCGCGTCGCCGCCGCCTCGCGCATCAGCGCCTGGAAACCGGCGGTGGGCGGCTTGTCGGGAATGGCGGCCCGCTGCGTCTCGCTGACGCCGAGCGCCGCGAAGGCGCGCAGGAAATAGTCGTTCTCCTCGCCCGAGACCATGCCGGCGAAGCGGCCGAAGCGCAGCCGCGATTCGAAACGGTCGGCCGAGGCGATGGCCGCACCCAGAAGCGTCAGGAAGGCGTCGAGGAAACGGTGGTCCTGAACCAGATAAGCCGCCATCGTCGCATCGGCGATGCTGCCGTCGCACAGGTCGGTCACGAAGCGGTGGCCGGTGGCCGCCGTCCAGTCGGCGGCGCATTCGCGGCGCAGGATTTCAGAGAAACGTTCGGACATGCTGTCCTCCTGTCATGGGGCGAGACCGGCTTTCCGTCATGGCCTCGCGGGTGAGGCCGGCCAGGGAGAGGCATGGGGCAGACAGGTCCATACCATCCCTTCGCCGGCATGATCCGGATCAGGTTCTAAGGGTCACCGCGCCGCTTGTGCCTGCAGTCTCTCAGCCCCTTGCCGGGACTCCCCTTGGTCGGGCGCGACCCTAGCCGCGCCGGCCGGCGCTGTCACGCCCCTGACATGCCCGTGGTCCACAGGATCGTGAGCGCGCCTTGCCGCGTCCGCCCGCCTTGCGCCGGCATTCCGGCTTGCAGCGGCGGGCGATCTGTTATCTCGTTGCAGCATGACGCGCCGGCCGGCGCCGAACCAGGACCGGAGACAATGACCACAGGCGATATGCCGGACCGACAACGCAGGACCGAATTCGCAGAGCAGCAGACGCAGCGCGGCGAACATGCCAGGCAGACCGGGTTGCGGCTGCATCGCCCGCCCCTGGTGACCAATATCTCGGCCGCGCGCTGGCTGCTGCTGGCCATCGTCGCGGCCTCGATCTATTTCTTCCACGGCTTCCTGGTGCCGGTGCTGGCGGCGATGGTGATCGCGCTGGCCAGTTGGCCGCTGCGCAACCGCGCCGCCTTCCGGTTGAACCTGGGCCGTACCGGAGCCGCGGCGCTGCTGGTGCTGGTGCTGGTCTGTTTCCTGGTGGTGCCGCTGACCCTGGCGCTGGTCTATGCCTTCCGCGAATTGCGGGACTGGATCAACTGGGCGATCCTGGTCAACAGCGCCGGGGCGCCCACGCCGGCCTGGATGGTCGATCTGCCGCAGATCGGCGACTGGCTGAACGAGAACTGGCAGACCTATATCGGCCGGCCCGGCGGGATCAGCGAGATCGTGCAACTGGTCAGCGGCTCGAATATCGGCGCGATCTATCGCGGCGCGGTGACGGCGGGCTCGCTGGCCTTCCATCTGGCGCTGACGCTGCTGTTCATGCTGATCACGCTGTTCGTGCTTTACCGCGACGGCGACCGGATCGTCGCGCAGGTGGACCGCGTCGGCCGACGCATCCTGCCGGACCGCTGGAGCCGGCTGTCGCGGGTGGTTCCGGCCACCATCAGCTCGACCGTGACCGGCATGACGCTGATCGCCATCGGCGAGGGGGTGGTGCTGGGTCTGGCCTATTGGCTGGCCGGCGTGCCCTCGCCGGTGACCTTCGGGGTCATCACTGGCTTCATGGCGCTGATCCCCGGCGGCGCGCCGCTCAGCTTCACGCTGGTTTCGATCTACCTGGCCGCCAGCGGCTCGCCGGTCGAGGGCGCGGCGCTGTTCATCTGGGGCACCTGCGAGCTGTTCGTCGTCGACAAGACCATCCGTCCGGTTCTGGTCGGCGGGCCGGTGAAACTGCCCTTCCTGCCGACCTTCTTCGGGCTGATCGGCGGGGTGAAGACCTTGGGCATCGTCGGCCTGTTCGTCGGACCGGTGCTGATGGCGCTGCTGGTCTCGATCTGGCGGGAATGGCAGCGCGAGATCGCCGAGGACGAGACGCGCCGCAACAGCCTGCTGGCCGAACCCGACTGAACCCGACTGAACCCGGTCCGGACCGTTGCGGCATGAAAAAGGCGGGGCGCCCAGAAGGCGCCCCGC
Organism: Paracoccus simplex; assembly: GCF_042648325.1. Classification (NCBI taxonomy): domain Bacteria; kingdom Pseudomonadati; phylum Pseudomonadota; class Alphaproteobacteria; order Rhodobacterales; family Paracoccaceae; genus Paracoccus; species Paracoccus simplex. Next base: position 72,244 of record NZ_JBHRXE010000047.1, on the reverse strand, counting down.
CGTTTCTTTCGTCGTCGGCCGCGGTTCAGTCCGCCGGCGCCGGCGCCGGCGGCACCACCGATTCCTCTTGCGGTGGGCTCGCCAGGGTTTCGGGCAGCGGCGTCAGCGTCACCCCCGCATTCGAGCCGAGCGGCTGGCCCTCGCGATTGGTCTCGGTCGGCGCGGGCGTCTCGCCCGGCTGCAACGCGCCCTCGGTCTCGGCCGCAGGGTCCTCGGCCCCGGTCTCGGTCCCGGTCTCGGCCCCGGTCTCGGCTCCGGCCTTGGGGGCCGGCGCCGGCACCGGGTTGGCACGCTCGGACCCGTCATTGCGCAGATAGTCGAAGAACTCGCCTTGCGGCTGGATCACCAGCGAACTGTTCTCGCCCCGCAGCGCCCGTTCATAGGAGGTCATCGAGCGGGTGAAGGCGAAGAACTCGGGATCGCGGCCGAAGGCATCGGCATAGATGGCGTTGCGGCGGGCATCGGCCTCGCCCCGCACCACTTCGGCGCGCTTCCTTGCCTCCGAGGTCAGCTCGACCACGGTGCGGTCGGCGGCGGCCCGGACGCGCTGCGCGGCCTCGCCGCCGCGGGCGATCTCGTCGGCGGCCTCGCGCTCGCGTTCGGCCCGCATCCGCGCATAGGTCGCGGTCAGGTTCTGTTCGGGCAGATCGGTGCGGGTCAGGCGCAGGTCGATGACGCGGATGCCCAGATCCTTGGCATCCTCGCGCGCCAGGTCGCGGATGCGGTTCATCAGCGCCGTGCGGTCATCCGACAGCACCGTGGTCGAGGGCACCGAACCCAGCACCTGGCGGATGGCATTAGTCACGATCGGCTCAAGCCGGCTTTGCGCGAATTCGATGCCGCCGCCGCCGACGGCGCGGCGGAATTGCACCACATCGGTGATCTGCCAGCGCGCGAAGGCGTCCACCACCAGGCGGCGGTCGTCCAGCGGCGTGACCTCCATCGGCGGGGTCGGCAGGCCGAGGATGCGGGCGTCGTATTTCACCACATTGTCGAGGAAGGGCACCTTGACGCCAAGGCCCGGCTCCTCGCGCACCTCGACCACCTCGCCGAAGCGCAGCACCAGCGCCTTTTCGCGCACATCGACGATATAGAGCGCCGAGATCGCCAGCACGGCGACCACGACCAGGAAGGGCAGTGCCAGAAGCGAGATCGCACGGTTCATCACTGGTTCCCCCCGCTGGTATTGCCCGCATTGGCATTGCCCGAATTCCGGCTGCCCGCGGCGGGTGCTCCGCTGCGCAACTGATCCAGCGGCAGATAGGGCACAACGCCCTGCCCGGCCTCGCCGTCAAGGATGACCTTGTTCACCCCGCCAAGCACCTTTTCCATGGTTTCCAGATACATCCGGCGGCGTGTCACCTCCGGCGCCTTGATATATTCGTCATAGACCGAGTTGAAACGCGCGGCCTCGCCCTCGGCGGTGTTCACCGCCTCGGCGCGATAGGCTTCGGCGCGTTCGATCACCGCTGCCGCCTCACCGCGGGCGCTGGCCAGCACGCGGTTGGCATAGGCGTCGGCCTCCTTTTCCAGCCGGTCGCGTTCCTGCTGGGCGGCCTGCACCTCGCGGAAGCTGTCGATCACCTCGCGCGGCGGGTCGGCGCGGTCCAGGTTGACGCGCAGCACGTTGATCCCCGCCTCGTAATCGTTCAGCGTGTTCTGCACCGCCAGTTTCAGATCGTCGGCGATGGCGCCGCGGTCGCGGTTCAGGATCGGCGCCAGTTCCGAGCGGGCGACGATGTCGCGCATGGCGGATTCCGAGACGGCGCGGATGGTGCCTTCGGGATCGGCCAGGTTGAACAGGAATTTCTCGGGATCCGAGATGTTCCAGACCACCTGATAGGCCATGTCGACGATGTTCTGGTCACGGGTCAGCATCAGCCCCGAATCCATCGGCCCGGCGCGGCCGGTGCCGATCTCGGTGGTGCGCTCGCCCGAGACCTGCACCACCTCGGCGGTGACGAAGGGCCAGGGCGCGAAGTTCAGACCCGGATCGCCGGTGCCGACCGGCTTGCCGAACAGCAGCTCGACCGCGCGTTCCTCGGGCTTGACGGTGTAGAAGCTGGTGAAGGCCCAAAGCGCCACCGCCGCAAGCCCGACCAGCCCCCAGGTGCCGCGGCTCATCTGGAATTGCGGGCCCTGCGGGCGGCGCGGACCGTTGCCGCGACCACCGCCGCCGCCCTTGCCGCCCATCAGCACCCGCAGCCGATCCTGGCCCTTGCGCACCAGGTCCTCGATCTCGGGCATCTGGTCGCCGCGGCGCGGACCCTGCGGCCGGTCGTCGCGGCCGCCCTGATTGTTGCCCCCGGCACTTCCCCAGGGGCGTTGGCCCCCTTCCTGTGGCGGCTGCCTGCCGCCCTTGCCGTCATCTCCGCCGCCGCCCCAGGGGCCTTGTCCCGCCATCCGTCTCGTGCCTCGCTCTCTGCTTGTCTGTCGTCTCGTTGGAAACTGGTGCCTTCGGCCGGAAAATCAAGCCGATGCGTGCTGTTTGTCGGATTTGTCATCGCCCAGCCGGCGCGTGGGCTTGCGCATGGTGACCAGCTCCTCGGCCAGGGTCGGATGCACGGCGATGGCGGCGTCGAAATCCGCCTTGGTCGCCCCCATGCCCATGGGCACGGCGACCATCTGGATCATCTCGCCGGCCTCGGGGCCGAAGATGTGGCAGCCGAGCACCTTGTCGCTTTCCGCGTCCACGATCAGCTTCATCACCGCCCGCGCATCCGAGCCCGCGAAAAGCGAGCGCATGGGCCGGAAGCTGGCGGCATAGATGTCGACCGGGCCGCGCTTTTCCGCCTCGTCCTCGGTCAGGCCGATGCTGGCCAGCTCGTGCGGGCGGGTGTAGACGGCGCTGGCGACCAGCCCGTGATCGACCTTGCGGGGCTTCGCGCCGAAGACCGTGTCGGCGAAGCTGTGCCCCTCGCGGATCGCCACCGGCGTCAGGTTCACCCGATCGGTCACATCGCCCACGGCATAGATCGAGGGGACCGAGCTTTGCGACCATTCGTCCACCGCGATCTCGCCCTTGCGGCCCAGCCTGACGCCAAGCTCCTCAAGGCCCAGACCCTTAGTATAGGGCGCGCGGCCGGTGGCGAACATCACCGCGTCGAAGACCTCGGCGCCGCCGTCCTCGAAGCCGACGCGCAGGGCGCCCCCCTCGCGGTCCAGCCGCGCCGGGTTGCTGCCCAGCCGCACGTCGACGCCGATGGCGCGCAACTGCTCGGTGACATGGCGGCGCATCTCGCCGTCGAAGCCGCGCAGCACCGCGTCGCCGCGATAGGCCAGCACCGTCTCGCAGCCCAGGCCGCGCAGGATGGTGGCGAATTCGCAGGCGATGAAGCCGCCGCCCACCACCAGCACCCGGCCCGGCAGCGTCTCCAGCGTGAACAGGTCGTCCGAGATCAGCCCCAGCTCCTCGCCCGGGATGCCGGGCAGCGAGGGTCGGCCGCCGACCGCGATCAGGATATGCTTGGCGGTCAGCCGCTGGCCGTCGGCCAGTTCCACCGTATGCGCGTCATGGAGCCGGGCGCGTTGCTTGTGGATGTCCACATCCGCCGCCACCAGCCCGCCGGTATAGGCGCCTTCCAGCCGGGTCAGCTCGGCATCCAGCTTGTGGCGGAAGGCCTGCCAGTCGAACCGACCGGCATCGGCGCCCTGCCAGCCATAGCCGCGCGCCTCGGCGGCCTGGGCCTCGGCCTGGCTGGCGAAGATCATCAGTTTCTTCGGGACGCAGCCGCGGATGACGCAGGTGCCGCCCATGCGGCTTTCCTCGGCCAGGCCGACGCGGGCGCCGTATTCGCTGGCGGCGATGCGCGCCGCGCGCACCCCGCCCGAGCCGCCGCCGATGACGAAAAGGTCGTAGTCGAAAGTCATTCCATGTCCTCGCGCCGCAGTTCCACCACCGAGCCGTCCGGACAGCCGATGATCGCAAGCTGGCAGATATTCAGGAAAAGCCCATGTTCAACCATGCCGGCGATGGAAGACAGTTCCGCCGCCAGCGCCTCGGGGTCGGGGATGGCCTCCAGCGCCAGGTCCAGCACATAGTTCCCTTCGTCCGTCAGCAGCGGCTGGTCGTCGCGCTTGCGCAGCAGGATCGGGCGACGGCTCAGTTCCAGCCGGTCCAGCGCCCTCTGGATCAGCGTCCGGGTCGCCTGCCAGCCGAAGGGAATCACCTCGACCGGCAGGTGGAAGGCGCCCAGCCGGTCCACCACCTTGCCCTGGTCGGCGATCACCACCATGCGGTCCGAGGCGGTGGCGACGATCTTTTCGCGCAGATGCGCCGCGCCGCCGCCCTTGATCAGGTTCAGGTCCGGGTCCACCTCGTCGGCGCCGTCGATGGTCAGGTCCAGCCAGCCGATCTCGTCCAGTTCCTCGACATGCAGGCCCAGCGAGGCGGCAAGTTCGGCCGTGGCCTTCGAGGTCGCGGCGCAGCGCAGCGCGAAGCCCTCCTCCTTCACCCGTTGCGCCAGGCGGCGCACGAAGATTGCGGCGGTCGAGCCGGTGCCGAGGCCCAGGCGCATGCCCGGCTCGACCAGCGCCACGGCGGCGCGGGCGGCGGCGTCCTTGGAAAGATCGGTGACGGCGGGATCGGTCATGGCGATGGTCCTTGGCAGAATGTGCGTCTTGCCCGTCGCGGGCGGTCCGCGACCTTATACGCAGAAGCGGCGCAACAGACCATGGCCGCAAGCGTTTTTCGGCCGCGACGAAACCGGCCCGCAGCAGCGATTGCCTCGCCCGCCCGGCTGACCTAAAGCTGGCGGTCATGACGATACCGGACACATATGCCGCCATCATCACTGCCGCCGGCCGCGGTACCCGCGCCGGCGAGGGGCCGCCCAAGCAATGGCGTGCGCTGTCGGGCCGCTCGGTCGTGGCGCGCAGCATCGCGGCCTTCGCGGATTTCCCGCGCATCGTCGTGGTGCTGGCGCCCGAGGACATGGCGCGCGGCGTGGCGGAACTCTCCGGCCCGGTGACGCTGGTCGCCGGCGGTGCCACCCGCTCGGACAGCGTGCGCGCGGCGCTGGAAAGCCTGGAGGGCAGCGGCGTGACCCATGTGCTGATCCATGACGGCGCCCGGCCGCTGGTGTCGGATGCGGTGATCCGCGGCGTGGTCGCGGCGCTGGAGGCGGGCAGCCCCGCCGCCGCCCCCGCCCTGCCCGTCACCGATGCGTTGTGGCGGGCGGATGACGGCCGCGTGACCGGCACTGCCAGCCGCGACGGGCTGATGCGCGCCCAGACGCCGCAGGGCTTTGCCCTGGACGCGATCCTGGCCGCGCATCGCGCGTTCCCCAAGGGCGCGGCCGATGACGTGGAACTGGCGATCCGCGCCGGCCTGCCGGTCGCGGTGACGCCGGGCGACGAGGACAATCTGAAACTGACCTATGGCGCCGACTTCAAACGCGCGCGCCGCATCCTGGAGGGCGCGATGGACATTCGCCTTGGCAATGGTTTCGACGTGCATGCCTTTACCGAAGGCGACCATGTTTGGCTTTGCGGCGTGAAGATCCCGCATGACAAGGCGCTGCTGGGCCATTCCGACGCCGATGTCGGCATGCATGCGCTGACCGACGCCATCTATGGCGCGCTGGCGCAGGGCGATATCGGCCGGCATTTCCCGCCCTCGGACCCGCAATGGAAGGGGGCGGAAAGCCACATCTTCCTGCGCCATGCCGCGGCACTGGCGCGGCAGATGGGCTATGAGCTTTCCAATGCCGACGTGACGCTGATCTGCGAACGGCCCAAGGTCGGCCCGCATGCCGGCGCCATGGCGCTGCGCCTGTCCGAGATCGTCGGCGTCGAGCCCGACCGGGTCAGCGTCAAGGCCACCACCTCGGAACGGCTGGGCTTCACCGGCCGCGAGGAAGGCATCGCCGCCATCGCCACCGCGACGCTGATCCGGGGGTGAGAATGGAGCGGATGATCGCCAGCTTCTTCGGCATCGGCCATCTGCGCCCCGCGCCGGGCACCTGGGGCTCGGCCGCCGCCGTGGTGCTGGGGGTCGCGGCCTATGAAGGGCTCAGCCCCTGGCTGGTGCCGGCGGGCGTGGTGCTGGCGGTGCTGCTGGGATTCTGGGCGGTGCCGCGGGTGCTGGAGGGCAGCGCCGACAAGGATCCGTCCTGGATCGTCATCGACGAGGTGGCCGGGCAATGGCTGGCCATGAGCTTCACGGTGATCCCGCTGGCGCGGCACGGCGTCTCGATCCTGGAGGCCTGGCCGGGTTTCGTCGCGCCCTTCCTGCTGTTCCGGCTGTTCGACATCTGGAAGCCCTGGCTGGTGGGCCGGGCCGACCGGCGCGGCGGCGCGGCGGGGGTGATGCTGGACGATCTCTGGGCCGGGTTGTTCGCCGGGCTGGTCTCGGTCATGCTGGCCGGGCTTTACCATGCGGTGCTGGAGCCGATGCTGCCGTGACCGATCCCGCCGAAGTTCTCGATCTCGCCCGCCGTCGCGGGGTGATGATTGCGACCGCCGAAAGCTGCACCGGCGGGCTGATCGCCGGGCGGCTGACCGATGTGCCCGGCTCCTCGGACGCGGTCGACAGGGGCTTCGTCACCTATTCCAACGCCGCCAAGATCGAGATGCTGGGCATCCGCCCCGAGACGCTGGAGACGCATGGCGCCGTCAGCGAGGAGATCGCCGCCGAGATGGCCCGGGGCGCGCTGGCCCGCTCGCAGGCCGGCATCGCCGTGGCGGTGACCGGGATCGCCGGGCCGGGCGGGTCGGAACACAAGCCCGAGGGCCGGGTCTGCTTCGGCCTTGCCGATGCGGCCGGAGTTCGGACGGAAACGGTCGAGTTCGGCCCGCGCGGCCGCGCCGCGGTGCGCGCCGCCACCGTCGAGCACGCGCTGGCGCTGCTGAAGGCGGCGCTGCTCTAGGCCAGCGCCCGCAGCGCCGCGGTCACGTCGTCCAGCCGGGTGTCCCAGCCGCAGACCAGCCGGATCGACACCGGCTCCTCGTCCTTGGCATCCTGGGTATGCGGCCAGAGGTGATAGCAGATGCCGCTGGCGCCGGCCCGGCGATGCAATGCGCGCGGGATGGTGGCAAAGACCGTGTTCGATTCGACGCGCTGGTCGATGCGCACCCCCGGCAGGCGCGCCAGACCCAGCGCCAGCTCATGTGCCATGGCGTTGGCGTGGCGCGCCAGCTGCAGCCACAGCTCGCCCTCGAGCCAGGCCAGCACCTGCGCGGCCAGATAGCGGTGCTTCGAGACCAGCGCCCCGGCGCGCTTGCGGCGGAACTCGAATTCCTCGGACAGCGCCGGGTCGAAGATCACCACCGCCTCGACGCCCATGCAGCCGTTCTTGGTGCCGCCCAGCGACAGGATGTCCACCCCCGCCCGCCAGGTCAGGTCGGCGGGCGAGACATCGAGGCTGGCCAGCGCATTGGCGAAGCGCGCGCCGTCCATATGCACGCCCAGCCCCTGCGCGCGGGCCAGCGCGGCCAGCGCCGCGACCTCGTCCGGGCCATAGACCGTGCCCCATTCCGTGGCGTTGGTCAGGGTCAGCGCCGCGTTCCGCCCGGCATGGACCGCGTCGCGGCCATGGACATGCAGCGCCTCGGCCAGCGTCTCGGGGGTGATCCTGCCGCCGGTGCCCGGCACCGGGATCAGCTTGGCGCCGCCGCTGAAGAATTCCGGCGCCCCGGCCTCGCTGGTCTGCACATGCGCATCGGAATGGCAGAAGACCTTGCCCCAGCCGGGCGAAAGCAGCGACAGCGCCAGCGCATTGGCCGCGGTGCCGGTGGCCACGAAATGCACCGCCGCCTCGGGCGCGTCGAACAATTCGCGCACCCGGTCCTGCGCCGCCCGGGTGATGCGGTCCGTGCCATAGGATGGCACATGGCCTTCATTCGCGGCCGCCAGCGCCGCCATGATGCGGGGATGCACGCCGCCGGCGTTGTCCGAGGCAAAATTCATGAAAGATCCTCGATGATATGTTCGTCCCAATCGTCCTCGGTCACCGTAAGCTCGCTGACGGTCCAGCCGCGCACCGAGGCGCCGGCGCGGTGCACCGATTCGCGATCCCCTGAAATCAGGTAGTGCCAGTCGTAAAGCGGCTTGCCCTCGGCGCGCAACCTGTAGGCGCAGGTCGAGGGCAGCCACCAGGCGATCTCCTTGAGCTTGCCGGGCGTCAGGACCACGCAATCGGGAACGAAATCATGGCGATTGGCATAGCTTGAACATTGGCAGCTATGCCCGTCCAGCAACCGGCAGGCGACCCGGGTGAAGGCCAGTTCGCCGGTATCCTCGTATTCGATCTTGTTGAGGCAGCATTTGCCGCAGCCGTCGCACAGCGCCTCCCATTCCTGCTGGTCCAGGCTGGCCGGCGGCAATTCCCAGAACCGGGCGCGCATCAGCGGGTCGCCAGGATCTCGCGCGCCCGGACGCTGTCGCGGTCCATCTGCGCGATCAGCGCCGGCAGGCCGTCGAACTTCGCCTCGGGGCGCAGGTATTCGACCAGCGCCACCGACAGGTGCTGGCCATAAAGGTCGGCTGCGAAATCGAAGATATGCACCTCCAGATTGGGCCGGTTCTCGCCGAACATCGGCCGCACGCCGATGCTGGCCACACCCTTGTAGCTGCCGCGATCCGGCCCGGTCAGCACGTCGACCAGCACCGCATAGATGCCGAGCGCCGGCAGGTGCAGCCCGTCCACCGCCATGTTCGCGGTCGGATAGCCCAGGTCGCGGCCGCGCTTGTCGCCATGCAGCACCTCGCCGTCGATGCGGTGCCAATGGCCCAGCATGCGCTCGGCCTCGCGGGTGCGGCCCTCGGCCAGCGCCATGCGGATCGCGGTCGAGCTGTATTGCACCGCGCCATTGCCGACCAGCGGCGCCACGGTGACGCCGAAGCCCAGCTCGCGCCCCAGCCGCGCCAGAACCTGCGCATTGCCGGAGCGCTTGCGGCCGAAGCAGAAATCCGCGCCCACGGTGATGTGGCGCACCCCCAGCCCATCGACCAGCACCTCGCGCGCAAAGCCCTCGGGCGACAGTCCGGCCAGCACCGCGTCGAAAGGCAGTTCGTAAAGATGCTCGACGCCCAGCCGCGCCAGCCGGTTCGCCCGCGATTCCGCGTTCATCAGCCGGAAGGCGGGCGAGTCGGGGGCGAAAAATTCGCGCGGATGCGGCTCGAAGGTGATGACGCCCAGGGGCGCGTCGCAGGCGGCGCGGGCGGCGTCGATCACCGAGCGATGGCCAAGATGGACGCCGTCGAAATTGCCCATGGCGACGGTGGCCCCGCGGGCATCAAGCGGCAGAGCTTTCCAGTCGTGATGGATGCGCAATCGGGCCCCCGCCGGGCCGGAGCCGGCCCTGTCTAGTCGAATTTGCGGCTCGGCGCCAGGACGACGGCCTCACCTTTCAGGACGACCGTATCACCGACAAGGCAGCGGGTTGCAAGGGTCACGCGGCGCTTGGTATGGTCGATGGTCTCGACCGTGACCTCGGCGCGCACCAGATCGCCCGGCCGCACCGGGGCCATGAATTTCAGCGTCTGGCCCAGATAGACCGTGCCGTGGCCGGGCAGCTGTTCGCCGATCACCGCCGAGATCAGTCCGGCGGTCAGCATGCCATGGGCGATGCGGCCCTCGAAGATGGTGTCCTGCGCATAGGCCTCGTCCAGATGCACCGGATTGCGGTCGGTCGAGACCTTGGCGAACATCTCGATATCCTCGTCGGTCACTACCTTCTGCAGGTAGCGCATCATTCCGACCTCGAGATCCTCGATGACGATCGTGCCGCGCGGAAGGTTGTCCAGCATCATTCAATGCTCCCGATGAGTGGCTCCATGCTGCATAGCAGCAAAGAATCGGTCGCGCAACAAAATAACACCACACCCACCCAAAAGGACGGATTGTTGCCCGGGTTCAGCGCAGCCGGCCGATGCCATAGGCCGGGTTCTGGGCCCGCAGCGCCAGCCACTCGGCCAGTCGGGCCGGATCCGGGTTCTCGACATCCGGACCGAACTGGTCGAAGCCGAGCCCGCCGGTGACGAACAACGCATCCAGCCCCTCGCCCGCGGCGCCGGCGATATCGGTGGCGATGCCGTCGCCGATGGCCAGGATCCGGGCCTTGTCGTCCAGCCCCAGCCGGCGCCGCGCCAGGTCGTAGATCGGCGGATGCGGCTTGCCGAAGTAAAGCGAGGTGCCGCCCAGATCCTCGTAAAGCTCGGCCAGCGCGCCGGCGCAGTAGACCCGCTGCTCGCCCAGGTCGACCACCACGTCGGGATTGGCGCAAAGCAGTTTCAGCCCGCGTTCGCGCGCCAGCATCAGCCGGCCGCGGTAATCCTCGGGCACCTCGGTCAGGTCGTCGAAAAGGCCGCAGCAGACGATGCCCTCGGCCTCCTCCAGAGGCACGCGGGTGATCGACGGGGCATCGCGCCACTCTCCGGGGATGTCGGTGAAGAAGCCCTCGTCCTTGTGCTGGGCGACGGCCCAGACCCGGCGGCCGACCGCACCGGCGAACATCGCGTCCTGGGCCGCGTCGCCCGAGCTGACGATGACGTCCCAGGCGTCGCGCGGCACGCCCATGCGGTCAAGCTGGGCGGCCACGTATTGCTGCGGGCGCGGCGCGTTGGTCATCAGCACCACGCGCCCGCCGCCGGTCCGGAACGCCTGCAGGGCGGCGACGGCGGCGGCATAGGGCGCCTTGCCGTTGTGCAGGCACCCCCAGAGGTCGCAGAACAGGACGTCGTAATTGGTGCCGATCTCGTCGAGCGAGCGGATAATCTGCGTCATCTGGGGGCCTTCCGTCTCAGATCGCCAAAGCGGGGATGATCTGCTTCTTGCGCGACATGATGCCGGGCAGCACGACCGTATCACCCGAGACGGTGGTGTTGAAGCTCTTCTCGGCCACCTGCCTGACGAAGTCGTTCGGCACCAGCAGCGTGGCTTCTTCGTTCAGGATGTCGACGATGAACAGCAGCACCTCGTCGGCGCCGTCGGCGGCGGCGACGGCCGGCATGGCGGCGATCAGCGCCGCCTTGCGGTCCAGCAGCACCTGCGGCGCCGTGGTCTCCAGCACCGAGACGCGCAGCTGCTTGCCGCCCAGTTCGTATTCCTTGCTGTCCATGCGCAAGAGCGCCTCGTCGGCAAAGGCCGACACGTCCGATTTGGCCGCGAACATCTCGGCCGCGTATCCGGGGATCGAGACGCCCAGGTCCTTGGCCAGCTTCTCGGCCACGAAACGGTCATGCGGGGTGGTGGTCGGGCTGCGGAATTCCAGCGTGTCCGACAGGATGCAGGTCAGCATCGCGCCCTTGACGGCGCGGGGGGCGCGGGCCAGGTCCTCGTCGCCGATCAGGTCATGCATGATCGTCGCGGTGCAGGCCAGCGGACGGATGGTGATGTTGATCGGCAGGCGGGTCTTGATGCCGCCGGCCAGCAGGTGGTGGTCGATGATCTCGATCACCTCGGCCTCGGCCAGCGAGGCGGGCAGCTCGGCGGGGTTGTTGGTATCCACGATCACGCATTGCTCGCCCGGTGCCACATCGGCGATGATCTCGGGCTTGTCGAGGCCCCATTTCGCCAGCATCCAGGCGGCCTCGGTGTTCGGCTCGCCCTGCAGCACGGCCTGGGCCGGGGTCTTGCGCACTTCGGACAGATACCAGGCCCAGATGATGGGCGAGCCGGTCGAATCGGTGTCGGGGGCCTTGTGGCCGAAAACCTTGATCATGGGGATCCCCTGAAGCTTGGGCGGAAAAGTCGCGCGCCTTATATGGCCCGGGCCGGGGATTGTCTATCAACCCAGCGCCATGCCGGCATTCAGCGCCAGCGCCAGAAGCACGGTGTTGTAGTAGAACGAGAAGGCCGAATGCAGCAGCGTCAGCCGCCGCACCCGCGTGTCGAGCGCCGGCACGTCGGCGGTCTGGGCCGCCATGCCCAGCGTGAAGCTGTAATAGAGGAAATCCCAGATCTGCGCGTCCTCGTCGGCGCCCAGGCCGGGAAAGCCCAGGTTGCGCGTCTCGCGGCCGTCGGGGCGGCGCGCATACCACAGGCTCGCGTAATGGAAGGCCATGACGGTATGGATCATCACCCAGCCCAGCGGCACCGAGACCAGCGCCATGACCGGCCGCAGCCAGAAGCCGGAATGCGGGTCGCGGATGGTCAGCAGGATGGCGACCAGGCTGATCGCCACCGAGCCGATGGCGATGGGCACGATCACGCTGATGCCCTCGTCCTCCAGATCGGCGCGGCCGCGCATCATGTCGGCGGTCATGCCCCGCATCAGCGCCGCCGTCAGCAGCAGGTAGCCCAGGCAAAAGCTGACCGAGAACAGTAGCAGCCGGTCCACCGCCTGCATGCGCCAGGCGCCCAGGCCGACCGCCAGCCCCAGCCCGAAGCTCAGCAGGAAGCGCAGGTGCCGGCGCAGGTCGGCCAACATCAGACCGGGGTCTGCTGATGCTGGACGATGCGCCAGTCCCCGTCGCGGCGGATCCAGGTGGTGGTGCAGAGCGCGCGATAGGTCTCGGCCGCGGCACGGCGGGCGGTGACGCGATAGGCGAGTACGCAAAGCTCGTCGGTCTCGATGCTGGCGCGGTCGGTCATGGTGATCTCCTGCCAGCGCGGGGTCGAGGACAGGCTCTCGACCACCCGGCGCCGGGTCAGGATGCCCGTGGGCGCAAAGGCCATCAGGCAGGCCTCGTCGAGCTTGCGCGTGGCCTCGGCCACCCCCGTCAGCCAGAATTCGCGTTCCTCGCGCCAAAGCTCATCCGCCATCGCCTATCCCCTCCACCGTGACCGGGCTGATGGTCCAGCCCCTGTTTTCCAGCAGGCGCAGCACGCCATGCTCGCCCGGCAGGTGCAGCGCGCCGAAGCCGGCGACGACGCCCTTGCCCTGCGCGGCCGCCTTTGCCGCCGCCTGCTCAATGGGTTCGATCCAGCTTTCGTTCCGCTGGTCCATCAGCTTTTCCTGCGCCAGCCGCATCTGCTCGTCCACCTCGTCACGCGAAAGGCCGGATTTGTCATAGGCGTCGAAGCGGCCGAATTCCCAGATCATCCAGCTGTCGCCCGAGAAATAGGCGTCGGTCAGCGTCACCGTGTAATCGTCGGCATATTCCGCCGCCGGCATGGCGGCGCGGATCATGTCCTCTTCCTCTTTCGCGGTCATGCCCTCGAAAAGCGTGAAGACGGTGTCCCAAGGCTCCAGCGCTTGCACCGGCACCTCGGCCGCCCGGGCGCGGTCGATCAGCAGATGGTCCAGCCCGCCGGTATCGCCCCGGGTCTCGACGATGCGCATCATGCAGGGCGAGATGCCCAGCATGACCGCCACGTACCAGGGGCGCAGCCGACTGGCGATCACCGCCGGCAGCCCCCGCTGTTCCAGCGCCGCCGAGAGCGATTTCCATTCGGCGTCGGATAGCCGCTCGGGCAGGGTCGGCCCTTGCGGGTTCACGATCAGCGTCGGATCGGCGGTCATGGCTTCGGCCAGCTTCGCCTCCTCCTCGGGGCCGGCCTCGACCAGCAGCGCGGCGGCGCGGTCGATCTCGGGGCCGAAGCGGGTCATCGCCAGGTCGTGGCGCGGATCGGCGAAATGATAGGTGCCCAGCAGCGTCACCCGCTGTCCCGCCTTTTCCGCCCGCCAGAACAGGCCCTGGTGATAGGGCACGCCGCTGGTGGCGGCGCGCAGTTCGGCCAGGCGCTCGGGCGCCATGGTATCGAACAGGTTGCGGCCGACGCATTCCTGCGCCCCGGCCGGCAGGGCCAGGGTGGCGGCGGCGAAAAGGGCGGTCAGGGTCGGCTTCAGGCGCATTTTCGGTTCCGGCATGGTCATCGGCGCCCAGCATGGCACGGGCGCCGGCGCGGTGCCAGCCTAGCGCGGCAGCCGCAGGTCCTGGGGCGGCGGCGCCCCGGCCAGCACGGCCCGCCAGATCCGCTCGACCTGCGCGGCCTTGGCAGGCCAGGTGAAATCGCGCATGACCCGCGCCTGCGCCGCCGCGGCCATGGCGGGCAAGGCTTCGGGCGCGGCCGCGATGGCCTGCAGCCGCTCGCGCAGCCCCGCCACCAGCTCGGCGCGGCTGCCCATCGGGATGCGGAAGCCGGTGGCATCGTCCACCAGCTCGCCCGGCCCGGCATAATCCGCGACCACCGGCACCACGCCAAGCGCCATGGCCTCCAGCACCACGCCGCCGCCGAATTCCCGCACCGAGGGAAAGACCAGCAGCTGCGTCCGCGCCGCAACGCCCTGCACCTGCTCGTGCGGCAGCCAGCCGTGAAAAGTCACCGCCTGCCCCAGGCCCTCGCGCGCCACCATCTCGCGCAGGCCGTCGCCCTGCGGCCCGTCGCCGATGATGTCGAGCGTCATCTGCCCGGCGCGCAGCAGCGGCAGCGCCGCCTCGATCGCCATGTCGGCGCCCTTGTAAGGCACCAGCCGGCCGATGAAGCAGCCGCGCAACGGCAGGGTGCCGGGTTGCGGCGCGGTCAGGCTGAAGCGCGACGGGTCGATGGCGTTCTCGGGCAGCCAGACGGTCTTGTCGCGGTACCGCGCCGGGATCTCGCCCAGCGTGTGCATCGAGCCGCAGATGATCGCCGTGGCGTGACGCAGCATCGCCCCCCTGCCCGGCAGCGCCTTGTAGGCGCCGCGGATATAGGAGAGCCATTCCTTCTCCCGCCGCCTTTCGCTGTCGAACCCTTTGGGCCAGGGGACGCCGCCATTCAACGGTCCCAGCAGGAAGGGCACCCCGGCGCGGGCGCAAAGCGGCGCCATGCGGCTGTTGGCGGTGGGGGTCAGCGGCGTCACCCGATGCACCAGGTCGTATTTTCCGGCGCGGATCTGGTCGCCGAAGGCGCGCCAGACCAGCCGCTCGAAATAGCCGTAGCCTAGGGTCGAGATCGCGGTCTTCATGGTCCAGCCGACGCCCTTGCCCATGCTGAGCCGCTCGGCCAGCCGCCACATCGGTGCGGCCAGCTTTTCGCTGTCGATGGCGGTGAAGTCGCGCCCCTCGACCAGGCCGGCGCGCAGGATCGCCTCGCGGTTGCGGACCTGGGTGACGATATGCACGTCGGCGACGGTGCGCAGCGCATGGGCCAGCGCCCAGCCGACCAGCGGCACCGAGACCCATTCCGGGTTCGCCGCCTCGGCGATCACCAGAACTCTGAGCCGCCTGTCCAAGATGCTATCCCCCGCCGCTTGCCTTGAACCGGCGTAGCCGCGGTGCAGAAACCCCGTCAAGCGGATTTCGCGCGGTTTTTTCTTGGCCATGCCCGTTGACAGGTTCGGAGGCCGCGCCTAGATGGGCGACATTGGCACTCACCATGACAGAGTGCCAACAATGCATAACAACCTGTAACACCGGAGTGTTCACATGGCTTTCAAACCGCTGCACGACCGCGTTCTGGTCCGTCGCGTCCAGTCGGACGAGAAAACCAAGGGCGGCCTGATCATCCCCGATAGCGCCAAGGAAAAACCCGCCGAGGGCGAGATCATCGCCGTTGGCGAAGGCGCGCGCAAGGATTCGGGCGAACTGATCGCGCCCGCGGTCAAGGCCGGCGATCGCGTGCTGTTCGGCAAGTGGTCGGGCACCGAAGTCACCGTCGACGGCGAAGAGCTGCTGATCATGAAGGAAAGCGACATCCTGGGCATCATCGCCTGATCGTCCCCTTCCGATAACCCATTCAAGGAGCAGAGCAAATGGCTGCGAAAGAAGTCAAGTTCAACAGCGACGCCCGCGACCGCATGCTGAAGGGCGTGAACATCCTGGCCGATGCGGTCAAGGTGACGCTGGGCCCGAAAGGCCGCAACGTGGTGATCGACAAGTCCTTCGGCGCGCCGCGCATCACCAAGGACGGCGTCTCGGTCGCCAAAGAGATCGAACTGGCCGACAAGTTCGAGAACATGGGCGCCCAGATGGTCCGCGAAGTCGCTTCGCGCACCAATGACGAGGCCGGCGACGGCACCACCACCGCCACCGTGCTGGCCCAGGCCATCATCAAGGAAGGCCTGAAGTCGGTTGCGGCCGGCCTGAACCCGATGGACCTGAAGCGCGGCATCGATCTGGCCACCACCAAAGTGGTCGAAGCCATCAAACTGGCGTCGCGTCCGGTCAATGACAGCGCCGAAGTCGCCCAGGTCGGCACCATCTCGGCCAACGGCGAAGCCTTCATCGGCCAGCAGATCGCCGAAGCCATGCAGCGCGTCGGCAACGAAGGTGTGATCACCGTCGAAGAAAACAAGGGCATGGAGACCGAAGTCGAAGTCGTCGAAGGCATGCAGTTCGACCGCGGCTACCTGTCGCCCTATTTCGTCACCAATGCCGACAAGATGATTGCCGAGCTGGAAGACGCCTACATCCTGCTGCACGAGAAGAAGCTCTCGTCGCTGCAGCCGATGGTGCCGCTGCTGGAAGCCGTGATCCAGTCGCAAAAGCCGCTGATCATCGTCGCCGAAGACGTCGAAGGCGAGGCTCTGGCCACGCTGGTCGTCAACAAGCTGCGCGGCGGCCTGAAGATCGCTGCCGTCAAGGCTCCGGGCTTCGGCGATCGCCGCAAGGCCATGCTGCAGGACATCGCGATCCTGACCGGCGGTCAGGTCATCTCGGAAGACCTGGGCATGAAGCTGGAAAACGTCACCATCGACATGCTCGGCCGGGCGAAGAAAGTCTCGATCAACAAGGACAACACCACCATCGTCGACGGTGCTGGTGAGAAAGCCGAGATCGAAGCCCGCGTCGCCCAGATCCGCCAGCAGATCGAGGAAACCACCTCGGACTACGACCGCGAGAAGCTGCAGGAACGCGTCGCCAAACTGGCCGGTGGCGTTGCCGTCATCCGCGTCGGCGGCATGACCGAAATCGAAGTCAAAGAGCGCAAGGATCGCGTTGACGATGCACTGAACGCGACCCGTGCGGCCGTTCAGGAAGGCGTTGTCGTCGGTGGCGGCGTGGCCCTGGTTCAGGGCGGCAAGGCTCTGGAAGGCCTGACCGGCGCGAACTCGGATCAGGACGCCGGCATCGCCATCGTCCGCCGCGCGCTGGAAGCTCCGATGCGCCAGATCGCCGAGAACGCTGGCGTTGACGGCGCTGTCGTGGCCGGCAAGGTCCGCGAATCGTCGGACAAGGCCTTCGGCTTCAACGCCCAGACCGAAGAATATGGCGACATGTTCAAGTTCGGCGTGATCGACCCGGCGAAAGTCGTGCGCACCGCGCTGGAAGACGCCGCCTCGGTCGCCGGTCTGCTGATCACCACCGAAGCGATGATCGCCGAAAAGCCCGAGCCGAAAGCTCCGGCCGGCGGCATGCCCGACATGGGCGGCATGGGCGGCATGATGTAATCAGCCGCGCCTGTCGCGAAGATTGGGCCGTCCCGAAAGGGGCGGCCTTTTTCAAGCATCATGGCAAGAAAGAAGCCCGGCCGGTGTCCTTGGGCAGCGGGGAAAGGTGCGTGAGGGGGCGTTCGGACCGGGAAGCGCAATCGCTCGCGCGCTACTGGTCACCATTGGTCCTATAAAAGTCGCGAGCGATTGCATCGCGTGCGGTATAAATTCCGGGGCCGGTTGTCAAGCCTTGCGATCCTATCGCGGGCGATATAATTTCCGGGCATGAGTGATCCTGCAAGACCCACGCTCGACGACATGCTCTGCTTTGCCACCTATGCGGCAAGCTTGGCCTTCGGCCGCATCTATCGTCCGCTTCTGGACAGGCTGGGCCTGACCTATCCGCAATTCCTGGTCATGCTGGCGCTGTGGTCCGAGGATGGCGTGCCCATCGGCCAGTTGGGCGAACGGCTGTCGCTGGAAACCAACACGCTGACGCCGATGTTGAAGCGGCTGCAGGGGATGGGGTTTCTGGACCGCGTCCGCGACACGGCGGATGAGCGGCGGGTCATCGTGACGCTGACCGAAAAGGGCCGCGCCGTCCAGATCGACGCCGGCGAAATCACCCGCTGCGTCGCCGCCGCCTCGGGCCTGTCCGAGGCGCAGATCGTCCATCTGCGCCATGAGATGCGCGAGTTGCACCGGCGGCTGGATGCCCACGCATCCGGAAAGGCCGGGCCGGGCCCGGCCTGATCCTGCCCGGCCCGGTCAGGCGGTCACTTGTGAACGGGCCGGCGCGTCCAGCCTTTCGGCCAGTTCGGACAATACCCGCTCGGCCTCGTCAGTGTCGAAATCGGTCTGGTAGCGTTTGCGCACGCCGTGGTCCGACAGCAGGTGGTAGTCCGAGGCCTGCACGCCATGGCGGGCCAGGCAGTTGCGCACGCAGGCCAGTGCGCAGCCGTCGATGGCGATGATGCGGCGGCCCGAAGTGGCGAGGCGCACCAATTTCGGCACGTCGCCGCCCACTCCGGCGATGCAGGACATCTGGGCCAGCCCGCGGCGATCCATCTGCACGGCCAGGTAATTGGCCATCTGCGCGGCGCTGGAACAGCCGGAGCAGGAATAGACAAGGGGCAACTGGGCGGGTGGGTTCATCCTTGGGCCTCGCATGGCTTTCGGCCAGGGGACCATGCCTTTCCGGCCCTGTCGAGAGACAGGACGTCGCAGGAAGGCGCCGCGCGGACCACGCGGACCGCGCCTAGGCCTGATCCTTTTCCGCCAGATCCAGCCATTCCTCCTCGGCCGCGGCCAGCGCCTGCTGGCGCTCGGCCAGGCCGCCGCTTGCCTTGGCGAATTTCGCCGGGGCGGTCTGGAACAGGTCGGGCTGGGCAAGGAATTCGGTCAGCTTGCCGATCTCGGCCTCCAGCCGCTCGATGATCGCGGGCAACGCCTCCAGCCGCTTCCGCTCGGTGAAGCTCAGCCCCGGGCGTTCGGCCGCAACCTTCGCCTGGGGCCTTGGCGCGGCGGCGGGCTTCGGCGCGTCGGTCAGCGGGGCGTCTTCGGGCCGCTGCGCGCGATAGTCCGACCAGCCGCCGGGATAGATCGTGGCGTGGCCGTCGCCCTCCATCGCCACCGTGGTGGTGGCCACGCGGTCGATGAAGTCGCGGTCGTGGCTGACCAGCAGCACGGTGCCGTCGTAATCGCCCAGGATGTCCTGCAAGAGGTCCAGCGTTTCCACGTCCAGATCGTTGGTCGGTTCGTCCAGCACCAGCAGGTTCGAGGTTCTGGCCATGATCCGCGCCAGCAGCAGCCGGGCCTTTTCCCCGCCCGACAGGCTGCCGACCGGCGCCCTTGCCTGCGCCTCGTCGAACAGGAAATCCTTGAGATAGGCCACGACATGACGCGGATTGCCGCGCACCATGACCTGATCCGACCGACCCGAGACCCGCATCGACGGGTCGGCCGCCAGCGCATCCCACAGCGTCGCCGTCTCGTCTATGGCCGAGCGCGCCTGGTCGAAGACCGCGATCTCCAGGTTGGTGCCGTGCCTGACCTCGCCGGTATCGGGGGCGATCTCGCCGGTCAGCATCTTGATCAGCGTGGTCTTGCCGACGCCGTTCGGGCCGACGAAGGCCACGCGGTCGCCGCGCAGCACCCGCAGGTCGAAAGGTTTCAGGATCGCCCGCTCGCCGAAGGATTTCGAGATGCCCTTGGCGTCGATCACCCGTTTGCCGGATTGCGGCCCGGCGTCCAGTTCCATCGCCGCGGTGCCCTGGCGGCGGATCTGGCCGGCGCGTTCCTCGCGCAGCGCCGCCAGCGCGCGGACCCGGCCCTGGTTGCGCTTCCTGCGCGCGGAAATGCCCTCGACCGCCCAGCGGGCCTCGGCCTTGATCTTGCGGTCGAGCTTGTGGCGCGCCTCGTCCTCGGCGGTCCAGACGGTTTCGCGCCAATCCTCGAAATGCTCGAAGCCGCGGTCCTGCCTGCGCACCTCGCCGCGGTCGATCCACAGCGTCGCGCGGGTCAGCGCCCGCAGGAAGGCCCGGTCGTGCGAGATCAGCACGAACCCCGCCCTGGTCGCGGCAAGCTGCTCCTCGAGCCAGCCGATGGCCTCGATGTCGAGGTGGTTGGTCGGCTCGTCCAGCAGCATGAGCTCTGGCGCCTCGGCCAGCAGCCGGGCCAGCGCCGCCCGCCGCCGCTCGCCGCCCGAGGCGGTGGCCACCGGGCGGTCGGGGTCGAATTTCAGCCCCTCGGCCGCCATCTCGACCCGGTAGCCCTCGGCATCGCCAAGGCCGGCGCGGGCGAAATCGCCCAGCGTGGCATGGGTCGAGAGGTCGGGATCCTGCTCCATATAGCCGACGCGGGTGCCGGCGGGGGTGATGACCTGGCCGGCATCGGGCTCGACCAGCCCGGCCATGACCTTCATGAGCGTGGATTTGCCCGAGCCGTTGCGGCCGACCAGCGCCAGCCGGTCGCCTTGCTGGACGGTCAGGTCCAGCCCGTCGAAGACGGGATTGCCGCCAAAGGTCAGGGTGATATCGGTGAGTTGCAGAAGCGGTGCGCGTGCCATGTGGGGGCAGATATGCCGCGCCAGGCTTCGGGTCAACGGGGGACGGATGCGGGCCGAAGGGGGGGCGCCGCCCCCGGCCCTGCGGGCCTCCCCCGGGGTATTTTCGAAACGGCGAAACAGCGAAGGAGCGCCGCGCCGCCGTCAGCATGGCGATATGCCTTGCCGTGGACAATCCTGCGGGTGCGCAGGACGGGCGACGGCGAAGATCAGCAGGCCGCGGGGCGCTCATCGCTCTTTGATTGCCGCCGGACCGGATGCCCCGCGGCCCGCGCTTGCATGCGGCGATGGCAAAGCCGGGGATGGCCGGCCGGCTGCGCGTCCTGCGCCAGAGGCGGCGGGCCAAGGAGCGATGAGGCCAGCGGGATTGAACGCCGCCCCGTCCGGGTTATATGGGGCACCGGGTCCGGGCCGAGCCCGTTCACCGTTTCGTGACCCCTTCCATGTCCGCCAGCCGCCGCCAGCCGGACCCGCAAGACAGGAAAGATCATGTCCCAGACCGTCATCCTTTCGACCTGCCGCGTGACGACCGCGAATGGCAGCCGGTACCTGCAACAGCTTTGCAAGCATTGGGCGCACAAGTTCGAGGTCGAATTCGACCCGTGTCACGGCCGCATCGCCATGCCCGAGGACCGAACGGTCACGCTGGCGGCCACGCCCGATGCGCTGGAGATCCGGCTGGAGGCGCCCGAGGCGATCACCGCGCATATGCGCCACATCGTCGACAGCCATATCGCCCGCTTCGCCTTCCGCGAGGAGTTGGCCTTCGACTGGCAACCGGCCTGAGGGCGGTTGCCGCCCCGGGGCCGGGCCGCTAATCTGCGCCGGTCACGAAAGGCCGGTGCATGAGCGAAGAACAGACCTATCAAGTGCTGGCGCGGAAATACCGCCCCGAGACCTTTGCCGATCTGGTCGGCCAGGACGCGATGGTGCGGACGCTGAAGAACGCCTTCGCCGCCGACCGCATCGCCCAGGCTTTCGTGATGACCGGCATTCGCGGCACCGGCAAGACCACCACCGCGCGCATCATCGCCAAGGGGTTGAACTGCACCGGCCCCGACGGTCAGGGCGGCCCGACGACCGAGCCCTGCGGGGTCTGCGAGCATTGCGTGGCGATCTCCGAAGGTCGGCATGTCGACGTGATGGAGATGGACGCCGCCTCTCGAACCGGTGTGAACGACATCCGGGAAATCATTGAATCGGTTCACTATCGCGCCGCCTCGGCGCGTTACAAGATCTATATCATCGACGAAGTCCACATGCTCTCGACCAGCGCCTTCAACGCGCTTCTGAAGACGCTGGAGGAACCGCCGCCGCATGTGAAGTTCATCTTTGCCACCACCGAGATCCGCAAGGTGCCGGTGACGGTGCTGTCGCGCTGCCAGCGCTTCGACCTGCGCCGGATCGAACCCGAGGTGATGATCGCCCTGCTGCGCCGCATCGCCTCGGCCGAAGGCGCCGAGATCTCCGACGACGCGCTGGCGCTGATCACCCGCGCCGCCGAAGGCTCGGCCCGCGATGCGACCAGCCTTCTGGACCAGGCGATCAGCCATGGCGCCGGCGAGACGACGGCGGCGCAGGTCCGCGCCATGCTGGGGCTGGCCGATCGCGGCCGGGTGCTGGATCTGTTCGACATGATCCTGCGCGGCGCCGCGGCCGAGGCGCTGGCCGAGCTGCAGGCGCAATATGCCGACGGCGCCGACCCGATGGCGGTGCTGCGCGACCTGGCCGAGATCACGCATTGGGTCTCGATCGTGAAGATCACCCCCGAGGCGCTGGAGGATCCCACCATCGGCCCCGATGAGCGCGCCCGCGGCCAGCAGATCGCGGAAAAGGTGCCGATGCGGGCGCTGACCCGGCTGTGGCAGATGCTGCTCAAGGCGCTCGAGGAGGTGGGGAACGCCCCGAACGCGATGATGGCCGCCGAGATGGCGATCATCCGCCTGACCCATGTCGCGGACCTGCCCGACCCCGAGGCGCTGATCCGCAAGGTTCAGGCCAGCGCCGCGGCGGGCGAGTTCAGCCGCGCCGCCGCGCCGCCCGCCGCGCGCAGCGAGGCACCGCGTGCGGCCGCCCCTCGTGCCCCCGTCGCCGTCCGGCAGGATGGCAGCGCGGCGGCCATCGCGGTCTCGCCCGATGCGCTGGATGGTTTCCCCGATTTCGAATCGGTGCTGGAACTGATCCGGCGCATGCGCGACATGAAGCTGCTGCTGGATGTCGAGGATCACCTGCGGCTGGTGCGCTATTCGCCGGGCCGGATCGAGTTCCAGCCGACCGAGAACGCGCCGCGCGACTTCGCCCAGCGGCTGGCGGAACGGCTGCGCGGCTGGACCGGCGGCCATCGCTGGGCGGTGACCGTGACCGCGGATCCCGGTCAGCCGACGGTCAGCGAACGGCGCGCGGCGCGCGAGGCCGCGGCCCGTGCCCGCGCCATGCAGAACCCGACCGTGCAGGCGATCTTCGCCGCTTTCCCCGGCGCGAAGATCACGCAGATCCGGCCGGTGCCGACGCCGGTCGCGGTTGAAAAACCGGCGGGCGAGGATACATCCCCGCATGAGCTGACCGAAGGCCCGGTGGCCGAGGTCGAGGAATGGGACCCTTTCGAGGACGAGGATTAGGCGATGTTCAAGGGCCTTGGCGACATGGACCTGTCGAAGATGATGGAAGCCGCCCAGCAGATGCAGGGCAAGATGGCCGAGATGCAGGAAGGGCTGAACCGCCTGACCGTCACCGGCGAGGCCGGTGCCGGGCTGGTCAAGGCCACCGCGACGGCCAAGGGCGAGTTGACGGCGCTCGATATCGACCCCTCGATCTTCAAGGCCGAGGACAAGGAAGTGGTCGAGGATCTGATCCTGGCGGCGATCAAGGACGCGCAGCGCCGCGCCCAGGACAAGGCGGCCGAGGAAATGGCCCGCCTGACCCGCGAGCTCGGCCTGCCGGCCGACATGAAGATGCCCTTCTAGGCGATGTCCTCCGCCTCCGGCGACGAGATCGAGACGCTGATCGCCACCATGGCGCGGCTGCCGGGGCTGGGGCCGCGCTCGGCGCGGCGCATCGTGCTGCAGCTGATCCGCCGCCGCGCCGGGCAGATGGCGCAGCTGGCGGCGCTGATGGCCAGCGTGGCGGAAAGTGCCCGCGAATGCCTGGTCTGCGGCAACATCACCCAGTCCGACATCTGCCCGATCTGCGAGGATCCGGCCCGCGCCACCGGCGAGATCTGCGTGGTGACCGAGGTCGCCGACCTCTGGGCGCTGGAACGCGGCCGCGCCTTCCACGGCCGCTATCACGTGCTGGGCGGTAGCCTTTCGGCGCTGGACGAGATCGGCCCCGAGGATCTGCGCATCCCGCAGCTGATCGCCCGCATCGCCGAGGAGCACGTCACCGAGGTCATCCTCGCCCTCTCGGCGACGATCGAGGGGCAGACCACCGCGCATTACATCGCCGAGGCGCTTGTCCCGACCGGCGTCGCCGTGACCGGCCTGGCGCAGGGCGTGCCGATCGGCGGCGAGCTTGACTATCTCGACGATGGCACCATCGCCGCGGCGCTGCGCGCCCGCCGCAAGCTCTAGCGGCGGGCGCCGCGCCGGGGCTCCGCCCCGGACCCCGGGGTATTTTTGAAACGGAGAAAGAGGCTGGAAACGGACCGGCGGCGCGCATGGCAAAAGGGGCGCTGCAACCGGCGCCCCTGGCTTTCTCCGTTTTCCAAATACCCCGGGGTGCGGGGGCAGCGCCCCGCGTCCTCCACCGAAGCTCAGGCGTCCAGTTTCCCCACCGCCTTCGCCGGTTTCGCGATCTCGATGCGGCGCGGCTTCAGCGCCTCGGGGATCTCGCGCACCAGGTCGATGTTCAGCATGCCGTCCTCGTGGCTGGCGCCATCGACGCGGACATGATCGGCCAGCGTGAAGCGGCGCTCGAAGGCGCGGGTGGCGATGCCGCGATGCAGATAGCTGCGGCCCTCGTCCTCGGTGGCCTTCCTGCCCGAGACGATGACGGCGCCGTCCTTGACCTCGACGGTCAGATCGTCGGCGGCAAAGCCGGCAACGGCGATCGAGATGCGATAGGCGTTCTCGCCGGTCTTCTCGATATTATAGGGAGGGTAGCTTGCGATATCGGCGGACAGGGCACGGTCCATGACATCTGCCATCCGGTCGAAACCGACCGAGGCACGATAAAGCGGGGTCAGATCGAAGTTGCGCATTTTTCGCATCCTTTCATCAAGCGATACAAAGGCTTGCCCCCCGGTTCGGGCGGGCAGGTCCGTCGGCGCCCCAGGGGCCGTCCGACAGCGTTGAGGTGGGAATGCGGGTTGCGGGTTTCAAGCCCTGCGGCCGTCCGGCGGCGGTATGGCGGGACGCAGCGACTGCAAGCCGCACGCCCCGCCGTTCTCCTGCCTGTCCCTACCCCGGCTGACGCCGGGCGGCCGGTAGGCCGGCTTCCGCCTCAGCCGCGCGCGCCCGCCAGCAGGCGGGCAATCTCGTCCTTCAGCGCGGCGCGCTTCCTGCGCAGCTCGGTCTCGGCCTCGTCCGACATCGGGGTATGGCGGCTCTCTGCGCCGAAGACCTGGTCGTTGATCGCGTCATAATCTTCCAGCAGCCGCGCGAAACGCGCGTCCGAGACCTTCAATTCGTGGATGCGCCCGGCATCGTTCGGAAATTCCTCGTGAATGGCATGCGGTGCGGCCATGGTTCCCTCCGGGTTGCTCGTTACAGGCCCAAGGTAGGGATGCCGCAACGGACTGGCAACAGGTCGCCGGCGGCGATAGAACCGGGGCATGGACATCAGCGCATCCCTTCCCGGTCCCTTCACCCTGGCGGACCTTGCCGCCATAGCCTGGCTTTTCCTTGCCTGGCTGGGCATTGGCTGGATCACCGAGCACCCGCCGAAGGACCGTCCCTCGGTCTCGGTGCTGATGAAGGACTACCGCCGGGAATGGATGCGGCATTTCGTCACCCGCGACCCGCGCATCTTCGACGGCAACATCCTGACCACCCTGCGCGAGGGCACGGCCTTTTTCGCCTCGGCCTGTCTGATCGCGGTGGGCGGCGGGCTGGCGCTGATCGGCAATACCGACCAGCTGGCCGGCGTGGCGCGGCAGTTCGATCTCGGCCACGTCCCGGCGCTGAAATGGGAGATCAAGATCGTCGTGGTGCTGTTCTTCGTGGCCAATGCGCTCTTGCGCTTCGTCTGGTCGCACCGGCTGTTCGGCTATTGCGCGATCATGATGGCCTCGGTCCCCGACGATCCCGAGGATCCGCGTGCCCTGCCCTCGGCCATGCAGGCGGCCGA
This sequence comes from Paracoccus simplex, assembly GCF_042648325.1. NCBI lineage: Bacteria > Pseudomonadati > Pseudomonadota > Alphaproteobacteria > Rhodobacterales > Paracoccaceae > Paracoccus > Paracoccus simplex. The sequence goes on along the minus strand of NZ_JBHRXE010000047.1, from coordinate 46,656 downwards.
GATCAACATCACCGCGGCGCGCAGCTTCAACTCGGGCCTGCGCTGCGTCTATTTCGCACTGGGGGCGCTTGGCTGGCTGGCCGGGCCGCTGGGCCTGTTCCTGGCCACCAGCTATGTGCTCTTCATCTCGTGGCGGCGGGAATTCGCCTCACACTCGCGCCGGGTCATCCTGCACAGCGCCCCCGGGCTGGCGGGCCTGATACCAGGCGAGGGCCAGGGCCAGCATCCCCGCGACTGACAGCGCCACCGCGACCAGCCCCGAGGACCGCCAGCCCCAGCCAGCCGCCAGCGCCAGTCCCGCGAGCCAGGGCCCCAGCGCATTGGCGGCATTGAAAGCGGCATGGTTCATTGCCGCCGCCATGCTCTGCGCCTGGCCCGCCACGTCCATCAGCCGGGTCTGGAGCGGCACCACCATGCCCGAGCCCAGGCCCAGCACGAAAGACGAGACCAGCATCAGTCCCCAATCGCCCACCGCATATGAGGCAAAGCCCTGGGCCAGCGCCATCAGCACCATCAGCCAGAACGCCGCCCCCCAGGTGCCGTAGCGGATGGTCAGCCGTGCGGCCATGACCCCGCCCGCGGTGCCGCCGATGCCAAAGGCCGACAGCATCGCCGGCACCGCCCAGGCCGGCGGCTGGGTGGTCGCCAGCATGGCGGCGGACAGGAAGGAATAGACCGCGAACAGCCCGCCAAAGCCGATGGCCCCGACCAGCAGGATCAGCACCACCGCCGGGTTTCCCAGCGCCTTCAACTCGTCGAGCGGCCGGGCGTCCCTGGGCGCGCCGACCCGCGGCGCCAGGCGCAGGATCAGCCAGCCGGCCAGCAGCGCCAGCACGCCGGGCAGCGCGAAGCCCCAGCGCCAACCCAGCCCCTGCCCCAGCATCCCGGCCAGCGGAACCCCGGCGATATTGGCGATGGTCAGGCCCAGCAGCACCTGCGTCACCCCCTTGGCGCGCTGCTCGCGCGGCAGGGCGTCTGCGGCGAACAGCATCGCCACGCCCAGAAAACCGCCATGCGGCAGCCCGGCCAGGAAGCGCGTGCCGACCAGGGTGCCATAGCCCGGCAACACCGCCGCCAGCAGGTTCATCACCCCATAGGCCGCGATCAGCGCCGCCAGATAGCGCCGGCGCGGCAGCCGCGCGCCCAGGATCGAGGTGATCGGCGCGCCGACCACCACGCCAAGCGCATAGGCGCTGACGACATGGCCGGCCTGCGGCTCGGTGATGCCCAGATCGCTGGCATACCAGGGCAGAAGCCCCATGGCGGCGAATTCCGAGGTGCCGATGGCAAAGGCGCCCAGACCAAGGGCAAGAATCGCAAGTTTCAGATGAGGCGGCGGCGGCATGGCGGCACCTTCCGGGACATGTTTGGCGGGTTTTCGGGAATCATGTTGGCGATAACAGATTCCTTGACCACCCGTCACGCGCCACCACCGAAATGCGGCCATGCGCTGCGCGCAAATGTCGCGCCTGCGCGGGCCGGACCGGCCTTCTCTGTTGCATAAATACCCAAACTGCAAGGTTGCCAAGCCAGTACCGCCGCCTGTCCAAGACAACCGCATCGCAGGCGCCTTGCCGGTCGCGCGGCGGGGCATCGATGGAACGGACAGGCGTGCGGCTTAGTCCTGCTGCCAGCGCGGCTTGCGCTTCTCGAAGAAGGCGGCGATGCCTTCGGGCGCCTCGTCGCCTTCCCAGACCGCGACCAGGGCGTCGATGCTGGCCTCGATCTCGGCCGGGCCGATGGCGGGGCCAAGCCGGCGGGCCAGGCGCTTGGCCGCCGCCACGGCGCCGGGGGCGCAGGAAAGATAGGGCGCGACCTCGGCCTCGACGGCGGCATCCAGCGCGTCGGCATCGGCCTGGCCGGCCAGCAGGTTCAGCCGCACCGCCTCATCGGCGCCGAACAGCCGGGCCGACATGAAGACCCGGCGCGCGCGGTCCTCGCCCATGCGGGCCAGCACATAAGGGCCGATGGTGGCGGGGATCAGGCCGAGCCGGGTCTCGGTCAGGCCGAAGCGGGCTTCGGGCACGGCGATCACCACGTCGCAGACCGCGATCATGCCGACGCCGCCGCCGAAGGCATTGCCCTGCACCCGACCGATCAGGGGCTTGGGCAACGTGTTCAGCGCATTCAGCATCATCGCCAGTTCGCGGGCGCCGGCGCGGCGGCTCTCGGCATCGGTGCGCATCTGATCCTGCATCCAGCCGAGGTCGCCGCCGGCGCAGAAGCTCTTGCCCTCGGCCGCCAGCACCACGACCCGGACGGCAGGATCGGCGCCCAACCGCCCGGCGGCCTCGGTCAGTTCGCGGATCATCTGCGCCGACAGCGCATTGTGCTTGTCGGCGCGCGCCAGCCACAGATGCGCGACGCCGCGCGGGTCGGTCTCGATGCGGATGGTCTGCATCACGGCTCTCCTCTCAGGCTGCGGGCCATGGCGGCGGCGCGGGCGATCACGCCCATGTCCAGGCCCGTGTCATGGCCGGCCGCCGCCAGATGCGCGGCGACGGCTTCCGTCGCGACATTGCCGGCCGCGCCCGGGGCATAGGGGCAGCCGCCAAGGCCACCCACGGCGGCGTCGAAGACCCGCAACCCGCGCGCCAGGCTCGCGTCGATATTGGCCAGCGCGCGGCCGGCGGTGTCGTGGTAATGGCCGGCCAGCCGCTCGGGCGGCAGCTCGTCCAGCACCGCCGCCAGCATGGCGTCGATGGTCTCGGGCCGGCCCTGGCCGATGGTATCGCCCAGGCTGATCTCGTAGCAGCCCATGTCGCGCAGCGCCGCCGCGACGCGGGCGACGGCGGACGGCGGCGTCGGCCCGTCGAAGGGGCAGTCGGTCACCACCGAGACATAGCCCCTGACCGGGATGCCGTCGGCGCGCGCGGCCTCGGCCACCGGCGCCAGCCGCTCGAGGCTTTCGGCGATGCTGGCGTTCAGGTTCGCGCGCGAAAACCCTTCCGAGGCCGAGGCGAAGATCGCCACCTCCGAGGCGCGGGCCGCCTTTGCCGCCTCGTAGCCCTTCATGTTCGGGGTCAGCACGGCATAGCTGACGCCGGGGGCGCGGCGAATGCCGGCCATGACCTCGGCGGCGTCGGCCATCTGCGGCACCCATTTCGGCGAGACGAAGCTGGTGACCTCGATGCGCCGGAACCCGGCCTGCGACAAGAGGTCGACCAGCGCGATCTTTTCGGCGGCGGGGATCAGCCGCTTTTCGTTCTGCAACCCGTCGCGCGGGCCCATTTCGAAGATCTCGACGCGGGTCATTCGGGCACCTCGTAGAAGTCGCGGGCATAGATGACCGCCGTGCCTTCGGCCGGCAGGCTGCGCTGGAAGGCCGGGCGCGCGGCGCAGCGGTCGCGATAGGCGGCCAGCGCCGGGCGGTCGGCGAAGCTGACGAAGCGCGAGGCGATCCAGACCGAATAGCCGACCTGGCAATCGACGCCGGAAAACTCGCCGAGCAGCCAGTCCGCATCCGCGACGCAAGCCTCGACCAGACGCAGCGCCCGCGACAGCCGCGCCGCCTCGAGCCGCATCAGCACGGGCGAGCGCTGGCTGTCTTCGCGCAGGAAGACATGCTGCTGGGTCAGGTTGGCGAGATGCTGGCCCAGCGTCTCGCCGAAATGCAGCCAGTCGAGCCAGCCCGACCGCCCGGGCGTGCCCGGCGCGCGCCAAAGCTGCCGGGCGCGGGTCTCGCACAGCCATTCGGTCATGGCGCCGGATTCGTGCAGCGTGGTGTCGCCGTCGCGCAGCGCCGGCACCCGGCCGACCGGGTGGATCGCGTCATAGGGTGGCCGGCGCGTCGAACCGTCCGCAAGGTCCATCAGCCGCAGGTCGTAATCGCAGCCGATCTCCTCGAGCAGCCACAGGATGCGCATCGAGCGCGACAGCGGCACATGCCAGAGCGTCAGCTCAGCCATCCTCCTCCTCCAGCCGGATCAGGGCCGCGCCGGCCTCGACCTGGTCGCCGGGCGCGGCCAGCACCTCGGCCACGGTGCCGTCGCGGGCGGCGGTCAGGGTGTGTTCCATCTTCATGGCTTCCAGGATCGCCAGCCGGTCGCCGGCCGCGACCTGCTGTCCGGCGCCGACGAAGACCGCCTTGACCAGGCCCGGCATCGGCGAAAGCGTCAGCCCACCGCCGGCCTCGTCGCCGCCGCGGTCGAGCGGGTCGAGGGGGGTCAGCGTCAGCGAGCGGCCGCCGAAGACGCTGGTGCCCGCCGCGTGATTGATGATGCGCGAACGGCGCGGGCTGCCGTCGACCCACCAGCGTCCGCCCTCGTAGCCGATGATATGCGTTCGACCATCCAGCGTCACGCGGGCGGCGCCGGGGCCGGTGACCTCCAGCACGGCCTCGCCGCCCTCCCAGGAGATGGTGCGGCGCAGGGGCTGCCAGAGGGTGATGCCGCCGCGGATCCGGGGATCGTCGAGCCCGGCAAGGCCGAGGACCGCCAGCGCCTTCGCCCGCGGGTCGGGCTCGGCGGCGGCGACCAGCGCCTGCAGGTCGCGGGCGATCAGGCCGGTATCGACCTCGCCGCGGCCGAAACCCTCGTGCCGGGTCAGGGCGATCAGGAAATCGACATTGGTGACCGAGCCCGCCACCTCGGTATCGACCAGCGCCGATTCCAGCGCCCGCAGGGCGATGGCGCGGGTGGCGCCATGGGTGACGATCTTGGCGATCATCGGGTCATACCACGGGCTGATGCTGTCGCCGGGCCGGACGCCGGTCTCGATCCGGGCATGGTCGGGAAAACGCAGATGCGCGAGCCGGCCGGTGGCGGGCAGGAAGCCCGCGGGCACGTCCTCGGCATAGAGCCGGGCCTCGAAGGCGTGGCCGGTGATGGTCAGGTCTTCCTGCCGGGCCGGCAAGGGCTCGCCGCTGGCGACGCGCAGTTGCCATTCGACCAGATCGACGCCGGTGATCGCCTCGGTCACCGGGTGTTCGACCTGAAGGCGGGTGTTCATCTCCATGAACCAGAAACCGTCGGGACGCAGGCCCTGGCTGCCGTCGACGATGAATTCGATGGTGCCGGCGCCGGCATAGCCGATGGCCTCGGCGGCGCGGACGGCGGCGGCGCCCATGGCGGCGCGCATTTCGGCGGTCATGCCGGGGGCGGGAGCCTCCTCGATCACCTTCTGGTGGCGGCGTTGCAGCGAGCAGTCGCGCTCGAACAGATGGACGGCGCGGCTGCCGTCGCCAAAGACCTGCACCTCGATATGGCGGGGCTGCTGGATGTATTTCTCGATCAGCACCGCGGGATTGCCGAAGGCGGTGGCGGCCTCGCCCTGGGCGGATTGCAGCGCGGCGGGGAAATCCTGGGCGCGCTCGACCAGCCGCATGCCCTTGCCGCCGCCGCCGGCCACCGCCTTGATGAGCACCGGATAGCCGATCCCGTCGGCCTGGGCCTGCAGGTGGTCGGCATCCTGGTTCTTGCCGTGATAGCCGGGGACCACCGGCACGCCGGCGCGCGCCATCAGCGCCTTGGCGGCATCCTTGAGGCCCATCTTGCGGATGGCGTCGGCCGAGGGGCCGATGAAGATCAGGCCGGCGGCGGTGACCGCATCGACGAAATCCGGGTTCTCGCTGAGAAAGCCGTAACCGGGATGGATGGCCTGGGCGCCGGTGTCGAGCGCCGCCCGGATGATGGCATCGCCGCGCAGGTAGCTGTCCCGGGGCGCCGGGCCGCCGATCGGAACCGCCTCGTCGGCCATGGCGACATGGCGGGCGGCGCGGTCGGCCTCGGACCAGACCGCGACGGTGCGGACGCCCAGGCGGCGGGCGGTGTCGATGACGCGGCAGGCGATCTCGCCGCGATTGGCGATCAGGATCTTCTGGAACATGGGCGGCTCCTCGTGGCGCGGGCGGCGCCGGGGGTTTCACACCCCCGGGCCCCCGCGGGGTATTTTTGAAACGGTGAAATCATCGCCGGGCCCCATCGACCGCCCGGCGGAGCGTGGCGTGGCTGGCGGCGTCGAAGCCGACCAGCGTGACCTCGAGGCCGGCGCCGTGGCCGAGGATGGTGGCCACGGCGATGCCGGCGGCGCGTTCGGCCGGGAAGCCGTAGATGCCGGTCGAGATCGCCGGGAAGGCGATGCGGGCGATGTCATGGGCCTGCGCGAGAAGCAGGCTGTGGCGATAGGCGGCGGCGAGCAGCGCGTCCTCGTCCGCCCCGCCGCCCTGCCAGACCGGGCCGACGGCGTGGATCACGTAGCGGGCCGGCAGGGCATAGCCGCGGGTGATGCGGGCCTCGCCGGTGGGGCAGCCGCCGATCCGGCGGCATTCTTCCAGCAGGCCGGGGCCGGCGGCGCGGTGGATGGCGCCGTCCACCCCGCCGCCGCCCAGCAGGCTGCGATTGGCGGCGTTGACGATGGCGTCCACGGCGAGCCGGGTAATGTCGCCTTGCAGGGTCAAGAGCCGGGGCCGGTCCATGGCCGTCACATCCGGAAGATGCCGAAGCGGGTCGGCTCGATCGGCGCGTTGAGGCTGGCGCGCAGGCTCAGCGCCAGCACGTCGCGGGTCTTCCTGGGGTCGATGATGCCGTCGTCCCAGAGCCGGGCCGAGGCATAGAGCGGATGCGACTGGCGCTCGAACATCTCGATGGTCGGGCGCTTGAACTCGGCCTCGTCCTCGGGCGACCAGGTGCCGCCCTGGCGCTCGATGCCCTCGCGGCGCACGGTGGCCAGCACGCCCGCCGCCTGTTCGCCGCCCATGACCGAGATGCGCGAATTGGGCCAGGTCCAGAGGAAGCGCGGCGAATAGGCCCGGCCCGACATGCCGTAATTGCCGGCGCCGAAGCTGCCGCCGACCAGCATGGTGATCTTGGGCACGCTGGTCGTCGCCACCGCCGTCACCATCTTGGCGCCGTGCCGGGCGATGCCCTCGTTTTCATATTTGCGCCCGACCATGAAGCCGGTGACGTTCTGCAGGAACACCAGCGGGATGTTCCGCATCGAGCAGAGTTCGATGAAATGCGCGCCCTTCTGCGCGGCTTCCGAGAAGATCACGCCGTTATTGGCGACGATGCCGACGGGGCAGCCCTCGACATGGGCGAAGCCGGTGACCAGCGTCTCGCCGAAGCGGGCCTTGAACTCGTCGAAGCGCGAGCCGTCCACCACGCGCGCGATCACCTCGCGGATGTCGTAGGGGGTGCGCAGGTCGGCGGGGACGACGCCGAGGATCTCCTCGGGGTCATGGGCGGGCGGTTCGGGGGCCTGCCATTGCACGGTCGCGGGTTGTTGGCGGTTCAGGTTGGCGATGGCGCGGCGGGCCATGGCGAGGGCATGGGTGTCGTCCTCGGCCAGGTAATCGGCCACGCCGGAAAGACGGGTATGCACGTCGCCGCCGCCCAGATCCTCGGCCGAGACCACCTCGCCGGTCGCGGCGCGGACCAGCGGCGGGCCGGCGAGGAAGATCGTGCCCTGGTTCCTGACGATGATCGTCACATCGGACATGGCCGGGACATAGGCGCCGCCCGCGGTGCAGGAGCCCATGACCACGGCGATCTGCGCGATGCCCTTGGCCGACATCTGCGCCTGGTTGTAGAAGATGCGGCCGAAATGGTCGCGGTCGGGAAAGACCTCGTCCTGGTTGGGCAGGTTCGCGCCGCCGGAATCGACCAGGTAGACGCAGGGCAGCCGGCATTCCTCGGCGATCTCCTGGGCGCGCAGGTGCTTTTTCACCGTCATCGGGTAATAGGTGCCGCCCTTGACCGTGGCGTCGTTGGCCACCACCATCACCTCTTGGCCATGCACCCGGCCGATGCCGGCGATCACCCCGGCGCAGGGCGCGGCGTCGTCATACATGCCATGCGCCGCCGTGGCGCCGATCTCGAGGAAGGGCGAGCCGGGGTCGAGCAGGTTCGCCACCCGCTCGCGCGGCGGCATCTTGCCGCGCGCCACATGGCGCTCGACGGCCTTGGGTCCGCCGCCGGCCGCGGCGGCCAGTGCCGCCCCGCGCGCCGTTTCCAGCATGGCGAGATGCGCCGCGCGATTGGCGCGGAAAGCCTCCGAGGACGGCAGGGCCGAGGTGCCGAGTTTCATCGCGTCATCCTTTCGGTCGTGGCGTCGGGGCCTTGCGCCGGTTTGACGCAGCCGGGGCCCGGACGGGAAATTCTTGATCCAGATCAACGCCGCAACCGCGGCCGGGGCGGCATGAGCGGGCATGCGACAAGAAGAGAGGATCGCCATGAGACAGAAGCTCGCCCTTGCCGCGGCGCTCGCCGCGTTTGCCTTGCCGGCGCTGGCGCAATCGCAGGGGGAATGGACCCTGGGTTTTGGCATCGCCAACGTGAACCCGAAATCCGACAATGGCAGCCTGGCCGGCGGCGCCTATCCGATCGAAATCGGCGACAGCACCCGGCCGACCATCACCTTCGAATATTTCATCCGCGACAATCTTGGCATCGAGCTGCTGGGCGCCCTGCCCTTCAAGCACGCGATCCGGTCGAACGGCACCGAGATCGGCACCGTGAAGCACCTGCCGCCGGTCGTCTCGCTGCAATACCATTTCGACGCCACGCCGCGGTTCAAGCCCTTTGTCGGCCTGGGCGTGAACTTCACCGGCTTCTGGGACGCCGAGGCCGGGGGGCCGCTGGCCGGCTCCGATCTGCGGGTCAAGAACAGCTGGGGCCTGGCCGCGCATCTGGGCGGCGATTACTGGATCAACGACCGGGCGGCGATCCGCGCCGACCTGCGCTGGATCGACATCGATTCGGATGTCGAGCTGAACGGCGCCAAGATCGGCGAAGTCGAGGTCGATCCGCTGGTCGCCGGCATCGGCTACGTGATGAGGTTCTAGGCCGGTGCCGGGGCGTCCCGTGACGGGGCGCCCCTGTTCCGGGGGCCGGTTCATTCGGCATCTCCCAGCGCCATGAGCAGTGCGACCTGCCGGGCGGTCTCGTCCCGGATGCAGCGGGCGCGGGCCAGATCCCCCTTGCCCTCGGCGGCGGCGTCCCGGGCTTGGTTGCACAGGGCCTCGCGGAACTGCAGCCAGTTGCGTTCCACCTGGCGCAGCGCCTCCGGCGGCTTGGCGGCCCTTTCGCCCTGCGCCTCCAGCGCTGCCTCGTAGACCCCGGTCAGCTTCGCTTCCCAGGCCTGATGCGAGGCATCGAGACAGTTGGCCATCGGAAAATCCGGGTCGTCTCCGGTATATTTGCCGCGCGCGTAGTCGAGACAGGCTTCCATGCCGGTGCCGGCGCAATCGGCGCGGGCGCCTTGGGTCGGCGCCTTGGCAAGGCATCGGTCGATAACGGCCGGGTCGAAGCCCGACGCGTCGCCGGCGAAGCATGGCGCCGCCAGCAGCAGGGCCAGCGCGCATCCGGCCAGCCGCGTCATTCGATTCCCTCCGCGATATCGCGCAGGCGCAGGGCCTGTTCGGCCGTCAGCCGCAACACGCAATCCTGGGCCGCCGGACCGCCCAGCGTGCCGCCCTGATAGCGCAGGCCCTCGTAGCGGCAGGAGGAGTCGCGGAAGGCGATCCAGTGGCGCTGCGCCTGCTGCAGGGCCGGGGCCGCGGGTATGGCGGCCGAGCCGAGTTCGGCCAGCTCGGCATCCGCCGCCTTGGCGGTCTTCAGCGCCCGCTCGTAATAGCCGTTCAGCAGCTTGTCCCAATCCTTCGCCTCATGGCCCAGGCAGTCCACCATGCCCACGGTGGTCTCGCCGCCCGGCGTCGCCATGCATTGCCTCGAGGCCTGGCCGATGCAGCCCGGCAGCCCCGGCCCGGCGCCGGCATCGGTTTCCGCATCCGCGATGCATTTCGCAAAACCATCGGCATCGTATCGCGGCCCGTCCTGGGCCAGAACCGGGCCGGCGGCCAGCAGAAGGGACAGGACAAGCAGGCGCATCAGGCGATCTCCATCAGTTGACGCCCGATCAACATGCGGCGGATTTCCGAAGTTCCGGCGCCGATCTCCATCAGCTTGGCGTCGCGGAACAACCGGCTGACCGCCGAATCGTTCAGGAAGCCCGCGCCGCCCAGCGCCTGCACGGCCTGATGCGCCTGCACCATGGCCTGTTCGCTGGCGTAAAGCACCGCGCCGGCGGCATCCTGCCGCGTGACCTTGCCGGCATCGCAGGCTTTCGCCACCTCGTAGACATAGGCCCGCGCCGTGTTCAGCGCGACATACATGTCGGCGATCTTGCCCTGCATCAGCTGGAACGAACCGATGGGCTGGCCGAACTGCTTGCGTTCCTTGACATAGGGCATGACCTCGTCGAGGCAGGCGGCCATGATGCCGGTGCCGATCCCCGACAGCACCAGCCGCTCGTAATCAAGGCCGGACATCAGCACCCGCACGCCCTTGCCCTCGGTGCCCAGCACGTTCTCGAAGGGCACCTCGCAATCCTGGAAGATCAGCTCGCCGGTGTTCGAGCCGCGCATGCCCAGCTTGTCGAAATGCGGGCTGGTCGAGAAGCCCTTCATGCCGCGCTCGACGATGAAGGCGGTGATGCCTTTCGAGCCCGCCTCGGGATCGGTCTTGGCATAGACCACCAGCACATGCGCGTCCGGCGCGTTGGTGATCCAGTATTTGTTGCCGTTCAGCACATAGCGGTCATTCTTCTTTTCGGCGCGCAGCTTCATGCCGACCACGTCGCTGCCCGCCCCTTCCTCGGACATGGCCAGCGCGCCGACCGCCTTGCCGCTGCACAGGTCGGGCAGGTATTTCGCCCGCTGCTCGTCGCTGCCGTTCAGCTTGATCTGGTTCACGCAAAGGTTGGAATGCGCGCCATAGGACAGGCTGACCGAGGCCGAGGCGCGGGCGATCTCCTCGGTGGCGATGACATGCGCCAGATAGCCCATGCCGCTGCCGCCGAACTGCTCGGGCACGGTGATGCCCAGAAGGCCCAGATCGCCCATCTCGCGCCACAGTTCGTTCGGGAAGGCGTTGCTGCGGTCCACCTCGGCCGCGATGGGCTTCACCCGCTCCTGCGCCCAGCGATGGACGGTGTCGCGCAGCGCGTTCACGTCCTCGCCCAGATCGAACTGCATTCCCGCGGTGAACATCGGCCATCTCCTCCGTTTATTGAACGAGTGTTCATTTAATTGGTTTATGCCGCCAGGTCGGGGCCTGCGTCAAGCCTGTTCTCGGCGGCTTGGGGCGATCCTGCGCCCGTCGGGACCGCGTTGACAAGCCTGCGGCCACGCGCCATTCCTGCCGCGCCTAGCCGCAAGGATGCCCGATGAGCCCGCTTCCCGATACCGCCGCGCGGCTGCTGATCCTGCGCCATGCGCCGCTGGCCCGGCCGGGGCTTGCGGGGCGCTGCGATGTCGAGGCGGATTGCAGCGACAGCGCGGCGCTCGACTGGGCGCGCGCGGCGCTGCATGGGGCCGCGAGGTATTGGTCCAGCCCCGCCCTGCGCTGCCGCCAGACCTGCGCGGCCTTGGGGCTGACCCCCGAATGGCACGCCGATCTGTGGGAGCAGGATTTCGGTGCCTGGGAAGAACCCGGCGCGATTATCCCCGACCTCGGCCCGCTGCCGCCCGAGCAGCTGGCGCGCCAGCGCCCGCCGGGGGGCGAAAGCTTTCTCGACATGGCGGCGCGGGTGCAGCCGCTTTTCGACCGGGCGTGCGGCCCGGTGGCCGTCGTCGCCCATGCCGGCACGGTGCGGGCGGCGCTGGCGCTGGCGGTCGGCCCGGCGGCGCTGGCCTTTTCGGTGGCGCCGCTGTCGCTGACCATCCTGTCGCGCAGCCCCGCCGGCTGGGCCGTCGAGGCGGTCAACCGGGTCGCGCCCCAGGTCGGGCCATGATCCTGTCGCAAGAGACGCTGACCATTGCGCTGGTGGCGCTGCTGGCCGATGCGCTGATCGGCTGGCCCGAGGCGTTTTATCGCCGCGTTTCGCATCCGGTGGTCTGGATCGGCCGGCTGATCTCGGCGCTGGACGCAAGCTGGAACCGGGGCGGGAATCGCATCGCCCGCGGCGCGGTGGCGGTGGCGGTGACGGTCGGCGCGGCGCTGCTTCCGGCGCTGCTGCTGACCTGGGCGCTCATGCCGCTGCCCTTCGGCCCCGTCCTGCTGGGCCTGCTGGCCTGGCCGCTGGTCGCCACCCGCTCGCTGCACGACCATGTCGCCGCGGTGGCGCGCCCCTTGGCCGCGGGGAATGTTCCGGCGGCGAAAGCGGCCGTGGCGATGATCGTCGGCCGCGACCTGGACGACCGGCCCGAACCCATCGCCCGCGCCGCGCTGGAAAGCCTGGCCGAGAACACCTCGGACGGCGTCGTCGCCCCCATCCTGTGGGCGGCGGTCGCTGGGCTGCCGGGCATCGCCGCCTACAAGGCCGTCAACACGCTCGATTCGATGATCGGCCACATGAGCCCGCGCCATGCGCTGTTCGGCCGGGTGGCGGCACGGCTGGACGATCTGGTGAACCTGCCGGCCTCGCGGCTGACGGCGCTGCTGTTCCTGCTGGCCGCGGCCCCGGCGGGGGGACGTGCCGCAGGGGTGATCCGGCGCGACGCCCGCCGCCACCGCTCGCCCAATGCCGGCTGGCCCGAAGCGGCCATGGCCGGCGCGCTGGACGTGCGCCTGTCCGGCCCGCGCCGCTATCACGGCATCGAGACGCCCGAGCCCTGGCTGAACGGGAATGCCCGCGATCCGCAGCCGCGCGACCTGTTGGCCGGGCTGCGGCTTTATCGCCGCGCCATGGCGCTGCTGGGCCTGGGCCTTGCGGCGCTGCTGCTGGCCTAGGACCAGTCGAAGAAATCGGCGGGCGCCCGGCGGCGCAATTCCTCGGCCAGGTCGGTGCCCATGGCGGCGCCGTCCGAGGCCGGTCCGGCGCGTTCACCCGCGATCACCTCGCTGCCGTCGGGGCGCAGGATCTCGCCGCGCAGCCGCAGCCGGTCTCCCTGCAATTCCGCCAGCCCGGCGATGGGCGTCTGGCAGGAGCCGTCGAGCCGGGCGAGGAAGGCGCGCTCGGCCGTCACCCGCAGTGCGCTGTCCCGGTCCGAGATCGCCGCCAGCAGCGCGGCGATGCGCGAGTCATCGGCGCGCCGCTCGACCCCGATGCAGCCCTGCGCCACCGCGGGCAGCATTTCCTCGGGATCGACCGCGCCGCGCGCCACATGCAGCATCCCCAGCCGCGTCAGCCCCGCCATGGCCAGGAACGTCGCCACCGCGACCCCATCCTCCAGTTTTTTCAACCGGGTCTGGACGTTTCCCCGAAACTCCACGAGCTTCAGATCCGGCCGCCGCGCGGCCAGCTGCGCCCGCCGCCGCAGGCTCGAGGAACCGACGATAGCGCCTTGCGGCAGCTCGGAAATCGCCGCGAATTGCGCGCTGACGAAAGCGTCGCGCACATCCTCGCGCGGCAGGTAGCAGTCGATCAGCAGACCTTCGGGCTGGATCGTCGGCATGTCCTTCATCGAATGCACGGCGATGTCGATGTCCTGCGCCAGCAGCGCGTCCTCGATCTCGCGGGTGAACAGGCCCTTGCCGCCGATCTCCTTCAGCGGCCGGTCCAGCACCCGGTCGCCGGTGGTCTTGATTACCACGATCTGGAAGGTCTCGGCGGCAAGGCCATGCGCGGCCATCAGCCGGTCGCGGGTCTCGTGCGCCTGCGCCAGCGCCAGGGCCGAGCCACGGGTGCCGATGCGGATGGGGTTCTGGGGGTCGGGCATCTGGGTCATGGCAAAGGGCTTAGCGCCCCCCCTCGGCCTTGACAACGGGGCCGTGCGCGCCATGAAGGGCCGCAAGAGGTGAAGCATGTCCGAAAAAACCATCCTGCGCGCGCTGAAGGGCGAGCGTCTGCCCGTCCCGCCCGTCTGGATGATGCGCCAGGCCGGCCGCTATCTGCCGGAATACCGCGCCACCCGCGCCCAGGCCGGCGACTTTTTGTCGCTGTGCTATACGCCGGACCTGGCGGCCGAGGTGACGCTGCAGCCGATCCGCCGCTATGGTTTCGACGCGGCGATTCTGTTCGCCGACATCCTGCTGCTGCCCCAGGCGCTGGGGCTGGATCTGTGGTTCGTCACCGGCGAGGGGCCGCGGCTTTCGACCGTCACTTCCGCCGCCGAGGTCGCGGCGCTGAAACCGGCGGCCGCCATCCATGACACGCTGGCGCCGGTCTATGAAACCGTCCGTATCCTGGCGCGCGAACTGCCGGGGGAAACCACGCTGATCGGCTTTGCCGGCGCGCCCTGGACCGTCGCCACCTACATGGTCGCCGGCCGCGGCACCCCCGACCAGGCCCCGGCGCATGGTTTCATGGCCGAGGATCGCGCCGCATTCGCCGCGCTGATCGACCGCATCACCGAGGCGACCATCGACTATCTCTCGGCCCAGGTCGAGGCCGGGGCCGAGGTGGTGAAGCTGTTCGACAGCTGGGCCGGCTCGCTCAAGGGCCGGGATTTCGACGATTTCGCCGTCGAGCCCGCGCGCCGGATCATCGCGGCGCTCAAGGCCCGCCACCCCGGCATCCCGGTGATCGCCTTCCCGCGCGAGGCGGGGCCGCGCTATGCCGGCTTCGCCCGCGCCACCGGTGCCGATTGCGTGGCGCTGGACAATTCCGTCAGCGCCGATTGGGCGGCGGCCGAGGTGCAGAAGGACGGCTGCGTGCAGGGCAATCTCGACCCGCGCCTGCTGGTCAGCGGCGGCCCGGCGCTGGAGACCGAGGCCCGGCGCATCGTCCGCGCCTTCTCGCAGGGGCCGCATATCTTCAACCTCGGCCATGGCATCACCCCCGAAGCCGATCCCGAGAACGTCACGCGGATGCTGGCCGCGATCCGCGGCTGACGGACGGGCCTTGGGCTGGATCGTCGCCACGCTGATCGCCGCCGCGGCCCAGACCGGCCGCAATGCGGCGCAGCGGCGGCTGACCGCGGAACTGGGCACCATGGGCGCGACCGCCGTGCGTTTCCTGTTCGGCCTGCCCTTCGCGGCGCTGGTGCTGGCCGGGATGGCGGCGCTGGTGCCGGTGCCCATGCCCGACGCCACGGTGCTGGCATGGGCGGCGCTGGGGGCGGCATCGCAGATCGCCGCCACCGCGCTGATGCTGCTGACGATGGAGCGCCGCGGTTTCGGCGTCGCCACAGCGCTGATCAAGACCGAGCCGGTGACGCTGGCGCTGATCGGCACCCTGATCCTGGCCGAGCCGCTGGGCCCCGCCCGCATGGCGGCGATCGCCGCGGCGACGCTGGGCGTGCTGCTGATGTCGGGCGCGGACTGG
Source organism: Paracoccus simplex (assembly GCF_042648325.1). NCBI lineage: Bacteria > Pseudomonadati > Pseudomonadota > Alphaproteobacteria > Rhodobacterales > Paracoccaceae > Paracoccus > Paracoccus simplex. The sequence goes on along the minus strand of NZ_JBHRXE010000047.1, from coordinate 31,512 downwards.
CGGCACGGCGGCTGGCGCGCCGCCAGTCTGGGCATCGCGGCTGGGGCACTGTTCGGCCTTTCGGCCATCGGCTTTCGCGGCGCGATCCTCGCCCTGCCCTTCGGCGCCGAGCCGGTCCGCGCCGCAACCATCCTCGTTCTCAGCCTCGCGCTGCAAAGCGCGATCATGCTGGCCTGGCTGGGCACGCTCGACCGCTCGGCACTGGCCGGAATCGCCCGGCATTGGCGCGGCTCGCTGGGCGCCGGGGCGCTTGGGGCGCTGGCCTCGCTGTTCTGGTTCCTGGGCTTCGCGCTGACCGCGGCGGCCAATGTCCGCACGCTGGCGCTGGTCGAGGTGGTGATGGCGCAGCTCGTCTCGGGCCGGGTGTTCCGCGAGGGCATCTGCCCGCGGCAACTGGCCGGCATGGCGCTGATCGTGCTGGGCGTCGTCGCGCTGATCGCGGTCAGTGCCCGGTGACCACCGGCAGCATCGAACCGACCAGCAGCAGCGCCATCGCCCGGTTGAACAGCCGCAGCCGCGCCGGCTGGGACAGGACGCCGCGCAGTCCCTGCCCCATCGCCGCCCAAAGCGCGACCGAGGGCAGGTTCACCAGGGTGAAGACCAGCGCCACCACCAGCGTGCCGCCGACCCCGGCCGAATAGGCCGAAAGCGCCCCCAGCGCCATCATCCAGGCCTTGGGATTGACCCATTGAAAGGCGCAGGCGGCCAGAAAGCCCATCGGCCGCGCCGCCGCGCCCTCGGTCCCCGGCGCCGCGGCATGGGCGATCTTCCAGGCCAGCCACAGCACATAGGCCATACTGATCCATTTCAGCGCCTCGGCCAGACGCGGCGCGCTGGCGATCAGCCGGTCCACGCCCAGTCCCAGCAGCGCCACCATGGCGCCGAACCCCAGCGCCACGCCCAGAAGATGCGGAATGCTGCGACGGATGCCGAAATTCGCCCCCGAGGCCATCAGCATCAGGTTGTTGGGCCCCGGCGTGACCGAGGTGACGAAGGCGAAGGCGACAAGCGCCAAAAGGATCTGGTGCGACATTGCGGATTTCCCTGAAGATCCCGCAATGATATTGTGACTTTCATGCAATTTCTGGCCTGATTTGCAAATGAACCTGATGCAAGGACAATCAAATTTCGAAATAGACCAAGTTTCCGCGCGGATCTTGCGTATCCTGGCGCGGAACGGCCGCATTCCGAATCAACAGCTCGCCGCCGAGGTCGGGCTGTCGCCTTCGGCCTGCCTGCGCCGGGTGCAGGATCTGGAACGCCGCGGCGCCATCCAGGGCTATCGCGCCGTCATCGCCCCCGCCGCCCGCGCCGCGGGCTTCACCGCCTATGTCACCGTGGGCCTCGCCCGCCATTCCAACGAGGCGCAGCAGGCCTTCGAGCGCGCCTGCCTGGCGGCGCCGCAGGTGCGGGAATGCCACAACATCACCGGCTCGATCGAATATCTGCTGCGGGTCGAGGTCCGCGATCTGGATGCCTATCGCCGCTTCCATACCGAGGTTCTGGGCGCCTTCCCGCAGATCGCCACCATCACCACCCATGTCGTCATGGGCTCGCCCAAGGACGAGCGGGCCTGATTGCTTCAGCCTTGCATGGGTATTTGGGCAACAGAGAAGACCAGGACGGGATGGGTCTTCTTCGTTGTCCAAATACCCAAATCGCGGCGGCGGCGCCGGATCGGCCTTTCCGCCCCTCGCGTCGCGGGCTAACAAGGCCGCATGACCCTGCCCGCCCTTTCCCCCGATCAGGCCGAAGCCTGGGACGCGCTTGCCGCCGTGCTGGAGGATTCCGGCATCGACCTGGTTTCGGAAGAGACCGCGCCGCCGAAACCCGGCAAGGGCCGGGTCATGGCGGTGATCGGCAAGGCCGGCTCGGGCAAGACCCTGCTGCTGGCGGAACTGACCAAGGCGCTGAAGGCGGCCGGGGTCGACATCGTCTCGGGCGATTACGAGGGGCGCAAGCGCAAGGACCGCCGCACCGTCGCCATCCTGGCCCCCACCAACAAGGCGGCCTTTGTGCTGCGCATGCGCGGCGTGCCGGCGACCACGATCCACCGCATCCTCTATACGCCGGTCTATGACCCGGAATACGAGCGCATCGCCGACTGGCTGACCGGCGTCGGCGAGCGCCCTTCCGTCGAGGGGCTGATAGAGGGGCTGACCGAGGCGGCGCTGGACAGGGCGAAAGCCTTTTACGATCAGCACGCCTCGATCCCCGGCGCGCTGGCCGCCGCCGGGTTGCGCGGCTCGGATTTCATTCGCGGCTGGAAGCGGCGCGAGGACGGGCTGGACATCGGGCTGATCGACGAGGCCTCGATGCTGGACCAGCGCCAGTTCGAGGATCTGCGCGAGATCTTCCCGGTGCTGATCCTGTTCGGCGACCCGGCGCAGCTGGCCCCGGTCGGGCAGTCGGGCGAGATGGTCTTCGACCGGCTGGCCGCCCCGCAGCGGCTGACGCTGAGCCGCATCCACCGGCAGGAGGGCGACAGCCCGATCCTCGACCTTGCCCATGCGCTGGCCGATCCGGCGCTGGAATTCGATGCCTTCGAGCGCATGATCCGCGACGCCGCCGCCCGCGACCCGCGGGTGATCTGGGCCGAGCGGGTGGAATCCGACCTGATGGCGCAAAGCCCGGTGCTGGTCTGGCGCAACATCACCCGCATCAAGCTGATCCAGGCCTTCCGGTCCGCCTATGGCGCGCCGGGCGATGCGCTGCTGCCGGGCGAGCCGCTGATCTGCGACGGGCTGGAACTGCCCCTGAAGCACCGCAAGAAGCGCATCGACCTGGAGGCGCGCGGGCTGATCAAGGGCGCGCAGGTGGTCTATCTGGGCCCCGGCCGCAAGCCCGGCTTCTCGCGGCTGCATGTCGTGGGCGCCGAGGAGCCGCGGCTGTCCGCCGCCAGCATCGTCAAGATCGAGATCCCGGATGTCGAGGAGCCGTTCATCCCCTTCGCCGCGCGCATGGGGGCCACCTTCCTGCATGGTGCGGCGGTGACGATCCACAAGGCGCAGGGCAGCCAATGGCCCGACGTGCAGGTCTTCGGCCCCGATATCAGCGCCGCCGCCTGGTCGGGCCGCAGCGAGGCCGGCATCGCGCTGTGGAAGCGGCTGGCCTATGTCGCCATCACCCGCGCGCAGGAGCGGCTGCACTGGGTGGTGAAATCCCGCCTTGCCCGGCCCTCGGCGCCCTTGGGCATCGCGCATCTGGAAGCCCCCGCCGGCGTGCTGGAACTGGCGGCCGAGACCGAGACCGAAGCCTAGCGCCGGCGCGACAATTTGCGCGCCGCGGTGTTGGGGCGCAGCTGCACCATGCGCAGTTCCAGCGCCTCGGCCAGCGCCTCGCGCGGGATGCCGGTTTCCTGCGACAGCCGCAGCAGGCCGAAATGCACCCGCGCCAGTTCCTGATAATAGCGGGTGAAGTGATAGTTGATCGTCGCCCCGGCGAAGGCGCCCAGCACCGGCACGGTCTGCGCCGCCAGCTTCTGCGCCAGCGAGGCCGACAGCCGCGGCGCCACCCGGCCGATCAGCGCCTGCACCGTATGGCCGGTAATGGTCATCCGCGCCGTCAGCAGGCCCAGATCCGTGCCGTCGTCATCCGAAAGCGGCCCGGCCGAGGCGAAGACATGCAGCGCCTCGTGCCGCGCCGCGTCCGAAGCCGGATCGAAGCCGTGTTCCGAGGCGATGTCCATGATCGCCCGCAGCAGCAGCGTGACCGTCACCGGCAGTTCCAGCGCCGCCCCGCCGATCCCGGCCAGCCCGCCCACCGCGCCCGAGGTGGTCGAAAGCAGGCGGTTGAACAGGTCGCCGCGATCCCGCAGCATTCCGCGCGACCGCGAGGCCGCGTCGAAGGCGCGGTTCAGCGCCGCCAGCGTGATGCGGTCCATGCGCCCGCGCACCGATTGCGGCAGGCGCTCGATCAGCCCCTCGGCCTTGCCGCCGATCGCGGTCAGCAGTTCCATCGCCACCCCGCCCGCTTCGAGATAGCGCCGGGCAAGCCGGTCGATCTCGACATGGACGGTGGGGTCGGTGATCGGGGGCAGCACATCCTGCCGGAGAGGTATGGGGGTGTTCTCGGTCATTCCGGGGAAACCTTGCAGTATCGTGCCCTGCGGCACAAGATCGCGACGGCAAGGGAACCCGCAAGCCTCGCGACAGGTTCCTTGGTGCAGACGAAATCCTGCCATCCGGCGGGACAAGGAAGAACGCGAACGAGGAACACCCGAATGAATATCCGCCGCCTGATCCCCGCCCTTACCCTTGCCGCCGGGCTCGGCCTCGGCCAGGCCGCGCTGGCCCAGGAAGACGCCGGCCCGACGCTGGCCGATCTGGGCCAGGACCAGGCGCTGACCGCCGCCTTCGAGAAGATGGCCGCGGGGCACGAGGTTCCCGCCTGGATCCGCGAGGGCATGGTCACCACGCCCAGTCAGAAGGTTTCGTTCGGCGGCAAGGACTATCTGGCGATGACCGGCTGCAAGCAGCACGACTGCGCGGCGAACCAGGTCGCCATGCTCTATGCCCCCGACAGCGACAAGGCCTATGGGGTTCTTTCGGTCCATGACGGCAAGGGCGCCGAATTGCTGACCTGGCTCAATATCGGCGGCGATGCGGAATCGATCGACGGCCGGACCATCCTCTATGCCGCGCTGACGGGCAGCCTGGCGAACCACCCCGAAGCCTTCGATTACCCGGCCGAGTGATCGGGCGGTTCGATTTCGGTGCAGCCGCGGCCTGCGGGCGGGTCGCGGCGCATCTCGTTCCCGCTGGCGCTGTCGCCGGCCTCGCGTTCGACCGGGCCGGCGACGCCCTGCCAGGCGCCCGGCGCCAGTTCGATCCCCAGCACGCGGTCGGGGTTGGTCGGCGGCGGCATCTCGACGCCTTCGAGCTTCCAGAAGCCGAAGCGCCGGTAATAGGGCAGATCGCCGACCAGCATCACCCGGCGCCAGCCCATCTCGGCCGCGCGGGTCAGGCTTTCGCGCATCAGCAGCCCGCCCAGCCCCTCGCCCTGCGTCGTCGGGTGGACGGCGACCGGGCCGAGCAGCAGCACCGGCCTGCCGCCCACGCGCACCGGCCAGTAGCGGATGGCGCCCATCAACGCGCCGAATTCGTTGCGCAGCATCAGGCAGAGCGGCCGGACCGGCGCCACGCCGTCGCGCAGTCGATAGGAGGACAGCGCCGTGCGCCCCGGCGCGAAGCACAGATCCAGAAGCGCCTCGACCTCGGGCGTGTCGGCGGGGGTTTCGGGGCAAAGTTCGTACATCCTGCCTCCGCTCGTGGGGTCGGGATTCGGGGCTCGGGCCTGGCGCGGCGCAGGCACCGCCTAACATGCGGGGGCGGCGACGAAAACCGCCTGCGGGATCACGAAACGCAAAATTCCCGGGCATCGCGACGCGGCGCGCAGCAGGCTTGACGCGTCGCGCGCATGAGGTCACTTCTGGGGCCGCATCAGCCATGAAACAGCGAGGCCAGCCATGTTCTACCGACCCCAGGACGGCCACGGGCTGCCGCACAACCCGCTGAACGCCATCGTGGCGCCGCGGCCCATCGGCTGGATCTCGACCCGCGGCCGGCAGGGCGACAACCTGGCGCCCTATTCCTTCTTCAACCTGACGGCCTATGTGCCGCCGCAGGTGATGTTCGCCTCGACCTCGGCCAAGCCGGACCGGCAGGGCACCAAGGACAGCGTGGCGCAGATCGCGCAGTCGCGGGTGTTCTGCGTCAACATCGCCGACGGGCCGCTGAAGGACCAGGTCAATGCCAGCTCGGCCGCCTTTCCCGCCGGGGTGGACGAATTCGAAGCCGCCGGCATCGCGTCCGCGGAATGCGAAAGCATCGACTGCCCGCGCGTCGCCGGGGCCGCCGCGGCGCTGGAATGCCGCGCCACCCGCATCCTGCGGCTGGCGGGCGAGGCGAATTTCATGGTGCTGGGCGTCGTCACCGGCATCCATCTGCGCGAGGATTGCCTGAAGGACGGCCGCTTCGACCTGCGCGCCACCGGCTGGCTGTCGCGCATGGGCTACAAGGATTACACCATCACCACCCAGACCTTCGAGATGGAGCGCCCCTGATGGAAAACCGGCCGGAAAAGCGCCGCCGCGACGACCGCACGGTGCGCGACTACATCCGCACCATCGTGGATTTCCCGCATGAGGGCATCCTGTTTCGCGACGTGACCACGCTGTTTGCCGATGCGCGCGGCTTTCGCATGGCGGTGGACCAGCTGCTGGCCGCCTATGCCGGCGAGGATATCGACAAGGTGGTGGGGCTGGAGGCGCGCGGCTTCATCCTGGGCGGCGCGGTGGCGCACCAGCTGTCGGTGGGCTTCGTGCCGATCCGCAAGAAGGGCAAGCTGCCCGGCGCCGTGATCAGCCAGGCCTATGCGCTGGAATATGGCGAGGCGGTGATGGAGATGCATGACGACGCCCTGAAGCCTGGCGAGCGGGTGCTGATCGTCGACGACCTGCTGGCCACCGGCGGCACCGCGGCGGCCGGGATCTCGCTGTGCCGGCGGCTGGGGGCCGAAGTGGTGGGCTGCGCCTTCGTGATCGAGCTGCCCGAGCTGGGCGGCCGCACGCTGCTGGAGGGGCTGGGCCACGAGGTCCATGCCCTGACCAGTTTCGAAGGCGCCTGATCCCTTGCGGCAGGCCCCGGCCGGGGTTAGGTGAAGCCCATGGACAAGAAACCGCCCCTGACCCTTTACCTGGCCGCGCCGCGCGGCTTCTGCGCCGGCGTGGACCGCGCCATCAAGATCGTCGAGATGGCGCTGCAGAAATGGGGCGCCCCGGTCTATGTCCGCCACGAGATCGTGCATAACAAGTTCGTCGTGGACTCCTTGCGCGACAAGGGCGCGGTTTTCGTCGAGGAGCTGGACGAGTGCCCGGACGACCGGCCGGTGATCTTCTCGGCCCATGGCGTGCCCAAGGCGGTGCCGGCCGAGGCGCGCCGGCGCGAGATGGTCTTCGTCGACGCCACCTGCCCGCTGGTCAGCAAGGTGCATGTCGAGGCCGAGCGCCATCACGCCGAGGGGCTGCAGATGGTGATGATCGGTCATGCCGGCCACCCGGAGGTGCTGGGCACCATGGGGCAATTGCCCGAGGGCGAGGTGCTGCTGGTCGAGACGGTCGAGGACGTGGCGAAGATCGCGCCCCGCGATCCCTCGCGGCTGGCCTTCATCACCCAGACCACGCTGTCGGTCGACGACACCGCCGCCATCGTCGCGGCGCTGCAGGTCCGCTTTCCGGGCATCGTCGGCCCGGCCAAGGAGGATATCTGCTATGCCACGACCAACCGGCAGGCCTCGGTCAAGGCGATTGCCGGGCGGATCGACGCGCTTCTGGTGATCGGGGCGCCGAACAGTTCGAACTCGCGCCGGCTGGTCGAGGTCGGCAGCGCCGCCGGCTGCGCCTATTCGCAGCTGGTGATGCGCGCCGACCAGATCGACTGGCGGGCCATTGCGGGCGCGCGGGCGGTGGGGGTGACCGCCGGCGCCTCGGCCCCCGAGGTGCTGGTCGACGAGGTGGTCGCGGCCTTTCGCGCGCGCTATGACCTGACCGTCGAGATGGTCGAGACGGCGCGCGAGAATGTCGAGTTCAAGGTGCCGCGGGTGCTGCGCGAAGCCTGAGGCGGAGTGCTGGCGGCGCGGATGTTGGGGGCGCTGCCCCCGGCCCTGCGGGCCTCTAACGGAGAAAGGGGCGGGATGAAGCTCTGGTCGATGCCGTCATCCGGGAACAGTTACAAGGTGCGGCTGGCGCTGGCGCTCTTGGGCCGCGATTGCGAGATCGTCGATGTCGAGGAATCCTCGGCCGAGCTGGCGGAGGCCAAGGCGGCGGGGCGGCTGCCCTTCGGCAAGGCGCCGGTGCTGGAGCTGGACGACGGGCGGCGATTGCCGGAATCGAACGCGATCCTGGGCTGGCTGGGCGAGGGCACGCGCTTCGTGCCGGCCGATGCCTTCGGACGTGCCGCCATGCTGGGCTGGATGTTCTGGGAGCAAAACCAGCATGAGGGGGTGATCGCCGTGCGCGCGGCCTTGCAGACCTATCCGGCGCGCCGGCACCTGGCGACACCCGAGCGCATGGCGGATCTGCTGGAGCGCGGCCATGCGCTGTTGCAGGTCATGGAGGATCGGCTGGCCGGGCAGGACTGGCTGGTGGGCGATGCCGTGAGCCTCGCCGATATCTGCCTTTACGGCTATACCCATACCGCGGGCAGCCGCGGCGGCTTCGACATGGCGCGTTTCCCCGGCATCGGCCGCTGGCTCGACCGCATCGCCGCCCTGCCCGGCTACAGGGGGCTGGAGGCATGAGCGCGCTGTTCGCCTGGACCGACGGCGCCTGCAGCGGCAATCCCGGCCCCGGCGGTTGGGGGGTGCTGATGCGTGCCATCGAGGACGACCGGGTGGTGAAGGAGCGCGAGCTGTCCGGCGGCGAATCCGAGACCACCAACAACCGCATGGAACTGATGGCGGCGATCTCGGCGCTGGAGACGCTGACGCGGGCCAGCGAAATCACCGTCGTCACCGACAGCGCCTATGTGAAGAACGGCGTCACCCAATGGATCCACGGCTGGAAGAAGAACGGCTGGCGCACCGCCGACCGCAAGCCGGTGAAGAATGCCGAGCTGTGGCAGCGCCTGGATGCCGCGCAGGCCCGGCACAAGGTGCGCTGGGAATGGATCAAGGGCCATGCCGGCCATCCCGAGAACGAGCGCGCCGATGAACTGGCGCGGGCGGGCATGGCGCCTTTCAAGCCGGCCAAGGTCACGGGGTGAGCGTCGCAGCGCTGATCGCGCTGCTGGATCATGCCAGCGTGCTGGTCTTTGCCCTGACCGGGGCGCTGGTGGCCAGCCGCGGGCAGCTCGATGTCGTGGGCTTCATCTTCTTCGCCACGCTGACCGGGATCGGCGGGGGCACCTTGCGCGACCTGGTGCTGGGCCGGGCGCCGGTCTTCTGGGTCGGGCGCCCCGAGCTGCTGTTGCTGACCACCGGCGCGGCGATCGCGGTGTTCTTCAACGCGCATCGGCTGGAAAGCCGCTATCGCGCCATCCTGTGGCTGGATGCCTTCGCCCTGGCCGTGGCGGTGCCGGCGGGTGTCGGCGTGGCGCTGGAGGCCGGTGTGAGCCCGGTGGTTACCGTGCTGATGGGGGTGATGACCGGCACTTTCGGCGGGCTGATGCGCGATGTGGTCGGCAATGAGGTGCCCCTGGTGCTGAAACAGGGCGAGCTTTACGTCACCGCCGCCTTCGGCGGTGCGGTGGCGGCGCTGCTGCTGCTGGGTCTGGGTGCCGGGCGCGGCTGGGCGCTGATCGGCTGCGCGGCCATGGTGCTGCTGCTGCGCGCCGGCAGCATGAGCTTTGGCTGGCGGCTGCCGGTCTACAAGGCGCGGCCGCCGCGCAACTAGGCCGGGGACCAGACCGCCATCTCGGTGCCGCCCGGCTCGCGGAACTGGAAGCGCCGGCCGCCGGGAAAGGCGAAGATCGGCCGGGTGATCACCGCCCCGGCCGCGGTCACCCGGGCCAGCGCGGCCTCGAGATCGTCGGCCTTGAGGATCACCAAGGGCGGGGCCAGCGCGCCGGAAGCGATGCCGCCCGCCACGCCGGCATCGGCGAGCTCTTGATATTCGGGGCCGTAATCGTTGAAGCTCCAGCCGAAGGCGCGGCTGAAGAAGTCCTGCGTGGCCGGCAGATCGGGCGAGGAAAATTCGAGATAGTCGATCTTCATCGGGAAACCCTTTCAGATGTTCCCGTTTTGTTTACACCCGCGCGCGGTTCAGCGCAAGACCGGCGGGCCGGGGCGGCGCTCGCGCAGATCCTCGACCCCCATGCGCAGCCCGGCGCCGATGCGATGCGCCAGCGCCGACCAGGCCCGCGCCGTTTCGGGCGGCAGGGTGCGGCGCAGCGTTTCGTCGAACAGCATGAGCCAGGGTGCGAAATGCTCGGCCCGCACGTCGCCGGCGCGCATATGCACCTGCATCGGATTGCCGTCGTAGCCGCGCTCGTAAAGGATGGCGTTGCGCCAGAACCGGGCGATCTTGGCCTCGTGCTCGGGCCAGTCGGCGACATGGGCGGCAAAGACCGGGCCCAGCACCTCATGCCGGCGGATCGCCGCGTAGAAGGTGGCGACGACGCGGTCGATCTGTTCGGGGGTGACGTCAAAGCGCGGCGGAATCATGGCGCCGATATGGGCCGGGACGGCCGGGCTTGCAAGGCGGCAGCATGTCACGGCCCCCGCCCCGAGAAAGCCGCGCTTGCAGGGCTCGGGGCGGTTTCCTATAACCCGCGCATGTTCAGCAGGGCCGGGATTTTCCGAATTATCCGCCCGGCGGCGTAGGGGGTCCTCGCCGCCGGGTCACGCATGCCTGCCCAGCCAGCGAAGGATTCCCGCCAGATGAGCGACACCACCACCGAAACCCCGGCCGCGCCCGATTACCGCGACACCGTCTTCCTGCCCCAGACCGATTTCCCGATGCGCGCCGGCCTGCCGCAGCGCGAGCCGGAATGGCTGGCCCGCTGGGAACGGATCGGCATCTACGACCGGCTCCGGGAACGGGCGGCGGGGCGCGCGCCCTTCATCCTGCATGACGGCCCGCCCTATGCGAACGGCCATCTGCATATCGGTCACGCGTTGAACAAGACCATCAAGGACATCGTGGTGCGCAGCCACCAGATGATGGGTCGCGACGCCCGCTATGTGCCGGGCTGGGACTGCCACGGCCTGCCGATCGAATGGAAGATCGAGGAGAAATACCGCAAGGCCGGGCAGGACAAGGATGCGGTCGACATGGTGGAGTTCCGCCAGGAATGCCGCCGCTTCGCCGAGGAATGGGTGGCTATCCAGCGCGAGGAGTTCAAGCGGCTGGGCGTCACCGGCAAATGGGACCAGCCCTACCTGACCATGGACTATCACGCCGAGGCGGTGATCGCGGCCGAGTTCATGAAGCTGCTGATGAACGGCGCGCTCTATCAGGGCTCGAAGCCGGTGATGTGGTCTCCGGTCGAGAAGACCGCGCTGGCCGAGGCAGAGGTCGAGTATCACGACCATACCAGCCACACCATCTGGGTGCGGTTCCCGGTGGCATCCTCGCAGGGAGTTTGGGCAACGGAGAGGCCCGCCAGCGTGGTGATCTGGACCACGACGCCCTGGACCATCCCGCAAAACCGCGCCGTGGCCTATAATCCGGGCATTGCCTATGGGCTTTATCGCGTCGATGCGGTGGCCGAGAATGCCACCGCAAAGCCCGGCGAGCTGCTGGTGCTGGCCGATGCGCTGGCCGAGAGCGTGAAACAGGCCGGCAAGATCGAGGATTGGCAGCGGGTGCGCGACGTGACGGCGGCCGACCTGGAGGGCGTGGTGCTGGCGCATCCCTTCCGCGGTGTCGAGGCCGGCGCGGGCGAGTGGGACTATGCCGTGCCGCTGCTGCCCGGCGATCACGTCACCGACGATGCCGGCACCGGCTTCGTGCATACTGCGCCCAGCCATGGCGACGACGACTACCAGCTTGGCCTGCGCTTCAAGCTGCCGATGACCTACAATGTCGAGCCGGACGGTTCCTATCGCGCCGACCTGCCGATCTTCGGCGGCCAGGCCATCATCGGCTCGGACGGCAAGGAAGGCCCGGCCAATGTCAGCGTCATCAAGCAACTGGCCTGGGCCGGCGCGCTGCTGGCCAAGGGCAAGATCAAGCATTCCTACCCGCATAGCTGGCGCTCCAAGGCGCCGCTGATCTATCGCAACACCCCGCAATGGTTCGCCGCCATCGACCACAAGCTGACCGACGGCATGGGCGAATATGGCGACACCATCCGCACGCGGGCGCTGACCAGCATCGACAGGCTAGTGACATGGTGGCCGCAATCGGGCCGCAACCGCATCCATTCGATGGTCGAGAACCGGCCCGACTGGGTGCTGTCGCGCCAGCGCGCCTGGGGCGTGCCGCTGACCTGTTTCGTGAAGAAGGGCGCCAGGCCATCCGACCCGGACTTCCTGCTGCGCGACCAGCGGGTCAACGACCGCATCATCGCCGCCTTTGAACGGGACGGCGCCGACGTCTGGTATCGTCCCGGCTTTGCCGCCGAGGTTCTGGCGGGCGTTGCCGATCCGGCGGATTACGAGCAGGTGATGGACGTGCTGGATGTCTGGTTCGACAGCGGCTCGACCCATGCCTTCGTGCTGCGCGACCGCGCCGACGGCGCGCCGGACGGCATCGCCGACGTCTATCTGGAAGGCACCGACCAGCATCGCGGCTGGTTCCAGTCCTCGTTGCTGCAGGCCTGCGCGACCCGGGGCCGGGCGCCCTATCGCAACGTGGTCACGCATGGCTTCACCCTGGACGAGAAGGGCATGAAGATGTCCAAGTCGCTGGGCAATACCATCGTGCCGGCCGAGGTCATCAAGCAATACGGCGCCGATATCCTGCGGCTCTGGGTGGCGCAGACCGACTATACCGCCGACCAGCGCATCGGCCCCGAGATCCTGAAGGGCACCGCCGACAGCTATCGCCGGCTGCGCAACACGTTGCGCTTCGTGCTGGGCAACCTGGACGGCTTCACCGAGGCCGAGCGGGTCGAGCCGGCCGAAATGCCGGAACTGGAGCAATGGGTGCTGCACCGCCTGGCCCAGATCGACCGGCAGGTGCGCAAGGGCTATGACGGCTTCGACTTCCAGGGCGTGTTCCAGACCGTGTTCCAGTTCGCCACGGTCGACCTTTCGGCCTTCTATTTCGACATCCGCAAGGACGCGCTTTACTGCGATGCGCCCGATTCGGCGCGGCGGCGGGCGACCCGCACGGTTCTGGACCTGCTGTTCCACCGGCTTGTCACCTGGCTGGCGCCGATCCTGCCCTTCACCATGGAGGATGTCTGGCTGTCGCGCTTTCCGTCCGAGGAGGACAGCGTGCATCTGCAGGACTTCCCCGTCACCCCGGCGATCTGGCTGAACGAGGCGCTGGCGCGGAAATGGGAAGCCATCCGCCGCGTCCGCCGTACCGTCACCGCCGCGCTGGAGATCAAGCGCAGCGACAAGGTGATCGGTGCCAGCCTGGAGGCCGCGCCGGTGGTGCATGTCGAGGAGGCCGAGGATCTCAAGGCGCTGAAATCGGTGGATTTCGCCGATATCTGCATCACCTCGGGCCTGAGCCTGACCGCCGACCCCGCCCCGGGTGAGGCTTTCCGGCTGTCGGACGTGCCCGGCATCGGCGTGGTCTTCGAGGAGGCCGAGGGCGAGAAATGCCAGCGCTGCTGGAAGATCCTGCCCGATGTCGGCAGCCACAAGCACCCCGGCACCTGCGCCCGCTGCGATGCGGTTCTGAACGGGGGATAGGCGGCGCGCTCAGGCCGGTTGGGCCGGCCTGAGCGCATGCGGGCCGGCAAAGCCTAGCGGAACCAGAGGCCGGCCCGCCGCAACCGCTGGCGCGTCGCCCGTTCGGTCGGAGGCGGGGTTTCGCCGGCGAACATCGGACGGATCCGGCTGCGCCCCTCGCCGCCGGCGATCAGGCGGGCGACGGCCTCGTCTTCGATCAGCAGGGGCGCGATGCGGGGATCGGCCGTCAGCGCCTCGACCAGCGCCACCACCGCGTCGGATTCGCGGGCGTAGAGCAGCGACAGATTGCGATAATGGCAGGTCGCCCAGCCGTCGAGCCCGTCGAGTTCCGGCCCCGGACGGCCGCCGCCCAGAGAATGGATCACCAGCGGCAGCGTGACCTGATCGAGCCAGGGATCGAGGCTTTGGCAGGCCAGCGCCTCGCCCGGCTGATCCTGGATCGCCACCGCCCAATCCAGGAAGCGGCGGCCGAATTCCTGCGGATCGGCGCCGAAGAACCAGCCGGCGTTGAAATACAGATAGCGTTCCCAATGCTCGTCGGGCTGCGCCGGATCCAGAGAGCTGTCGAAATCCAGGCCGAACCGGTCATAAAGCGATTTCCAGATCTGCGCGTAGCCGGGTCCGTAAGGCGGCGGTTCGGGCCAAGTGCCGCTGCGGCGCATCGAGGCCGAGGGGCGGGCGAAATCGAAATCCACCCGGTCCAGGGGGCCGGTCACCAGGGTGTCGCTGTCGAAGAACACGAAGGGCTGGCCGGCCGGCAGGATGGCCAACGCCTCGATCTTGTTGCCATAGGGATAGCTGTGGCCGAAGCGCGTCGCGGTAAAGGGCACGATCTCGGCGCCGAAGCCGGTCAGCGCGGCGCGCACCGGTTCGGGCATGGCGACGCGGCGCCCGGCCCAGGCGCCTTCGGCACGGGGTTCGGCGACGATCAGCCGGCCCGACCAGCCGGGGGCGTTGTGGCGCAGGCTGGCGGCGAACAGCACCGTCTCGATCCCCAGCCGGCCCCCCTGCCCGATCAACAGGATGTTGAAATCCCGTGCCGCTGCCGGGGTCGCTGCGGGAAGCGCCGGTGCGTCCAAGGCGGGGCCGGGCTTGCGCGCCTCGCGCTCGGCCTGGCGCGCGGCGCGCCTTGCCTCGCGCTCGGCTTGGTTGGCGGCCTGGCGCGCCAGCCGCTCTGCGGCACGGGCTTGTTTTCGGGCAAGATTCGCGGCTTCCGACCCGGCGTCGGTCGAATTCCTGTCCTCTGCGGCCATGCTGCTACCCCACACGAATCTTTCGGTGAGCCGGTCTTAGCAATAATGCAGGGCCTCATTCCAGAGGCGAGTTTATCAATTCCCACTCAACCATAATAAGAGCGGTAGTCGCGGAATAATAAACATATATCATCCCTAAATTGAATGGTTAGGGAATAAATGGACGAAACCTCACCAAAAAGGCAGGTTCACCGTTCCGGGCTTTCATTGCAGGGTGGCGAAAGCCGTTGAACGAGTTCCTCTTTTACAGGTACGGCGAGACCGGGTGAGACATGGGCACTGTCCTCACCCGGTCGCTCTCGTTCCCGAATTTGACATCCAGCCGGCGCCTTGTCGATTCTCCGTTGAGATTACGGCGCTTTCTTGCCGATGCCGTTGCGGCAAGGGTGCGGAACTGCCTGGTTCCGCACCGCCGCCGGGGCCGGTCTACAGCAGGAAATCACCGGCCTGCAGGGTGAATACGCCTTGCAGATGAAAGGCGAAATCCGCCGCGCCGTCGCCGTCCCTGTCTGCCGTGACCACCGTCGTGCCGCCGTTGCGATAATAGCGCAGTTCTCCGGCGCTGCCGGAAAACGCCTCGGTCCCGATGAAGCGGAAGGCGTTGTTGCCGCCTCGATCCAGATCGGCATCAAGCGGCGTCAGGTCGAGCCGGTCGCCTTGCCAGCGCCTGAAATCCATCACCACGTCGCGGCCGGCCGGCCCGATGCCGCTGTCGGCCGGCGCCATGAAGACGAACCGATCCGCGCCCAGACCGCCGAACAGCCGGTCCGAACCCAGGCCTCCGGCCAGGATATCCGCGCCGGCCTCGCCATGCAGCGTGTCGTTGCCGATGCCGCCGAACAGCCGGTCGGCATGAGCGCCGCCCCGCAGCAAGTCGGCGCCCGCCTCGCCCCACAGCAGATCGGCGCCGGCGCCGCCCGAGAGGATGTCGCCGTCGGCGCCACCGAACAGACGATCCTCTCCATCCTCGCCGAACAGCCGGTCACTGCCCAGCCCGCCCCACAGGCTGTCATGCCAGACCCCGCCCCGCAGCAGGTCGTTACCCGCGCCGCCGTAAAGCTGATCCGCCCCGCCGCCGCCGTGAAGTTGATCCCAGCCGTTGCCGCCGCTCAGCGTGTCGCGGCCCAGGCCGCCGTAAAGCGTATCGGAGCCGCCATTGCCATTCAGCAGATCGTTGCCCGAGAATCCCAGGAAGAAATCCGCCCGGCTGCCACCGGAAAGCACGTCGGCGCCGGCAAGGGCTTGGCCGATCACCGCCAGATCATCCGTCAGGCCGGAGCTTGCGGCGGCATCGGCAATATCCGCCGCCGCCATGCGGACGCCCTCGACCGCGGAAAGCCGGTCGTTGCCGTGGTGGAGGATATAGCTGGTGACCGTCCCGGAATAGGGCTGACCGTCACGGTCATAGCGGAACCCCGAGCCCAGGAAAACCTCGCGGAACCCGTCCTCGTAATAGACGGTGAAGCTCGAGGTCGTGCGCCTGACGCTGTCACCATAATACATGTTCGAAAAGTCGATTTCCCTCATGTCGATACCAATCGACGGGTGAACCGTTATTCTTGCCATCCAAACCTCGAAAGCAGCAAAAAAATGTGCCGATGGGTGACGCAATACCCGGTGCAGCGCCGGAAACAAGCCGTGTTTTCGAAGCGCTCGTTTCGTCGGCGCGGGCTAGCGCCAGAGGCGGCGGTGTGCTGTCGCCGGCGTCATTCGGAAAGCAGCTCGCTGTCCCAGTAAAGATAGTCGATCCAGCTTTCATGCAGGTGGTTCGGCGGGAATCGGCGGCCGACCGCGTGCATCTCTTCGGCGGTGGGACGGCACGGGATGCGGCGCAGCTTCAGCCCGGAATGGCGCAGCGACTTGTTGGCCTTTTTCAGGTTGCAGGGCGAGCAGGCGGCGACGACGTTCTCCCAGCTGGTCACCCCCCCGCGCGAGCGCGGGATGACATGGTCGAAGGTCAGATCGCCCTTGGCGCCGCAATACTGGCAGCAGAATTCGTCCCGCAGAAAAAGATTGAAGCGCGTGAATGCCACGCGCTTCTGGGGTTTCACGAAATCCTTCAGCACCACGACCGAGGGGATGCGGATGCTGTGGCGTTGGCTTCGCACCACCTCGTCATATTCGGCGATGATCTGGACCCGGTCCAGGAACACCGCCTTGACCGCCTCCTGCCAAGGCCAGAGCGACAGGGGGTAGTAGCTGAGCGGCCTGAAATCGGCGTTGAGCACAAGCGCGGGATGGTGGCGCAAGAAGGAAGGCTCGCGCACGAACTGCGTTCGGAAATCGCCGTGGTCGTCCAGCATCGGCACCTCGTTTCGCCTTGCCCGGAACTCATCCTGATGGGTAGGCCGACTATATATCGCGGCCATGGGCTGACAAGTCCCCGAATATATGCCCGCCGATCAAATAGCCGCGCGGCGTGACACGGGTGTGACAGGACGATGCGCCGATCAATGCGGCGAGGCAAGCTTCATCAGCACCAGTCCCGAGACGATCAGCACCGCCGCCACCAGGCGCAGCGCATCGGCCGTCTCGCCCAGCAGCGCGATCCCCAGCACGAAGGCTCCGATCGCGCCGATGCCGGTCCAGATCACATAAGCGGTGCCCAGCGGCAGCACCTTCATCGACAGCGACAGGAACCAGATGCTGGCCGCCATCCCGACGACGGTGACCACCGTCGGCCAGGGGCGGGTGAAGCCCTCGGATTGCTTCATGGCAAGGGCCCAGACGATCTCGAAAAGCCCTGCCACGCCAAGATAGATCCACGCCATGCCATTCCTCCTGTCGCGCCGGACCAAGCTGTCGCGCCGGGCGGGGAAGGTCAAGCCGGGCTGGCCCTGCCGGCAAAGAGCTGGCAAGATGGTGGCATGAGAACGCCACCCCAGTTGATCGGGACACTGGAATCCGCGCTCTACGCCGAGGATCTGGACGAGGCCGCGGATTTCTGGACCGGCATCATCGGTCTGACCGAGATCGCCCGCGTGCCGGGCCGACATGTCTTTTTCCGCTGCGGCGGCCAGGTGCTGCTGGTGTTCCGGGCCAGCGCCACGCGCATGCCGCCGAAAGCCGGTGCCCGGCTGCCGGTGCCGCCGCATGGCGCCGAGGGGCCGGGGCATTTCTGCATGGCTGCCGAGCCGGGCGCATTCGACGCCTGGCGCGCGCATCTTGAATCTGCGGGGATAAGGATCGAGGCCGATTTCACCTGGCCGCAAGGCGGCCGGTCGCTGTATTTCCGCGACCCGGCCGGCAATTCCATCGAAATTGCGGATCCGGCCATCTGGACCTGAGAGAAAGGCCGCTCAGCGGCGGGCGCGAACGGTCACGCGCTGCGGTTGCGGGGCAAGGAAACGCAACACCACCGTGCCGGCCGGAATCAGGGCGATCGCGGTCATCCAGATCAGGGTGGTCATGGGCTTTCTCCTCGTCTCTCCAGAATCAAGGTAGGGCCTGGTTCGGGTTTGGCAAGGGCGGGATCGTTCAAACCTTCAGGGTTTGGCGGCAAATCGCTCTTCCAGGAAAGCCAGCGCCACCGACAACCCGTCGGGAGAGATGCCATGCGCGGTGCCCTTCATCACATGCCCGTAGACGGTGAACCCGGCCTTCTGCAACGCTTCGCCCGCGATGCCCATGCTTTCGAAGGGCACCACCGGGTCCTGGTCGCCATGAAGCAGCAGGATCGGCGGTCTGGTCCTGACCTCCCCCGCCTTCTCGGGCTCCAGCAGCCGGCCCGAGAAACCGACCACGCCGGCGATCTCGGGTTCGCGCTGTGGTGCCACGGAAAGCGCCATCATCGTGCCCTGAGAGAAACCGATCAGCGCCAGCCGGTGCGGCGCCAGCCCCTCATCCGCCAGAACCTTGTCAAGGAAGGCATTGATGTCCTTGAAGGATTGCGCGGCCGAGCTGCGCGCCTGCTCCTCGCTGGAGCCATCCATCCAGGGGATCGGAAACCATTGATAGCCCATCGGGTTGTTCACGCAGCGCTCGGGCGCGTCCGGGGCATAGAAGGCGGTGCCCGGCAGGTGCGGCGCCAGCGGATCGGCCAGGCCCAGCAGGTCGGCCCCATCGGCGCCGTAGCCATGCAGGAAGACCACCACGGAATCGGCCTTCTGCGGCCCTTTGCGTTCGGATTTCAATTCGCGCAGCATCTCGTCCCCCCTAACGGACGCCCTCGCGCCCCTTTGCGGCCCGGTAATAGGCCCAGAGCGCCCGGGCCGCAACCGCGCGCCAGGGCCGCCAGGGCGCGGCCAGCGCCGTCAGCGCGGCGGGACCGGGCCGCTCGGGCAGGCCGTAGAGCAGCCGCGCCGCCTCGGCCAGCGCCAGATCGCCGGCAGCGAAGGCATCGGCCCGGCCGAGCGCGAATTTCAGGTAGATCTCGGCGGTCCAGCGGCCGATGCCCGGCAGCGCCGTCAGCCGGGCGATCACCTCGTCGTCGGACAGGCCGCGCAGGCCCGGCCAATCGACCCCGGCCGCGACGATGCCGCGCAGGTAGCGGATCTTCGGGCGCGACAGGCCGGCGGCGCGCAAGGCCTCGTCATCCGCCGCCGCGATCCCGGATTCGTCGGCCAGCCCCGCCGCGGCCAGGCGCGCGCCGATCGCGCTGGCCGCCCGCGTCGAGATCTGCTGCGAGACCAGCGCGTCGCGGATCGCTGGAAATCCCTCGGGCCAGCGCCGCATCGGCAGCGGCAGCAGCGCCGGCAGTTCCCGCGCCCAGACCGGGCAGACCCGCATCAGATGCGCCGCGCCTTCCTCCAGATCGGCGGGCGCGCGGATCTCGCGCATCATTCCTCCTCGTCGGCCAGCCGCGCCTCTTCCTTCAACCGGGTCTCGAAGGCCATCGAGATATGGTGCCGCAGCGCCTGTTCCGCCGTCGCCCCGTCATGGGCGGCGATGGCGTCGACGATGGCCTGATGCTCGTCCAGCGTCACTACGTCGCGGCCCTGCGCCGCCAGGCTGGTGCGTGCCATCAGCGCCATGCTGCGATGCACCAGGTCCAGCTGCTGCACCAGATAGCGGTTGTGCGAGGCCAGGTGGATCTGGTGGTGAAAGCGGCGGTTCGCCCGCGCCAGGGCCTGCGGATCGCCCAGGATGGCGCGGTCGTCCTCGACCATGCCGGCCAGCACGCGCACCTCCTCGGGCGTGGCGTGGCGGGCGGCCAGCCGCGCGGCCAGCGCCTCGAGCTCGGCGCGCACGGTGTAAAGCTCGGCCAACTGGTTGTGGTCCAGCGTGGCGACGATCAGGCTGCGCCCGTCGCGCTTCAGCATCGACTGGGTTTCCAGCCGCTGCAGCGCCTCGCGGACGGGCGTGCGCGAGACGCCGAAGCGCTCGGCCAGCTCAGATTCGACCAGCCGGTCGCCGGGGCGGTAGATGCCGTTGTCGATGGCGGAAAGGATCAGGGAATAGGCGTCTTTCATGGCGGGCACGATTCCCGCTTGGAACGGCGATTGCAAGCGCCATGCCGCGGGTTTAGGCAGTTGTCATGGATTTTCGTCATGTCTCCACCTGGATCTTCGATCTGGACAACACGCTTTATGCGCCCGAGGTCAGGCTGTTCGCCCAGATCGAGCGGCGCATGACCGCCTATGTCATGCGCGAATTGCGCGTGACCGAACCCGAGGCCGGCCGGCTGCGCCGCCATTACTGGCGCACCCATGGCACCACGCTGGCCGGGCTGATGGCCGAACATGGCATCGACCCGCTGCCCTATCTGCGCGACGTCCACGACATCGACTTCACGGACCTGACCCCGGATCCGGAACTGGCGGCGCTGATCGCCGCCCTGCCCGGCCGCAAGATCGTGCATACCAATGCCGACAGCGCCTATGCGGCGCGGGTGCTGGAGCATCGCGGGCTGATGGTCTTCGACGCGATCCATGGCGTCGAAGAGGTGGATTTCCACCCCAAGCCGGATGCGCGCGCTTATGCCGCAGTCCTCGCCGCCGAGGGGTTTGAACCGAACAGCTCCGCCATGTTCGAGGACGACCCGAGAAACCTCGCCGTCCCACATGAGCTTGGAATGCGGACGATTCTGGTCGGTCCGGGGCGCCACGGCCCGGACGAGCTGGCCGGGGACCAGGACCACGGGCCGCATGTGCATTACCGCACCGGCGACCTGACCGCCTTCCTGCGCGGGCTTGCCGGAACCGACGCGCCGGTTAAGACTTGAGCTTCCGTCCGACCGGGAAAACCGCAAGCCCCGGAAAACCGCAAGCCAAGGAACGCGCCATGTCCGAACCGCTCACCCCCGCCGAAGCCGCAGCCCAGAACCGGGCCGAAGCGCGCACCGCGAGAAGCCTTTTCTCCTTCGCGCTGCTGGTCGTGGTGCTTTCGGCCGTCTGCCTCGTGCTTTGGGGCCTGCCGGCGCTCAGCCTGATCGGACTGGCGGCCACCGTGCTGGTCTTTGTCATGCTCGCTGCCTATGCGGCGGGATTCTAGACCGACCGGAACCGGATGATGCAGATCGACAACACCGAGATCCTCGTTTCCGGCGGCGGCATCGCCGGGCTGATCGCGGCCGCAGCCTTTGGCAGCGCCGGCCATGCGGTGACCTGCGTCGATCCCGCCCCGCCGGTGACGGAGGAGACGGCCACGGGTTCGGACCTGCGCAGCACCGCCTTCCTGCAGCCTTCAATCGCCGTGCTGCAGGCCGCCGGGCTGTGGGATCGCCTGCTTCCCCATGCCACGCCCTTGCAGGTGATGCGCATCATCGACGCCGGCGGAAAACGGTCGCAGGCCCGCCTGAGCCGCGATTTCGACGCCGCCGAGATCTCGGACCAGCCCTTCGGCTGGAACCTGCCCAACTGGCTTTTGAAGCGCGAGATCTCGGCCCGCCTCGCCGGGTTGCAGAATGTCCGCTTCCTGCCCGGCACCGGCACGGCAGGGCTGGTGGTCCGCGACAGCGAGGCCTTGGCGACGCTGACCGACGGCAATCGGGTCCGCGCAAAGCTGGTGATCGGCGCCGACGGCCGCAACTCGCCGGTCCGCGAAGCGCTCGGCATCGGCACCCGCACGCTGCGCTATGGCCAGAAGGCGTTGGCCTTCGCCGTCACCCATGAGCGCCCGCACGACAATGTCTCGACCGAGATCCACCGCTCGGGCGGCCCGTTCACGCTGGTGCCGCTGCCCGACCGCGACGGCAAGCCGAGCTCGGCCGTGGTCTGGATGGAGCGCGGCGCGGAAACCGCCCGACTGCGCGCCCTGCCGCGCGAGGCGTTCGAGGCCGAGCTGAACCGCCGTTCGGCCGGGGTTCTGGGCCACCTGACCCAGGCCACGCGCCTGACGGAATGGCCGATCATCAGCCAGATCGCCGACCGATTCACCGGCCCGCGCACGGCGCTGATCGCCGAGGCCGCGCATGTCGTCCCGCCCATCGGCGCCCAGGGGCTGAACATGAGCCTCGCCGATCTCGCCGCCCTGGTCGCGCTGTCCTCGGGCGATCCCGGCAGCGCCGCCTCGCTCGACGCCTATGAGCGCCGCCGCCGCCCCGAGGCGCTGGCCCGGCTGATCGGCATCGACGCGCTGAACCGCGCCAGCATGATCGCGGCCCGGCCGCTGCGCGACCTGCGGGCCGCGGCCTTGGGCAGTCTCTATGCCGCTGCTCCGGTCCGCAAGCTGTTGATGCGCGCCGGATTGGGCATGCACTGAGGGGGTTCCGTTTTCCAGATGCCCATTGCGCAGCGGCGGACGCTCGGGTCCGGCAGCACGGCCTTATGGGTATGCAAGAAACGGCAAGCGCCGGCGCCGGGCCCATGGCGTAGCGCCGCGCAATCTGCCACATAACGGCGCATGGCCAAACCGATCACCGCCTTCACCTGCACCGCCTGCGGCGCCAGCCATCGCAAATGGGCCGGGCGCTGCGAAGCCTGCGGCGCCTGGAACACCATCATCGAGGAAGCGCCGCTGAGCCAGGGCCCCGGCCGCGGCCTGGGCACGCTCAAGGGCAAGAGCATCCCGCTCTCCGGGCTCGATACGCAAGAGGCGCCGCCGCCCCGCGCCACTTCGGGCATCGCCGAGCTCGACCGGGTGCTGGGCGGCGGGCTGGTGCCCGGCTCGGCGATCCTGGTGGGCGGCGATCCGGGCATCGGCAAATCCACGCTGCTTCTTCAGGCTGCCAGCGCCTTCGCCCGTTCGGGGCAAAGCGCGATCTATGTCTCGGGCGAGGAAGCCAGCGCCCAGGTCCGGCTGCGCGCGCAGCGCCTGGGTCTGGGCGACGCGCCGGTGCGGCTGGGGGCCGAGACGGCGCTGCGCGACATCCTGACCACGCTCGACGCCGAGCGGCCCGATGTCGCGGTGATCGACTCGATCCAGACGCTTTGGTCCGACCGGATCGAGGCGGCGCCGGGCTCGGTGGCGCAGGTCCGCGCCGCCGCCCATGAGCTCGTCACCTTCGCCAAGCGCCGCGGCACCTCGGTCATCCTGGTCGGCCATGTCACCAAGGAGGGCCAGATCGCCGGTCCGCGCGTGGTCGAGCACATGGTCGACACCGTGCTGTATTTCGAGGGCGAGCGCGGCCATCAGTTCCGCATCCTGCGCGCCCACAAGAACCGCTTCGGCCCGGCCGACGAGATCGGCGTCTTCGAGATGACCGGCGGCGGCCTGTCCGAGGTCGCCAACCCCTCGGCGCTGTTTCTTTCCGAACGCGGCGAGCCCAGCCCCGGCTCGGCGGTCTTCGCCGGGATCGAGGGCACCCGCCCGGTGCTGACCGAGGTGCAGGCGCTGGTCGCGCCCTCGACATTGGCGAGTCCCCGCCGAACCGTGGTCGGGCTCGATGGCGGCCGGGTCTCGACCATCCTGGCCGTGCTCGAGTCGCGCTGTGCCATTCCCTTCGCGGGGCTCGACGTTTTTCTCAATGTTGCCGGGGGGATGCGTGTCAACGAACCCGCCGCCGACCTTGCTATCGCCGCCGCGCTGCTCAGCGCGCGCGAGGATGCGGCGCTGCCCGCCGATTGCGTGCTTTTCGGCGAGATCAGCCTGTCCGGGGCGCTGCGGCCGGTCGCCCAGGCGGAAAACAGGTTGAAAGAGGCGCAGAAACTTGGTTTTTCACGGGCGATCCTGCCAGCGGCCACCAAGGTCGAGGGCGTGGCCGGCATGCGGATCGACCGCATCGCCGACCTGACAAGTTTCGTGGGCGAGACCTTCGGCGCCGGATGACGGCGGCGGGCCTGGCTTTCAGACGCGGCAAAACCGCGAAAGGGCGTGAAAATGGACGGATTCACCATCATCGACGGCATTGTCGCGGCCGTGATCATCCTCTCGGCGATCCTGGCCTATGCGCGCGGCTTCGTGCGCGAATCGCTGGCGATTCTGGGCTGGATCGGCGCGGCGGTGCTGGCCTTCATCTTCGCGCCGACGGTGCGGCCGATGGTGGCGCAGGTGCCGGGGCTGAACAAGTTCCTGGCCGACAGCTGCGAACTGGGCACCATCGCCGGCTTCGCCGCGGTCTTCGCCCTGGCGCTGGTGCTGTTCTCGATCATCACGCCGCTGTTTTCCTCGGTCGTGCAGCGGTCGGCGCTTGGCGGCGTCGACCAGGGCATGGGTTTCCTGTTCGGGGTGGCGCGCGGCATCCTGCTGGTCGCCATCGCCTTCATCGTCTATGACCGGGTGATGGCGACGCAGCCGGTGGCGGCGGTCGAGAACTCCCGCTCGGCCCAGGTGTTCGAGCGCATGCGCGGCCAGATGGACCAGCAGATCCCGCAGGACGCGCCGGGCTGGGTGGTCAGCCGCTACGAGCAGCTGGTGCGCAGCTGCGCCCCCGCCGGCCAGCCGGTCGATGCCGCGACCCAGACTCCGGCCCAGAGCCCGGCCCAAACTCCCGCGGCGCCGGCGAACTGAAACAATATGCCGCTTTCGTGACATAAAAAGCGCCCCGCCGCGGCGGTGGGGCGTGACTTCGCCGGCCTGACACCCTAGATTGGCGTCAAGCGCCCATGCCCAGCCCCGGAATAGCCCCAAGAGTTCGGTGATGATGCAGCCATTCCTTGCCCATCCCTTCGATTCCGACCGCCTGCACGAAGAATGCGGCGTGTTCGGCGTGATCGGAGTGACGGATGCCGCCAATTTCGTCGCTTTGGGGCTGCACGCCCTGCAGCACCGCGGGCAGGAGGCCGGCGGCATCGTCAGCCATGATGCCGAACAGGGTTTCAACAGCGCCCACCGCTTCGGCTACGTCCGCGACAACTTCACCAAGCAAAGCCTGATGGAAACGTTGCCCGGTTCGCTCGCCATCGGGCATGTGCGCTATTCCACCGCCGGCACCAAGGCCGCGACGGCGATTCGCGACGTCCAGCCCTTCTTCGGCGAATTCGCCATGGGCGGCTGCGCGGTGGCGCATAACGGCAACATCACCAACGCCCTGGCCCTGCGGCGCGAACTGATCGAGCGCGGCTCGATCTTCCAGTCCAGCAGCGACAGCGAATGCATCATCCACCTGATGGCGCGCTCGATCCAGCGCAACATCCCGGAACGGATGAAGGACGCGCTGCGTCGGGTGGAAGGCGCCTTCAGCATCATCGCCATGACCCGCACCAAGCTGATCGGCGTGCGCGATCTGCTGGGCGTGCGGCCGCTGGTGCTGGGCAAGCTGGGCGACGAGGGCTTCGTGCTGGCCTCGGAGACCTGCGCGCTCGACATCATCGGCGCCGAGTTCCTGCGCGAGATCGAGCCGGGCGAAATGGTGGTGATCTCCAAGGGCGAGGTCGAAAGCTCGCGTCCCTTCGGCCCCTCGAAGGGGCGGTTCTGCATCTTCGAGCATGTCTATTTCTCGCGCCCCGATTCGATCATCGGCGGCCGCTCGGTCTACGAGACCCGGCGCCAGATCGGCGTGGAACTGGCGCGCGAGGCCCCGGTCGAGGCCGATCTGGTCTGCCCGGTGCCCGACAGCGGCACCCCGGCCGCCATCGGCTATGCGCATGAAAGCGGCATTCCGTTCGGCATGGGCATCATCCGCAACCAATACATGGGCCGCACCTTCATCGAACCGACCGAACAGATCCGCAACATGGGCGTGCGGCTGAAGCTCAACGTCAACCGGGCGCTGGTCAAGGGCAAGCGCGTGGTTCTGGTGGACGATTCGGTGGTGCGCGGCACCACTTCGCGCAAGATCAAGGACATGATCCTGGATGCCGGCGCCGCCGAAGTGCATTTCCGCATCGCAAGCCCGCCCACCGCCTGGCCATGCTTCTATGGCGTGGACACGCCCGACCGCGACAAGCTGTTGGCGGCGCAGATGTCCGAGGCGGAGATGCGCGAATGGATCGGCGTCGACAGCCTGGCCTTCGTGTCGCTGGACGGGCTTTACCGCGCCGTGGGCGAGGCCGAGGGCCGCAACAAGTCCTGCCCGCAATATTGCGATGCCTGCTTCTCGGGCGAGTATCCGGTGGCGCCCTTCGACCAGCTCGAACGCGGCTTCCGGATGAAATCCGACGGCGTTGCGGGCAATGTGACCGGCCACGCCGCCGAATAGGCCGTCCCACGCGGCCCCGGCGCGGGGCCGCGAAAAATGCCAGGGCTTCCCTGCCCTTTGATCCGGGCCGGTCGGCTGCCGCAGCAGCATTAATCGGGTGCTGCCTGCGGCCCTGTCCGCCTTCTGCGAGCGGGCTCGGTTTCCGGCTATTTCTGGCAGTCGAGCGTGACTTCGACCGGGTTGGGCACCAGTTCCAGCATGGCCCCGCTGCCGACATCGACGCCGGCGCCGATAATGCCGCCGAAGATCACATTGCCGGCCATCGCCGCTCCGCCCCCGCCGGCGACCCGATTGGTCACCCGCACCTGCTGGGGCTGGCAGCGATCCTTGCTGATCAGCGCGTTCAGTTCGGACTTGCGGGGCAGCTTGAAGGTGCAGGGTGTGCCGGTGCAGGTCTCGCCATTGCTCAGCTTCACCTGGGCGCCCTGGGGGGTGGAGTTCACCACCAGCGCGTCCTTGGTGCCCCTGGTGATCGTCGCGCAGCCGGCAAGCGAAAACACGGCCAGGGCCACGCTCAGGAATCGGATCATGTTCAGTCCTCACGTCATGTCGAGAACTTTCAGAGAACACGAGAATCCCTTACAACCGGTAAACCTGCGCGACATTCCGGCAAAGCCGCGCAGGCGCTCAGATCCGTCCGATCTTCTGCGGCAGCAGGACGGTGAAGCGGCTGCCCTCGCCGCGATGGCTTTCGATCCGCAGCCGGCCGCGATGGCGGTTGATGATATGCTTGACGATGGCAAGCCCCAGTCCGGTGCCGCCCTGCTCGCGCGAGCGATGCGTGTCCACCCGGTAGAAGCGTTCGGTCAGTCGCGGCAGGTGCTGGGGATCTATCCCCTCGCCCCGGTCGGCGACGCTTACCGACCAGGCCGGGCCGCGCAGCACCGGCTCATGCTCCAGATGCTCCAGCGTCACCGTGACGACGCCGCCGGTGCCGCCATATTTCACCGCGTTCTCGATCAGGTTGTGAAACACCTGCACCAGCTGGTCGGCATCGCCGGGCAGCGGCACTTGACCCTCGGCGCCCAGCAGATCCAGCCGCACCTCCGCCGCCGCGGCCGCCGGGGCCAGCGTCGCCACCACGCCGCGCAGCAGCCCCGCCAGCTCGATGCCCTGCGCCGGCCGTCGCCGTTCGTCCTGCTCGACGCGGCTCAGGGACAGCAGGTCGGCGATCAGCCGGTTCATGCGGCCGGCCTCGCGCTCCATGATGTCCAGGAAGCGGTCGCGCGCCGCGGCATCGTTGCGGGCCGGGCCGCGCAGCGTCTCGATGAAGCCCATCAGCGCGGTCAGCGGCGTGCGCAGCTCGTGGCTGACATTGGCGACGAAATCGCGCCGCATCAGCTCGGTCTCCTCGTCGCGCGAGCGGTCCTCGATCGCCACCGCCGCGCCGCTGAAGTCCGGGGCGTCCAGCGCCGTCACCGTGACCTCGCAGAAGACGCGCCGTTCGGCGGCGCCCAGGGTCAGCGTCAGCCGCGCCCGGTCCTGGCCGGACAGCACCGCGTCCAGCGCGGCATTCACCTCGGGGTGGCGCAGCACGGTGACGAAGGGCCGCCCGCTTGGCGCCGGCCCCAACAGCGCCTCGGCCAGTTCATTGGCGCCGACGATGCGCGCCTGCCGGTCCACGGCCAGCATCGGCACCGGCACTGCCCGCAGCAATGCGTGAAGCCGCGCCTCCATCATCCCTCGAAGGCCTGGGTCAGGCCCTTGCGATAGCGCGCGGCGTTGCGGCTATAGCCTTCGGCCGATTTCAGCAGCTGCGCCCGGGCGATGTCGTCCAGCTCGCGCACGATCTTGCCGGGCGCCCCCATGACCAGAGAGCCGGGCGGGATCACCTTGTTCTCGGCGATCAGCGCCCCGGCCCCGATCAACGAGCCGGCGCCGATGCGCGCGCCGTTCAGGATGATCGCCCCCATGCCGATCAGTGCCCCGTCCTCGATGGTGCAGCCGTGCAGGATGGCGCGGTGGCCGATGGTACAATTGGCGCCGATGGTCAGCGGATAGCCGATATCGGTATGGCAGACCGTCAGGTCCTGCACGTTCGCGTTGCGGCCGAGGCGGATCTCCTCGTTGTCGCCGCGCAGCACGGCGCCGAACCAGACGCTGGCGCCCGGCTCCAGCACCACCTTGCCCATCAGCTGCGCATCCGGCGCCACCCAGGCGTCCGCGGCAATCTTCGGCGCGATGCCGTCCAGTTCCCAGATCATGCGCTTTCCTCCTCCATCAGGGCGCGAACAAAGGGACCAAGGCCGACCTGCCGGTCGCGGCGCTGCCGCTCGGCCTTCAGGATGGTGATCAGGGTTTCGGCGCTGCGGTCCAGGTCGTCATTGACGATCACGTAATCATATTCCGCCCAATGGCTGATCTCGTTGCGGCTTTTCCGCATCCGCGTGGCGATCACCTCGGGCGCGTCCTGCCCGCGCGAAACCAGGCGGCGCTCCAGCTCGGTCAGGCTGGGCGGCAGCACGAAGATCGAGATCACATGCTTTCCCAGGCTCGAGGCGCGGATCTGCTGGCCGCCCTGCCAGTCGACGTCGAACAGCGTGTCGCGTCCGGCGCGCATCGCCGCCTCGACCGGGCCGCGCGGCGTGCCATAGAAATTGCCGAAGACCTCGGCATGTTCCAGCATCTCGCCGGCCGCGACCATGGCGCGAAACTCGTCCGTGCTGCGGAAATAGTAATGCTCGCCCTCGACCTCGCCGGGCCGCGGCTTGCGGGTGGTGGCCGAGACGGAAAAGCGCAGCTCGCGGTCCCAGTCCATCAACCGCCGCGCCAGCGTCGACTTGCCCGCCCCCGAGGGCGAGGACAGGATCACCAGAAGTCCGCTGCGCTCCAGAACCATGCTCATGTCCCCTGCCGTGCCTCGCGCCGCCTGAATGGCCTCGCCCGCCAGCCGGGTCAAGCCCCGCCCCCGCGGCGACGCGCGGTGACGGCGGATTTTAACCATCGGCCGAGAATTCTCTCGGAAAAGATCGAGGAAGGGTTTAGATTTCCTGCAGGAGTTTGTTTTTCCAGGTAAGCAGGTAAGGCCCGGGCGATGGCGCAGGATCACGGTCAGGACGGGGATTGTCCGCCCAAGCGGCCGGGCTGCAGCCAGGGCAAGCTGCTGCACCTGGCGGATTACGAACCGGTGCAGATCGACCGGATCCTGGGCGAGCTGCGCGGCTATTGGGAAGGGCTGCGCCATGGCCGCGCCATTCCCGCCCGCGGCGATGTCGAGCCGCGCGGCATTCGCCGGGCCTTGGATTATGCCTTCATTCTGGAACGCATCGCGCCGGGTGCGGCGCGCTTTCGCTTGGCCGGGCGGCACCTGATCGA
Source organism: Paracoccus simplex (assembly GCF_042648325.1). Classification (NCBI taxonomy): domain Bacteria; kingdom Pseudomonadati; phylum Pseudomonadota; class Alphaproteobacteria; order Rhodobacterales; family Paracoccaceae; genus Paracoccus; species Paracoccus simplex. The sequence goes on along the minus strand of NZ_JBHRXE010000047.1, from coordinate 2,178 downwards.
CCTGATGGGCATGGAGGTGCGCGGCATGCCGCTTTGCGCCTTCCTGAACACCAGTTCGCGCGGCCGGCTGTCGGACGTGCTGGAAAGCGTCTTCCGCGGCCCGCAGATCGCCGAGATCGCGCTTGAGTCCCCTGCCTCCTACGGCCGGCCCGGACTGCGCGGCGGGATGCTGCTCTTGCCGTTGCGCTCGGATCTGGGCGACGTGACGCGGGCCTTGGGCTGCCTGATCAGCGACGGCAAGCTTGGCCAGAGTCCGCGGCGCTTCGACCTGGTCGGCGACCAGCAATTCCCGGTCATCCCCGGCGCCAGGGTGCTGGAGCCTTCGCCCTCGCACCCGGGGTTCGACGAAGCGCCGGCGCGCTGGCAGGCAAGCCTGCCCGCCGAGCCCCGCCCGTCCGAGCCCGGCTCCGAGCCCGCGACGCCCGAGGAACGCCGGGCGCGGTTCCACGTCATCCAGGGCGTGCCGCCGCCCCGGCCGCGCGGCGGCCGCTTCTGACGACGGCACGAAAAAGGGCGGCAAGGGCCCTGCCCCCACCGCCCGATCCCTGCTCGCGCCCTGCGCCCGCTCAGCTTGCCCTGGCGTGCTTGGAGCCGTTGATGCGGCGGTTGCGCAGTTCCTCGGCCACCAGGAAGGCCAGTTCCAACGACTGGCTGGCGTTCAGCCGCGGATCGCAGGCGGTGTGATAGCGGTCCGACAGGTCTTCGTCGGTGACGGCGCGCACGCCGCCGGTGCATTCGGTCACATCCTGGCCGGTCATCTCGAAATGCACGCCGCCGGGGATGGTGCCCTCGGCGCGGTGGACGGCAAAGAACTCGCGCACCTCGCGCAGCACCGAATCGAACGGCCGGGTCTTGTAGCCCGAGGCCGATTTGATGGTGTTGCCGTGCATCGGATCGCAGGACCAGACGACATTCGCGCCCTCGTCCCGCACCGCCTTGATCAGGCGCGGCAGGTGGTCGCCCACCGCCCCGGCACCGAAGCGGGCGATCAGCGTCAGCCGGCCCGGCTCGTTCTCGGGGTTCAGCTTGGCGATCAGTGCCTTGAGGTCGCTGTCGCTGATCGAGGGGCCGCATTTCAGCCCGATCGGGTTCTGCACCCCGCGCGCGAACTCGACATGCGCGCCGTCGACCTGGCGGGTGCGGTCGCCGATCCAGATCATGTGACCCGAACCCGCGACCGGCAGGCCGGTGGTCGAATCGATGCGGGCCAGCGCCTCCTCGTATTCCAGCAGCAGGGCTTCATGGCTGGTGTAGAAATCCACCTTACCGAGATCATGCGCGGTTTCGGAGGTCACGCCGGCGGCGGCCATGAAGGCCATGGCGTCGCTGATCCGGTCGGCGATGTCGCGATAGCGTGCGGCTTCCTCGCCGCCGGTGAAATCGCTGATCCAGCTTTGCACCCGATGCATGTCGGCATAGCCGCCGGTCGAGAAGGCGCGCAGCAGATTCAGCGAGGCCGCGGCCTGGGTATAGGCCGACAGCATGCGCTGCGGATCGGGAATGCGCGCCTCGGGGGTGAAATCGAAACCGTTGATGATGTCGCCGCGATAGCTGGGCAGCTCCTGCCCGTCCAGCAGCTCGGTCGGGGTTGATCGCGGCTTGGCGAACTGCCCGGCCATGCGGCCGACCTTGACCACCGGCAGTTGCGCCCCCCAGGTCAGAACCACCGCCATCTGCAGCATGACCTTGAAGGTGTCGCGGATGTTGTCGGCCGAGAATTCGGCGAAGCTCTCGGCGCAGTCGCCGCCCTGCAGCAGGAAGGCGCGGCCGGCCGCGACCTCGCCCAGCGAGCCCTTCAGCCGGCGCGCCTCGCCGGCGAAGACCAGCGGCGGGTATTTGGCCAATTGCGCCTCGACGGCGGCGACGGCGGGCTGGTCGGGATAGTCCGGCATCTGGACGCGCGGATAGGCGCGCCAGCCACGCTTGTCCCATGCCTTTGCCGGGGTCGCGGAACTGGAATGCATCGGTGCCATGATCCTATCCTTCATGTGATCGGTGATCGCCATATAGAGGCTGCGGGGGCAAAGGAAAAGCCTTGCGCGCGCCGGGATTGCCTGCTGATCTGCCGCGACAGCAGACGTGCGACCGACATGCCAGATCAGGATCCAGCAGTCCCCCCTTCCCCCGCCCCGCCCCCACCGCCTGCCGCGCCGGCTGTGCAGCGCTATGTCTTCCTGC
>NZ_JBHRXE010000046.1:21095-23395 GCF_042648325.1 Paracoccus simplex | reverse complement strand
GACCGAGCCGGCCGCGACGGGCCAAGCCGGTGGCGGCGACCGAGGCGAGGCCGCAGGCGGCTGGCCGGACGAGGAAAGCATCCGGGCCTGGGCCATCGCCATGCTGGAGCGCGAGCGGCTGGACGGCTTCAGCGTCCTGACGACCTCGGCGCAGAGCCCGCCGGCGGCCAGCCGCTTCGTGGCCGGCGACGGCGCCCATCGCGCCGGCCCGGCGGAGCCGCGGACCTTGATCCGGGCCTGACCCGCCGCGCCGCCATCAGGGACAGAGGCGCCGTGTCGGATGCCCGCCGCAGGCCGCGGCGGGCCCCCGGCCATGCGCCCTTGTCCCTGATGGCGGCGCGTGAAGGCGGCGGCGGCTGAATCGTCAATTCTCTTCCCAAACGCCTTGTTTTGCTGTATGCGCCGGCCATCTGTGACGTGACGCCATGCCCCGTGGCACATGCAAAGGATAGGGGCGGCGGCAATGGGGCCGCCATTTGACACGGGACGCGACCGGAAGGGCCGGCGCGTCGCCAGAGGAAACCAGATGTTTGATGAAGTGAAGAAATCCATCCAGTGGGGCCAGGAAACGCTCACGCTGGAAACGGGCAAGGTTGCCCGTCAGGCCGACGGCTCGGTCATCGCCACCCTGGGCGAGACCAGCGTGATGGCCAACGTCACTTTCGCGAAGGAACCGAAACCCGGCCAGGACTTCTTTCCCCTGACCGTCCATTACCAGGAAAAATACTACGCGGCCGGCAAGATCCCCGGCGGCTTCTTCAAGCGCGAGGCCCGTCCCTCGGAAAAGGAGACGCTGACCGCGCGCCTGATCGACCGGCCGATCCGCCCGCTTTTCGTCCCCGGCTTCAAGCACGAAGTGCTGGTGATGTGCACGGTGCTGTCGCATGACCTGGTCAACGATCCCGACATCGTGGCGATGATCGCCGCCTCGGCGGCGCTGACCATCTCGGGCGTGCCGTTCATGGGCCCGATCGGCGCCGCCCGCGTCGGCTTCGCCAATGGCGAATACGTGCTGAACCCGGAAGTGCAGGACATGGACCATCTGCGCTCGAACCCCGAGCAGCGGCTGGACCTGGTCGTCGCCGGCACCCGCGACGCGGTGATGATGGTCGAATCGGAAGCCTATGAGCTGACCGAGGCCGAGATGCTGGGCGCGGTGAAGTTCGGCCACGAGGCGATGCAGCCGGTGATCGACCTGATCATCGACCTGGCCGAGGCGGCCGCGAAAGAGCCCTTCGACTTCCAGGCGCCGGATTACAGCGCGCTCTATGCCCGCGTGAAATCGCTGGGCGAGGCCGAGATGCGCGCCGCCTACGCGATCCGCGACAAGGGCGAGCGCCGCGACGCCATCGAGGCCGCCAAGGCCAAGGTGCTGGCCGGCCTGACCGAGGACGAGCTGGCCGATACCGCCCTGGGCTCGGCGCTGAAGAAGCTGGAATCGGGCATCCTGCGCGGCGGCATCATCGACGGCCATCCGCGCATCGACGGCCGCGACACCCGCACCGTGCGCCCGATCGACAGCGAAGTGGGCTTCCTGCCCCGCACCCACGGCTCGGCGCTGTTCACCCGCGGCGAGACCCAGGCGCTGGTCGTCACCACGCTGGGCACCGGCGACGACGAGCAGATCATCGACGCGCTGCACGGCAACTCGCGCTCGAACTTCCTGCTGCATTACAACTTCCCGCCCTATTCGGTGGGCGAGGTGGGCCGCGTCGGCAGCCCCGGCCGCCGCGAGATCGGCCATGGCAAGCTGGCCTGGCGGGCGCTGCAGGCGGTGCTGCCGGCCGCGACCGACTTCCCCTATACCATCCGCGTGGTTTCCGAGATCACCGAATCGAACGGCTCGTCCTCGATGGCCTCGGTCTGCGGCGGCTCGCTGTCGATGATGGATGCGGGCGTGCCGCTGAAGGCGCCGGTGGCCGGCGTCGCCATGGGCCTGATCCTGGAAGAGGACGGCCGCTGGGCGGTGCTGACCGACATCCTGGGCGACGAGGACCACCTGGGCGACATGGACTTCAAGGTCGCCGGCACGGAAAACGGCATCACCAGCCTGCAGATGGACATCAAGGTCGCGGGCATCACCCCCGAGATCATGGAGCAGGCGCTGGCCCAGGCCAAGGACGGCCGGATGCACATCCTGGGCGAGATGGCCAAGGCCCTGACCGAGGGCCGGCGCGAGTTCAGCGCCCATGCCCCGCGCATCGAGACCATGACCATCCCGACCGACAAGATCCGCGAAGTGATCGGTTCGGGCGGCAAGGTGATCCGCGAGATCGTCGAGACCTCGGGTGCGAAAGTCG
>NZ_JBHRXE010000046.1:0-21054 GCF_042648325.1 Paracoccus simplex | reverse complement strand
CGATTCGATCAAGAAGGCCCATGACATGATCTATTCGATCGTGGCCGAGCCGGAAGAGGGCAAGGTCTATGTCGGCAAGGTGGTGAAGCTGGTCGATTTCGGCGCCTTCGTGAACTTCTTCGGCAAGCGCGACGGCCTGGTGCATGTCAGCCAGATCGCCAACAAGCGCCTGAACCACCCCAACGAGGTGCTGAAGGAAGGCCAGGAGGTCAAGGTCAAGCTGCTGGGCTTCGACGACCGCGGCAAGGTGCGCCTGGGCATGAAGATGGTCGACCAGGAGACCGGCGAGGAAATCGCCCCCGAGAAGAAAGAGGAAGCCCAGGCCGAGTGATCGGCCGACGGTTCCGGAAAGGCCCCGCATTCGCGGGGCCTTTCATTTTTCCCGGCGTCGCGCTTGGCGGGCAATCTCGCGCATGGATTCGCTCATCCACGAGGCGGGCTGGGCCGGTTCGCCGCCGGGTTGCCAAATGCCGTAGGTCCTTCTCATATAGTCGATCGCGGCGACATCGGCCTTGACCCTGTCGTGGTCCAACTCGACGAGTTCGTGGAGCGCATCGACATTGCCTGCTTGCGACACCCTCATCCTGCTGACCTTGGCCAGAAGCCAGATCGGAATCCCGCGCCGTTCCAGGTGACCCGAAAGCCAAGGATCGTCGACCATCCGCAGCACGGGGGGGATGTCCCACGCATCGAGACCAAACCAATCCGGCCGCACCATGGCACCGCCATGTCCGCCCAGAATGTCGACATGGCCGCTGCTGGCGTAGATTGAAGACTTGATGGTGAAAAGCGACAGCACCCGTTTGATCCGGTAGGATAGGGGTTTCTTGGTCCAACGCGCAGCGCGCGGCAATCTGTCGGCAGTGCGGACAGAATCGGCTACGTCCGGCAGGCTGTCGCCGGCCTCGACGATGCAGGCGCCCGGATGGCGGCTGCGCTCGCGTTTCAACCGTGCATGCCAATCGCGATCGTAGAGCTTGTCGTCGTCGCAAAACAGCAGGTCCACATCCTGACCCGCATAATCCCGCGCCGCCGGCAGGATCTTTGTCGCGGGCCCCAGGTCCCGCTCGCAACGGCGGATCGTGATACCCTCCGGCACCTGTGGCAATGTCCCGTCCCACTCGGGAAAGCGGTTGTAGCGCTGCGGGACATAGACGTGAATCCGCTCTGCCGGTAATTTCTGGTCCAGCAGGCATCGCAGCGTCGGACCGAGCAATTGAAAGCGCGAAGGGATCGTCGAAAGCGTGATGATGGTTGGGCTGGTCACGGTATTCCTGTCAGACTGTGCTTTGGAATGGCTTAGCCGACGTCCCGGAATTTCGGAAGCGTCGGCGGCGGTTGGGTCGGTCCGCCTTGGGCGCCAAGCCACGCAGGCAGGATGTTTGCGCATTGACCGGAAACGGTCGAGGGCCCAAGGATGATGCTGCGCCTTGCAAGGACGAGACACGAGGATCATGCCTAACATAGCCTTTCTGCAGGGGCTGCGTCGTGCGCCAGGATTCCTGCGCTCGCCTGTAGTCAAGGAGCTGCGGCGCAGGCTGGGACCGGCTTACGCGCTGCAGCCGGAGCGATTTCGCGACTAGCGGGTGCTGATTCTGGGACCGGCCCGTACGCTTGAGGAGGATCTGGCCGGGCTCGAACCGGCGCGCTACGACCTTTTCGTCAGGATGAACAACGGTCTGGACACACCCGTCCCGGCGCTCGGGGCGGATGCCCTGCGCTGCGACGTGCTGTTCCATTCGTTGACCGAGGAAGCCCGACCAGTGACTGCCGAACTCCTGCGCGGGGCTGGGGTGCGGCTGCTGGTCCACCGCACCCCCACGCGAGGCGCGTTCCTGCATACGCTGATCGCTTCGGAACGTTACGCCGCCTGTGCCGCCGTACGGCATATCCCATGCGAAACCTATATTGAGCTGACGCGAATGCTGAGCGGGGCTTGTCCGACAACGGGCCTAATCTGCGCGCGCTTCTTGCTGCGCGCGCCGGTGCGTGAACTGGCAATTGCCGGCTTCACTTTCTTTTCGACCCGCTACATGCCCGGCTATGACGACGCGGTGGCCTGCGACGTCTCGGCCTTGTCGCGCGTCGCGGCGAAGGGCCATCATGATCCCCGGCGCGAGTCGGCATTGTTGGCCGAGGAGATCGCGCAGGCCCGCGGCGTCGGCAAGACCGTTACCCTGGGCCGTAACGTGCTGCGGGCGATGCAAGGAGAGCCGTGAAGGGGGGCCGCAATGCGTCGGCTCCCCGCCCGGGCTTACGCCGGATCCCTGGCAAAGCGCAGATAGGGCAGTTGCTTGTCCAGCGCGCCGTATTGCGCCTCGGCCGCTGCGTCGTCCAGCGCCAGCGCCACGATCACGTCCTGACCCGGCACCCAGTTCGCCGGCGTGGCCAGCGGCACGCCGTCGGTCTTCCGCACCGCGTCCAGCGCCCGGATGATCTCGGCGAAGTTGCGGCCCACCGACATCGGATAGGTCATCGTCAGCCGCACCTTCTTGTCCGGGCCGATGATGAACACCGTGCGCACCGTCGCCGAATGCTGCGGCGTGCGGCCCTCGGTCGGCAGGTAGTAGTCGGCCGGCAGCATGTCATAGGCCTTGGCCACCGCCAGGTCGCTGTCGTCGATGATGGCGAAATTCGCCGGCACGCCGGCCACCTTCTCGATATCGGATTTCCATTTGCCATGGTCCTCGACCGAATCGACCGAGACGCCCAGAACCTTGGTGCCGCGCTTCTCGAATTCCGGGACCAGCTGCGCCACGGCGCCAAATTCGGTGGTGCAGACCGGGGTGAAGTCGCGCGGATGCGAGAACAGGATCGCATAGCCGTCGCCGATCCAGTCGTGCAAGCGGATCTGGCCCTCGGTCGAGTCGGCGGTGAAATCCGGGGCGGTGTCGTTGATGCGCAGGGACATATCCGATCCTTTCGGTTGGTTCGCTGCGCATCACCATAGGTTCTGCACGGGCATTTGCAACACGACCCGCAAAGTCGTGTTAAGGCCGGCGGCCGGGGAAGCCGGGCGGCCTCTCTTGCGAAGCGGCGGTGCGGGTGTCACGTTACCGGCGAGAGACCGAAAGGAGCCGCTCATGAGCGAATTGGCAGACAAGCGGAAGTTCTACATCAACGGGCAATGGGTCGCGCCGGCCGCGCCGCGCGACCTGGAGGTCATCGACCCCTCGACCGAGGAGCCGGTGGCGGTGATCAGCCTGGGCGGCCAGGCCGATACCGATGCGGCGGTGGCGGCGGCCAAGGCGGCCTTTCCGGCCTGGGCCGCGACCGCGCCGGCCGAACGGCTGGCCCATGTCGAGAAGATCCTGGAGATCTACCAGCGCCGCGCCCCCGACATGGCCGCGGCGATCAGCGCCGAGATGGGCGCGCCGCAGGACATGGCGCTGGCCGACCAGACCGCGGCCGGCAGCTATCACATCGAGAATTTCATCGAGGCCTTCAAGGGTTTCGAATTCGTCCGCCCGCTGCGCCCCGACGCCCCGACCAGCATGGTCGCCTGGGAGCCGGTGGGCGTGGTCGGCGCGATCACGCCCTGGAACTGGCCGATGAACCAGGTGACGCTGAAGGTGATCCCGGCGCTGCTGGCCGGCAACACGGTGGTGCTGAAGCCCAGCGAGATCGCGCCGCTGTCCTCGGTCGTCTTCACCGAGATCGTCGATGAGGCCGGGCTGCCCAAGGGCGTCTACAACATGGTGAACGGCGACGGCGCGGGCGTCGGCTCGCAGCTTTCGGTGCATCCCGACGTGGACATGATCAGCTTCACCGGCTCGACCCGCGCCGGCATCGCCATCACCAAGGCCGCTGCCGACACGGTGAAGAAGGTGGTGCTGGAACTGGGCGGCAAGGGCGCCAACCTGGTCTTTGCCGATGCCGACGAGAAGGCGGTGACGCGGGGCGCGCGGCATTGCTTCTACAACAGCGGCCAAAGCTGCAACGCGCCGACGCGGATGCTGGTCGAGCGGTCCTTCTACGAGACCGCCGTCGAGCAGGCCCGCAAGGTGGCCGAGGAGACGGCGGTGGCCAGCGCCCATCAGCCGGGGCGGCATATCGGCCCGGTGGTCAGCAAGCCGCAATGGGACAAGATCCAGGATCTGATCCAGAAGGGCATCGACGAGGGCGCCCGGCTGGTCGCCGGCGGCCCCGGCCTGCCCGAGGGCGTCAACCGCGGCTATTTCGTGCGCCCGACGGTGTTTGCGGATGTGAACAACGACATGACCATCGCCCGGCAGGAGATCTTCGGCCCGGTGCTGTCGATCATCCCCTTCGATACCGAGGCGGAGGCGGTCGGCATCGCCAATGACACCGTCTACGGCCTGACCAACTACGTCCAGAGCCAGGACGGCGCCCGGCGCAACCGGCTGGCGCGGCAGCTGCGCGCCGGCATGGTCGAGATGAACGGGAAAAGCCGGGGCAGGGGGTCGGCCTTTGGCGGCGTCAAGGCCTCGGGCCGGGCGCGCGAGGGCGGCGTCTGGGGGCTCGAGGAGTTCATGGACAGCAAGCAGATCAGCGGCTGGGATCCCGAGGCCTGAGCCCGGCGGGCGATCATCGGGGCCGTCCGCCGGGGCGGCCCTTTTCCTTGCCGGCTGTTGCCGCTAGCATCCGCCCGCGACGGGCGACGGGCGACGGGCGACGGGACGAGGGGGCAGGCGCGTGAAGACCATCCTGATCACCGGCGGCGGCAGCGGCATCGGCCGGCTGACCGCCCGGCGGTTCCTGGAGGCCGGCTGGACGGTCGGGCTGATCGGCCGGCGCGCGGCGGCGCTGGCCGAGACCGCGGCGGGCCACCCGCAGGCGCTGGTGCTGCCCTGCGACGTGACCGTGCCCGAGGCGGTGGATGCGGCCTTTGCCCGCGCCGTCGCCGAATGGGGCCGGCTGGACGTGCTGTTCAACAATGCCGGCGCCATCCTGATCTCGCGGCTGATCGACGAGATTTCCTGGGAGGAATGGCAGGGCGTGGCGCGGGTGAACATCGACGGCATGTTCCTGTGCGCCCGCGCCGCCTTCCGGCAGATGCGCCGCCAGCAACCGATGGGCGGGCGGATCATCAACAACGGCTCGATCGCGGCCGAGGCGCCGCGCCCCGGCTCGGTGCCCTATACCATGTCGAAACACGCGGTGACCGGGCTGACGCGCACGCTGGCGCTGGACGGGCGGCCATTTGGCATCGCCTGCGGCCAGATCGACGCCGGCAATGCCGCGACCGAGATGATTTCCGCCGTGGGCAGGGTGGGGGCGCCGCAGGCCGACGGCTCGTTCAGGGCCGAGCCGTTGATGGACGCCGCGACCGTGGCCGAGGCGGTGCTGCACATGGCCAGCCTGCCCGAGGGCGCCAACGTGCTGCACATGACGGTGATGGCGACCACCATGCCCTTCGTGGGACGGGGCTGAGGGCGAGACCGGACGAGCGAAAGGACGAGCGATGAAACTGCTGCGCTATGGCCCGGCGGGCCGGGAAAAGCCGGGGCTGCTGGACGGCGAGGGCCGGATCCGCGACCTGTCGGCCCATGTCGCCGACATTGCCGGCGCGGCGCTGGGCCCCGAGGGGCTGGTGCGGATCGCGGCGCTGGAGCTGGACGCGCTGCCCATCGTCTCGGGCCAGCCGCGGCTGGGGGCCTGCGTGGGGCAGGTGCCGAAATTCGTCGCCATCGGGCTGAACTATGCCGATCACGCCGCCGAGGCCGGGCTGCCGGTGCCGTCCGAGCCGGTGGTGTTCAACAAATGGACCAGCTGCATCAGCGGGCCGGAGGACGACGTGCTGATCCCGCCCGGGGCGCAGAAGACCGATTGGGAGGTCGAGCTGGGCGTGGTCATCGGCTCGCGCGCCAGCCATGTCGCGGAGGCGGCGGCGCTGGAGCATGTCGCCGGCTATTGCGTGGTCAACGACGTCAGCGAACGCGAATGGCAGGCCGAGCGCGGCGGCACCTGGGACAAGGGCAAGGGCTTCGACACGTTCGGCCCGATCGGGCCCTGGCTGGTGACCCGCGACGAGGTGCCCGATCCGCAGGCGCTGGCGCTGTGGCTGGAGGTGGACGGCCAGCGCTTCCAGCAGGGCTCGACCGCGACGATGATCTTCACCGTGGCCGAGATCGTCGCCTATTGCTCGCGGCTGATGACGCTGATGCCGGGCGACGTGATCACCACCGGCACGCCGCCGGGCGTCGGCATGGGGCGGAAGCCGCCGGTGTTCCTGCGCGGCGGCGAGGTGATGCGGCTGGGCATCGCCGGGCTGGGCGAGCAGCGCCAGAGGGTGCGGCGCAGCGACTGACGGCGCCGGCGCGGGGGTATTTGGAAAACGGTGAAGCCGGGCGCGGTGCCGCGGGCCGGCCCGGCCGCGGATGGGGGAAGAAGGCCGCTTCAGATCTCGGCGGCGAGGGCCTCGGCCAGCGCGTCGGTGCGGGTGAAATGGTCGGGCGAGAGCTTCAGCACCTCGGGCAGGTCCTGCAGCACCCGGCGCAGGTGCCGGCGGATCGCCGCCTCGGCCCGGTCGGGATCGGCGGCGGCCACCGCCTCGACCACGGCGCGGTGCTGGCCGATGATCACGTCGCGCGGCGTCAGCGCCGTCAGCAGGTGGCGGGCGCGGTCCAGGTGGATCTTCATCTGCTGCAGATGCGTCCAGACCCGGGTTTTGCCGGCGATGCCGGCGAGCATGGCGTGGAATTCCTCGTCGAGCTGCGCCAGGCCGGCGACGTCCGGCGCCGCTTCCTGCAGGGCGATCTGCCGGTAGAGCAGGTCCAGATCGGCCGGGGTGGCGTCGCGGGCGGCCTGGCGGAGAATGTCGGCCTCGACCGATTCGCGGATGAAGCGGGTGCAGAGCACCCATTCCATGTCGATGCGGGTGACGAAGGTGCCGCGCTGCGGCCGCACCTCGAGCAGCCCTTCGCCGGCCAGGCGGATGAAGGCCTCGCGCACGGGTTGGCGGGACAGCCGGTATTGGTCGGCGATCTCCTGTTCCGAGAGCCGGGTGCCGGGGGGCAGCTCGCCGCGCATGATGCGCTGCCGCAGCCGGCCCTGCAATTGCGCCGCGAAGGGCGCCTGGGCGGGGGAATGCCTGATCGTCGCGGGGTGCATGAATCCTCCTTGCCTCCCGCATTAGTCGCTTGGTTTACCCGGCGTCAACCTTTGGCGGTGCGGTGGAAACCCATCACCGTGGTCTGGCGGTAGAGCTGGCCGGGCTGCAGCTCTGCCGAAGGATAGTCGGGATGGTTCGGCGCATCCGGCCAGAGCTGCGATTCCAGGGCGATGCCGGCATGGCGGCCATAGGGCCGGCCGGCCAGTCCGGCGCCGCCGGGCGCAAGGTGGTTGGCGGGATAGACCTGCAGCCCCGGTTCGGTCGAACGCAAGGCCATGCTTAGCCCGCCGGCCTGCAGCACCGCCACCTTGCGCGGCAGGGCGCGGCGCTGGCGGTCGAGGCAGAGATTGTGGTCGATGGCCGGGCCGGAGAGCCGGGTTTCCAGCCGCACCGGGGCGCGGAAATCCAGATGCGTGCCGGCCACCGGGGCGGGGGCGCCGCGCGGGATCAGTTCGGCATCCACCGGCAGATAGGTCTCGGCCGGGACGGTCAGGCGGTGCTCCGCCACCGTGGCGCTGCCGTCGAGGTTGAAATAGCTGTGCTGGGCGAAGTTGCAGAAGGTGGTTTCGTCGGCGGTGGCGAGGATGGTCAGCATCAGCGCCGGGCCGGGCAGGATGGTATAGGTGGCCCGGACCAGCATGGCGCCGGGAAAGCCCATATGGCCGGCGGGCAGGTGATCGGCCAGCGCCAGCGAATCCGGCGTCCGGTCGGCCAGCATCCAGTTGCGCTGGCCGCTGCCGTCCTTGCCGCCATGCAGCATGTGCCGGCCGTGCTGGTTGCGGTCGAGCTGCAGTTCGCGGCCGTCGAGCCGGGCGCGGCCATGGGCGATGCGGTTGGCACAGCGCCCGACCACGGCGCCGAAATAGCGTCCCTCGGCCAGGTAGGGTTCGAGCCGGGGGAAGCCCAGCACCAGCGGGTGGTCGATGCCGTCGAGCCGCAGGTCCTGGAGCGAGGCGCCCAGCGTGATCACCGCGGCGGTCAGCCCATGCGCCGAGATCGTCATCCGCAGCACTGGCCGGCCGTCGGGAAGCGTCCCGAACCGCTGTTCGCTCATATGCGCACCCGAGGCTCGGGGCGGCCGCTTGCGTCGGGGTCCAGAAGCCAGGTGCAGCCGTCCTGCCGGCCGTCCAGCCCCTCGGCGGCGCTGGTGACCAGAAGCTGCGCCAGTCCCGGCCCGGCAAAGGCCGGGCAGCTGGGCTGCGCGGCGGGCAGGTCCAGCCGCCTGAGCAGCCGCCCGTCCGGCGCGTGGCAGGCGACCGAACCGCTGCCCCAGCGCGCGTTCCAGAACCGGCCCTGGTCGTCGGTGACGGCGCCGTCGGGGAACTGGTCGGTGCCGGCGAGGTCCAGGAACACCCGCGCCTCGGCGCAGGGCCAGCCCTGCGGGTCCAGGTCCTGCGACCAGACGGTCTGGGCGGCGGTGTCGGCGAAATAGGCCAGGCGCCCGTCGGGGGAAAAGCAGATGGCATTCGGGATCGACATATTGCCCCGCAGGAGTCGCAGTTCGCCGTCAAGATAGCGGTATATCGCGCCTTTTCCAGCCTCGGCGCGGCGCGACATGGTGCCGATCCAGAAACCGCCCCGCGGGTCGGCGCGGCCGTCGTTCGAGCGGTTGCCGGGCTTGTCCGCCTCGAGCGCGATCAGCTTCTTCTGGCCGCCGGTGCGCAGGTCGAAGCGCAGCAGCGCCGTCTGGCTGGCGATGAGCAGGTGGTCGCGGTCGATCCAGCCGGCGGCCGAGACCATCTCGTCGAACTGCCATTCCAGCGGCGCGCCATCCAGCTGCGACATGAGCCGGCGGCCGAGGATGTCGAACCAGAAGGGCTGCGCCCGTTCCGGGTGCCAGAAGGCGCCTTCGCCCAGCGCGCAGATGCGGGGGTCGAAGACCGCGGCGCTCATGCCAGGTTCCGCAGCGCCGCGGTCACCTCGCGCGCGCGGGCGGCGACGGTGGCCGGGCTGTCGCCGGGCCGGTAGAGCGCCGAACCGAGGCCGAAGCCCTGCGCGCCGGCGGCCAGCCAGGCGCCGAAATCCGCCGGGCCGACGCCGCCCACCGCATAGACGGCGGTTTCGCGCGGCAGCACCGCCCGCAGCGCCCTGAGCGTGCCGGTGCCGGCCTGGTCGGCGGGGAACAGCTTCAGCCCGCTGGCGCCGGCGGCGATGGCGGCGAAGCATTCGGTGGCGGTGAAGACGCCGGGCCAGGATTCCAGGCCGCGCGCCCGCGTCTCGCGGATCACCGCCGGGTCGGCATTGGGCGAGACGATCATCCGGCCGCCGGCCTCGGCGACCCGCGCCACCTGCTCGACCGTCAGCACGGTGCCGGCGCCGATGCTGGCCCGGCCGCCCAGGATGTCCGCCATCAGGCGGATGCTTTCCAGCGGTTCGGGCGAGTTCAGCGGCACCTCGATGCGGTCGATGCCGGCCTCGATCAGGGCGCGGCCGATCGGCAGGGCCTCGGCGGGGGTGAGGCCGCGAAGGATGGCGATGATGGGCTGGGTCATGTCTCCTCCAGCATGGCCTGGCGCGCGGCGGCGAGACCCGCAAGGACGGCAGTTCCGCCATCCTTGTGGCATGCCCGGGCGCCTGCTGCCAACAGCAGGGTTTCGTAAAGCCTTGTCAAGCGGGGGGCGCCGATCAGCGCCACCGGCGCGGCCTGCCAGAACGCGCGGGCGGCGGCCAGCTCGGCGCCGATCAGCAGGCCCGAGAGGCGGCCGGCGGCCTGCGGCGGCGCCAGCCCCTGCAGCAGCGATGCGGCACGCAGCGCGAACAGCCCGGATGACGCGGCATGCGGGTCGGCCAGCGCCTGGCGGCCGGCCTGCAGGTAGGCGTCCGGGTCGGGCTCGGCCGCCGCGATGGTCAGCCGCAGCACCGATTGCCGGGCCAGCAGGGCGAAAAGCTCTCCGGTCAGGAAGGTGCGGAAGCCCAGCACCTGGCCATCGGCGATGCGCACCCATTTGCTATGCGTGCCGGGCAGGCAAAGCGTGCCCCGGAAGCCCGGCTCGCCGGCCAGGAAGCCGGCGATCTGGGTTTCCTCGCCGCGCATGACATCGGGCGGATCGGCCTGCGACAGGCCGGGCAGGATGCGGACATCCAGCCGCGGATCGCTGGTCGGCGGCACGGCGGCGCGGCGCGGGTCCAGCGGCGGGCAGGGGGTGGGGCGGTAATCCGCCTCGACCCAGCCGCCGCGGGCGCCGACCATGCCGCAGGCGATGACCGGCATCCGCCCAGCCGCCGGCAGCCAGTCCGCGACCAGATCCAGCAGCGCCGGCTCGAACGTCTCGGGCGACAGCGCGCCCATGCCGCGGTCCGAGGCGCGGGCCGCCTGCGGCTGCCCGCCCCGCATGGCCCAGGCGCGCAGCCGGGTGGTGCCCCAGTCGACGGCGATCCAGTCGATGGCGGATCGTTCGGGCGTCACGACTTCGACTTGTTCGAGACGTCGAAGATCACCGCCGCCATCAGCACCAGGCCCTTGATCACCTGCTGGTAGTCGATGCCGATGCCGAGAATGGACATGCCGTTGTTCATCACCCCCATGATGAAGGCGCCGACCACCGCGCCGATCACCGTGCCGACGCCGCCCGCCATCGAGGCGCCGCCGATGAACACCGCCGCGATCACGTCCAGCTCGAAGCCGACGCCGGCCTTGGGCGTGGCCGAGTTCAGCCGGGCCGAGACCACGATCCCGGCCAGCGCCGCCAGCATGCCCATGTTCATGAAGGTCAGGAACACCACCCGTTCCGAATTGATGCCCGAGAGCTTGGCGGCCTTGGCATTGCCGCCGATGGCATAGATGCGCCGGCCCAGCGTCGTGCGCTCGGATACGAAGGCGTAGAGCGCCACCAGAACCGCCATGACCAGGAAGACATTCGGCAGGCCGCGGAAATTCGCCAGCGCCCAGGTCATCCAGACCAGCGCCAGGAAGATCAGCGCGTTCTTGGCGGCGAAGAAGGCGAAGGGTTCGTCGGCGATGCCCACCGCCTCCTCGCGCCTGCGGGCGCGGATCTGCAGCCACAGGATCAGCACCGCCGCGCCCCAGCCCAGCACCAGCGACAGGGTGTTGGGCTTGTCCGGCCCGAACAGGTCGGGGATGAAGCCCGAGGAGATCATCTGGAAGCCGCGCGGGAAGGGGCCGATCGACTGGCCCTGCAGGATCCACATGGTCAGGCCGCGGAACACCAGCATCCCGGCCAGGGTGACGATGAAGCTGGGGATCTTCCAATAGGCGATCCAGTAGCCCTGGATGCCGCCGATCACCGCGCCGGCCGCCAGGCTCAGCACCACCACCAGCGGAATCGGCAGGCCCAGCTTGACCACCATCAGCGCCGCCAGCGCGCCGACGAAGGCCGCGACCGAGCCGACCGACAGGTCGATATGGCCGGCGACGATCACCAGCAGCATGCCGACGGCCATGATGACGATATGGCTGTTCTGCAGGAACAGGTTGGTCAGGTTCACCGGCCGGAACAGGATGCCGCCGGTCACGATCTGGAAGAAGACCATGATCACGACCAGCGCGAACAGGATGCCGTATTCGCGGATGTTGCGGCGGATGAAGCCGAAAGTGTCGCCGCGGCGCTCGGTGGTCGTGTCAGACATGGGCGGCCTCTGCCTCGATTTCCTCGGGGGTGACGGTCTTGTCGGTCAAGTCGTGGCCCGACCTGATGATGACCTGCATGATGCGCTCCTGCGTGGCCTCGGCGGTGGGCATCTCGCCGACCAGCCGGCCCTCGTTCATGACCAGGATGCGGTCGGTGATGCCCAGAAGCTCGGGCATTTCCGAGGATATCACGATGATGGATTTCCCCGAAGCGGCCAGGTCGCGGATGATGGTGTAGATCTCGTATTTCGCGCCAACGTCGATGCCGCGCGTCGGCTCGTCCAGGATCAGGATCTCGGGCTCGGCGAACAGCCATTTCGCCAGCACCACCTTTTGCTGGTTGCCGCCGGAAAGGTTCACGGTCTTCTGCTCGACCGAGGGCGAGCGGATGTTGATGCGCTGGCGATAATCGCGCGCCACCGCCCCTTCGCGCGCCCGGTCGACCACGCCGCGGGCCGAGATGCCGGCCAGGTTCGCCAGCGGGATGTTGCGGCGGATCGTGTCCTCGAGCACCAGGCCCAGCGATTTGCGGTCCTCGGTCACATAGGCGAGGCCGGCGGCGATGGCGCGCGGCACGGTGGTCAGGTCGGCGGGCTTGCCGTGGATGCTGACCGAGCCGGACTGCCAGTCGCCCATCGAGCGGCCGAACAGGCTCATCGCCAGCTCGGTGCGGCCGGCACCCATCAGCCCGGCGATGCCCAGCACCTCGCCGCGCCGCAGCTCGAAGCTGGCGCGGTTGACCAGAAGCCGCCCCTCGCGCGCCGGGTCGGCGACGGTCCAGTCCCTGACCTGCATCACCACCTCGCCGACCCGGGGCTGGCGCGGCGGATAGCGGTCGTTCATCGAGCGGCCGACCATGTCGCGGATGATGCGCGATTCCTCGACCATGCCGTCGTGATGGGCGACGGTGGCGCCGTCGCGCAGCACGGTGATGCTGTCGCAGACCTGACTGATTTCATTGAGCTTGTGCGAGATCAGGATCGCGGTCATGCCCCGGTCGCGGAAGCCGGCGAGCAGGCGCAGCAGCGCGTCGCTGTCATGTTCGTTGAGCGAGCTGGTCGGCTCGTCCAGGATCAGCAGATCGACCTTTTTCGACAGCGCCTTGGCGATCTCGATCAGCTGCTGCTTGCCCATGCCAAGCTCGCCGACGCGGGTCTCGGGGCTTTCGCGCAGGCCGACCTGCGCCAGCAGCTCGGCGGTGCGGCGGTTGGTTTCGCGCCGGTCGATGACGCCGCGGGTGGCGATCTCGTTGCCCAGGAAGATGTTCTCGGCGATGGACATCTGCGGCACCAGCGCCAGCTCCTGGTGGATGATGACGATGCCGCGGTCCTCGCTGTCCTTGATGTCGCGGAAGGCCATGGGCTGGCCCTTGTAGAGGATCTCGCCCTGGTAGCTGCCATGCGGGTAGACGCCCGACAGCACCTTCATCAGCGTGGACTTGCCGGCGCCGTTCTCGCCGACCAGGGCGCGGATCTCGCCGCGGCGCACGGTCATGTTGACGTTGTCGAGGGCCTTCACGCCGGGGAATTCCTTGGTGATCCCCCGCATTTCCAGGATATGGTCCATGCTCGCCTGCCGCCTTGAAAGGGATGCGCCGCCGCAGGGCTTTCCGCGGCGGCGGCGGTGGGGTCACTTCAGCTGGTCTTCGGTGTAATAGCCCGAGCCGATCAGCACGTCCTTGAGGTTCTTTTCGGTGACCGCGACGGGTTCCAGCAGGTAGGAGGGCACCACCTTGACGCCGTTGTCATAGCTTTTGGTGTCGTTCACCTCGGGCTCCTCGCCCTTCATCATCGCGTCGACCATGCCGACGGTGACCTTGGCGAGTTCGCGGGTGTCCTTGAAGATGGTGGAATACTGCTCGCCCGCCAGGATCGACTTGACCGATTGCACCTCGGCATCCTGGCCGGTGACGATGGGCATCTTCAGGTCGCCCGAGCCGTAGCCGACGCCCTTGAGCGAGCTGAGGATGCCGATGGACAGCCCGTCATAGGGCGACAGCACCCCGTTCACCTGCTTGTCGGTGTAGTTGGCCGACAGGATGTTGTCCATGCGCGCCTGGGCGGTGGCCGGATCCCAGCGCAGGGTGCCGACCTTGTCCATGCCCGTCTGCCCCGAGGCGATCACGATCGAGCCGTCGTCGATCAGCGGCTGGATCACCGACATGGCGCCGTCGTAGAAGAAATAGGCGTTGTTGTCGTCCGGGCTGCCGCCGAACAGCTCGACATTCCAGGGCTTCACGTCCGGGAAGCGCTCCTTGAGCCCGTCGACCAGGGTGGTGGCCTGCTCGACCCCGACCTTGAAATTGTCGAAGGTGGCGTAATAGTCGATGTCGGGCGTGTCGCGGATCAGCCGGTCATAGGCGATGACCTTGATGTCGGCGGCCTTGGCATTGGCCAGGGCGTTCGACAGCGTGGTGCCGTCGATGGCGGCGATCACCAGCACATTCACGCCCTTGGTGATCATGTTCTCGATCTGCGCCAGCTGGTTCGGGATGTCGTCGTCGGCATATTGCAGGTCGGTCTGATAGCCCGCGTCCTGGAACTGCTTGACCATGTTGTTGCCGTCGTCGATCCAGCGCGCCGAGGTCTTGGTCGGCATCGAGATCCCGACCATGCCCTCGGCCGCGGCGACGCCCGGCAGGGCCAGCGCGGCGACCGAGGCCAGCGCCACGGCGTATTTCCTGAAGTTCAGCATGTTTCCTCCATGTCGATTGTCGCGCCCCGCGCCGGGGACCGCCTCCACGGTCCTGGTCCGGCCGGTGCCCTCCCCCCTGTCTCCGGCGCGGGGCGGAATGCGGGTCGTGCCCGGCCATTCAGCGCCGCGGCAGCGGTCGCGGACCACCTGCCTGAGCGCGAGGCTAGACCCGCCCGATATGTCCGTCAATTATTGAGAAAGTACGTTTGCATACCGGAATTGGTATGGCGGTTGGCGCTAACATGCCGGCGCCCGCCGGCGCCCGGCCCGATGGCCTCAGCCATCGGCGCAGAGATCGGCCCATTCGGGATGCCGCTCGAACTGGGCGCGGACATAGCTGCAGGCCGGCACGATCACCAGGCCGCGGGCCCGGGCATCGGCCACCAGCCGCTGCACCATGGCGGCGGCGACGCCGGTGCCGCGCATGGAATCCGGGGCATAGGTGTGGTCCGCGACGATGATGCCGGGGCCGCCGTTGCGCCAGGTCAGCTCGGCCTCGCCCTGGATGCCGGGCAGCGTGACCACATAGCGGCCCGAACTGCCGTAATCCTCATGCGCGACATGGAAGGTGGGTTGCGCCATGCGTCTCTCCCGCTGCTTTCCGGGCGATAACGCATGGCGGTGCGACCGGGGTCCGTGACGTGACGTCACGAATCCGCCAAGGGGGGACGCCGAAGGGGGGGCCGCCGCCGGCCGGGCTCAGGCCCGCTCGGAATATTCGAACAGTTCGGTATTGACGACGATGCGTTCCTCGGCGCCGACGAAGGGCGGGATCATGATGCGCAGGCCGTTGTCGAGAATCGCCGGCTTGAAGCTTTTCGCGGCGGTCTGGCCGTTCAGCACCGGCTCGGTCTCGGCCACGGTGCAGATCACTTTCTGGGGAAGGCGCACCGACAGCGCCTCGTCGCCGTAATATTCCACCGCGGCGATCATGCCGTCCTGCAGGAAGGGGCGGCGGTCGCCCAGCAGATCGGCGTCCAGCTCGGTCTGCTCGAAGGTCTCGCTGTCCATGAACACCAGCTTGCCGTCTGTTTCGTAAAGGAATTGCTGGTCCTTGAACTCCAGATGAACCTGCTCGACCTTGTCCTCGGAGCGGAAGCGCTCGTTCAGCTTGCGGCCGTCGCGCAGGTTCTTCAGCTCGACCTGGGCGAAGGCGCCGCCCTTGCCGGGCTTGACATGGCTGACCTTGACCGCCGCCCAGAGCCCGCCGTCATGTTCCAGCACCAAGCCGGGCTTGATTTCATTGCCATTGATCTTGGCCATTCGGGATTACCTTGAAAATATTGGGGAATTTCTGGCGGCCCAAGGGTTGAACCGCGATTGCGCCACCCTATATCCATAGCCGTGCGTCAAGGCAACTGAAAGCGGTTTTGGGCGTTGTCAAGGGTTCCTGCGCATTTCCGCATGTCGCAAGATCGTTGCTTTTGGTGGTTATTTCGCATATCTGCCGGGGCTTGCACGACATGCATGGCGGTCATGCGGCTGGAGGCATACCGAATCACGGCCCGGATCGGCTAAGCCGGCGAGCGCCGCCTATGAGGCAAGATGATGCAGCAACCTTGGCATTGGTCAAGGTGCGGGGGCACCGCAAGAAAAACAGGAAACAGATGATGCGCGATTTCGTGGATGGCTCGGCTTTCAATTTCGAACAGGGACAGCGGGCCCGCAAGCTTTTTGCGGCCGTTGTGCTGGCTGCGCTGGACGACGCGATCGCCGATGACAAGAAATACGGCAACGGGCCCGATCAGATTGCCCGTTGGGCCCGCTCGCGCGATGGGCGCGAGGTGCTGTCCTGCGCCGGCATCGACCCGAACGAGCGGGTGGTGAAGGGGCTGATGGAATTCGTGGCCAAGGGCGTGCGCACCTCGGTCGCGCTGTCGCGCGAGGAAAGCGAGCGCCGCCACGCCGCCGAGGAAGCCGACGCGGCATAAGCGCCGGCGCCGCGCATAGGCTGGGCCGTCCCGCGGGGCGGCCTTTTTTTATTGGGGGACGGGGCCTGCGGGACGGAGCCGCCTTCCGATGACGGGCTGCGCCGGTTAGAAGACGATCATGCAGACGACGCCCCGGCAGACAAAACAGATCCGGTCAACTTTGGACATCTTGCATCGCAGTCTTGGCGATGCGCTGATCGGCGCGTATCTGCATGGGTCGCTGGTGTCAGGCGGGCTTCGGCCGCAAAGCGACATTGATCTGCTGGCAGTGGTCGAGTCTGGGCTGAGCGAGAGCCAGCGTCATGATCTGTTGGCGGGACTGCTGCGCCTTTCCGGTCGCCACCCTGCCGCGCCCGGCGGCGCCCGCTGCCTTGAGGTCATAATTTTTCGCCGGTCCGACCTTGCCGGGGGCGATTATCCGGCCCGGGCCGAGTTCGTCTATGGAGAGTGGCTCCGGGACGCTTTCGAGGCCGGGGAAACGCCAATGCCCGACCGAAATCCCGAGTATTCACTGGTTATCGCGCAGGCCCGTCGGCAGGCCATTCCCCTGTTCGGTCCGCCGGGGGACGAACTGCTGGCAGAGATTCCCCCCGGGCAGGTCCGTCAGGCAATGCGCGATGCGCTACCGGATCTGCTGGACGGGCTGCATGGGGATGAGCGGAATGTCCTGCTGACGCTTGCCCGGATGTGGCATACGGCCTGCACGGGCCGGTTCGTGGCAAAGGATGTCGCCGCCGGCTGGGCGATTGCGCGCCTGTCGGGGCAGCGCGCGGCGACGCTGGACCATGCGCGACGGGCCTATCTTGGCGAGATCGCCGACGATTGGTCCAGCCAGGATGATGCTGCCCGGAGGTTGGCAGCGCATATGGGCGAACAGGTCGCCGGTTCCCTGTGACAAGAATGGCCTCCGGGCCGCCTCGTTCTTGGCCCTTACCCGAACAGATGCAGCGCCAGCGGCGCGATGATCGAGGTCAGCACCGCGTTCAGCCCCATGCCGATGCCGGCGAAGGCGCCGGCGGTCTCGTTCACCTGAAAGGCGCGGGCCGTGCCGATGCCATGCGCCGCCACCCCCAGCGAAAAGCCGCGCGCCCGCCAGTCGCGGATCCCCAGCGCGTTCAGCAGCGGCGTGGCGATGATCGCGCCGAAGATGCCGGTGATCAGCACCAGCACGGCGGTGATCGTCGGTTCGCCGCCCAACCCCTCGGCGATACCGATGGCGACGGGGGCCGTGGTGGATTTCGGCGCCAGGCTGGCCAGCATCACCCTGTCCAGACCGAACACCTTGCCGATGGCCAACGCCGAGACCACCGCCGTCACCGAGCCCGCCAGCAGCGCCGCCACCAGCGGCAGCGCCGCTTTCCGCACCCGGGGCAGGTTGTCGTAAAGCGGCATTCCCAGCGCCACCGTGGCCGGGCCCAGCATGAAATGCACGAATTGCGCGCCCTCGAAATAGGTCTGGTAGCTGGTGCCGGTCAGCCCCAGAACGCAGGCCAGCAGGATCACCGCGCACAGCACCGGATTGGCCCAGCTTTTCCGGCCCATGGCGCGGAAGAAGCTGTCGCCCAGCCAATAGGCGATCAGCGTCGCCGTCAGCCACAGCAGCGGGCCTTGCGTCAGATAGCTCCAGATCAGCGCCGCGTCGGTCATTCCTCGGCCCCGCCCGTCCAGCGCACCACGGCGCGGAACACCAGCGCCCCCGCCGCGATGGCCAGCGCCGTCGAGACGGTCAGCGCCAGCGCCACCGCCAGCCCGTCGCTGCGGAACTGGCCCAGATGCGCCACCACGCCCACGCCGGCCGGCACGAAGAACAGCGACAGATGGCCCAGGATGCCGGTGACCACCGGGCGCAGCATCTCGGCCAGGGCCGGGCGCAGGCTGCAGGACAGCACCAGCAGCAGCAGCCCCAGCACCGGGCCGGGCAGGGGCAGACCCAGGCTGCGGGTGGCAACCTCTCCGACAAGCTGGAAGACCAGGATGATGGCAAGCGCGGGAATCATGCCGGTCAGATTAGCAGCGTATTTCTTGTGGTGAACCCTCAAATCTTGTGGATAACCGCCGAAGGCCCGCCATATCTGGGGTTTGTGTTGACTTGGGCGCCCCGATGGCGAAGAATCCGGGGGATTTGAACGAGCTTCGTGGACCCCTCGCATTGCGTTTCGACCGCCTGCGCCTCAATGGTTTCAAGAGCTTCGTGGACCCGACCGATCTGGTCATCCACGAGGGGCTGACCGGCGTCGTCGGTCCGAACGGCTGCGGCAAGTCGAACCTGCTGGAGGCGCTGCGCTGGGTCATGGGCGAAAACCGCCCCACCGCCATGCGCGGCGACGGCATGGAGGACGTGATCTTTGCCGGCACCGCCCGGCGTTCCGCCCGCGCCCATGCCGAGGTCACGCTGACCATCGACAACAAGGACCGGCTGGCCCCCGCCGGGCTGAACGATGCCGACGCGCTGGACATCACCCGCCGCATCACCCGCGACGCCGGTTCGGCCTATCGCATCAACGGCAAGGAGGTGCGGGCGCGCGACGTGCAGATGCTGTTCGCGGATGCCTCGACCGGGGCGCATTCGCCGGCGCTGGTGCGGCAGGGACAGATTTCCGAACTGATCAACGCCAAGCCGAAAGCCCGTCGGCGGGTGCTGGAGGAGGCGGCGGGAATCTCCGGCCTCTACCAGCGGCGGCACGAGGCCGAGCTGAAGCTGAACGCGGCCGAGGCGAATCTGACCCGCGTCGACGACACGCTGGACCAGCTCTCCACCCAGGCCGCCAGCCTGGCCCGGCAGGCCCGCGCCGCCGCGCGCTATCGCGAGATCGGCGCTGCGCTGCGCCGGGCCGAGGGCGTGCTGCTGTATCGTCGCTGGGCCGAGGCCGATCAGGCCAAGGCCGCCGCCGCCGAGGCGCTGCGCGAGGCGATCCGCGCCGCCACCGATGCCGAGGCCGCGGCCCGCCGCGCCATCGCCGCCCGCGAGGAGGCCGAGGCGAAGCTGCCGCCGCTGCGCGAGGAGGAGCAGGTCGCAAGCGCCATCCTGTCCCGCGTCACCGTCGAGCGCGAGGCGCTGGACGAGGCCGAGGCCCGCGCCGCCCAGGCGATCCAGGCGTTGCTGGCGCGCATCGCCCAGCTCGACCGCGACATCGAGCGGGAATCGGCGCTGAACCGCGATGCCGGCGAGGTGATCGCGCGGCTGGAATGGGAAAAGCGCGAGCTGGACAAGGCCGGGCAGGGCCATGAGGAGCGGCTGGAGACCGCCGGCACCGCCGCCGAGGAAGCCGCCGAGGCGCTGCGCGAGGTCGAGGCCAAGCTGGCCGAGCTGACCGACGAATCCGCCCGCCTTGCCGCCCGCCACCAATCCGCCGAACGGCTGGTCCACGACCTGCGGCAGATGCAGGACCGCGCCACCCGCGCCGCCGCCGAGGCCGAGACCGCCGCCGCCGCCGCCCGCGAGGCCGGCACCGAGGCCGCGAGCGCCCGCGAGGTCGCCGAGACGGCGCAGGACGAGGCCCGCGAGCGGGTCGAGCAGACCGAGGAGGCGCTGGCCGCGGCCGAGGAAGCCCGCGCGGCGCTGGAAGCCGAGGAATCCGCCGCCCGCTCGGCCCGGGCCGAGGCCGAGGGCGAGGTTTCGGCGCTGAGCGCGGAAATGACCGCGCTGAAGCGGCTGGTGGAACGCGGCCAGAGCGGCGGCTCGATCCTGGATCTGGTGCGCGTGGCGCGCGGCTATGAGACTGCCTTCGGCGCGGCGCTGGGCGACGATCTGGCCGTCGGGCTGGCCGTCGGGCTGGCCGAGGATGGCTCGGGCTGGCACCGGCTGCCGGCCTACGGCTCGCCGCAGCCGCTGCCGGAAGGGTCCGAGCCGCTGGCACCGCATGTCGAGGCCCCCGAGGCGCTGGCCCGCCGGCTGTCGCAGGTCGGGCTGGTCGCGGATGCGGAAATGGGTGCGGCGATGCAGGCGCGGCTCGCCCCCGGCCAGCGGCTGGTCACGCGGGACGGCGACCTGTTCCGCTGGGACGGGATGCGGGTGCTGGCGGGCGAGGCGGCGTCCTCGGCCGCGCTGCATCTGCAAAAGGTCAATCAGCTGGCCGAGCTGACCGAGCAGGCCGAGATGGCGCAGGCCCGCGCCGAGGATGCGCAGGCCGCGCATCAGGCGCTGCGCGACCGCCACCTGGCCGCCACCGAAGCCGAGAAGCGCGCCCGCGATGCCAGGCGCGAGGCCGAGCGCGGGCTGTCGGATGCCGTGCGCGCCGTGACCCGCGCCGAATCCGAGCTGTCCATGGCGCAGAGCCGCGCCGAATCGGCCCGCGCCGAGCTGGCCCGGCATCGCGAGGATGCGCTGGACGCCCGCACCCGACTGGCCGAGGCCGAGCGGGCACTGGCCGGGCTGCCCGACCGCGGCGCCGCGGCAACGGCGCTGGACCATGCCCGCATGGGCGTCGAGGCGGCGCGCATCGCCACCCTGACCCGGCGCGGCGCGCTGGACGAACTGCGGCGCGAGGCGAATGCGCGGCTGAAGCGCCTGCAGGAGATCGCCAAGGAGGAATCCGGCTGGCGGCTGCGGCTGGATCAGGCCGGCACTCGTGCTGCCGAACTGGCCGCCCGCCGCGACGGATCCGCCGCCGATCTGGAGCAGGCCGAGGCCGAGGCCGAGATCCTGGCCGAGAGCCGCGAGGCGCTGACCGAGGCCGAGGCCCAGGCGGCCGCCCGGCTGGCCCGCGCCCGCGAGGCGCTGTCCGCCGCCGATCAGGCGCTGCGCCAGACCGCCGCGGCCGAGCGCG
>NZ_JBHRXE010000045.1:0-577 GCF_042648325.1 Paracoccus simplex | reverse complement strand
CTGCTGGACAAGTGCATCGCCTCGGCCAGGAGCAGCAAGCATCCCGAACTGACGGACAAGACCGTCTGGGAGGTCTTTCAGGAAGAGCGCCCGCACCTTGTCCCCTATGCGGGGCGCTTCGACGGCTTCCATTCGCTGCCTGCGGCGGTATCGAAGACCTGCCTTGTGCGGTTCGACAACAACAAATACTCGGTCGCGGCAACGGCTGTCGGGCGACCGGTCGAGATCCGGGCCTATGCGGAGCGGATCGAGATCCGGCAGGAAGGGCGGCTGGTCGGGGATCATCCCCGTCACTTCGGGCGGGACCGGACAATCTACAATCCCTGGCACTATGTGCCTGTCCTGCTTCGCAAACCCGGGGCGCTGCGCAATGGCGCACCGTTCAAGGACTGGGTTCTGCCCGGCGCCCTCGAGCAGATCCGCCGCAAGCTGCAGGGGTCGTCGGATGGCGACCGCCAGATGGTGAAGATCCTCGGCGCCGTGCTGACGGAAGGGATGCCTACGGTGCAAAAGGCATGTGCCGAAGCGCTCTCGCAGGGCGTCCACTCCGCCGATGTGATCCTCAACATCCTGTCCC
>NZ_JBHRXE010000044.1:0-843 GCF_042648325.1 Paracoccus simplex | reverse complement strand
GGGCTTTCGCCTTCTTCAAGGGCACCTGCACCCGCGGGATCTACGACAACATGAAGACGGCAGTGGAGACCATCTTTGTCGGCAAGGAGCGCCTCTACAATCGTCGGTTCCTGCAGATGGCCAGCCATTATCTGGTCGAGCCCGTCGCCTGCACCCCGGCCTCGGGCTGGGAGAAGGGTCAAGTGGAGAGCCAGGTCGGCACGGTTCGCCAACGGTTCTTCTCACCCCGGGTCAGGGTCAAGAGCTACGAGGAACTGAATGCCTGGCTGCTGGACAAGTGCATCGCCTCGGCCAGGAGCAGCAAGCATCCGGAGTTGACGGACAAGACCGTCTGGGAGGTCTTTCAGCAAGAGCGCCCGCACCTCGTCCCTTATGCCGGGCGCTTCGACGGCTTCCACTCGCTGCCTGCGGCGGTATCGAAGACCTGCCTCGTGCGGTTCGACAACAACAAATACTCCGTCGCGGCAACGGCTGTCGGGCGGCCGGTCGAGATCCGGGCCTATGCGGAGCGGATCGAGATCCGGCAGGAAGGGCGGCTGGTCGGGGACCATCCCCGTCACTTCGGGCGGGGCCGGACAATCTACAATCCCTGGCACTATGTGCCGGTCCTGCTTCGCAAACCCGGGGCGCTGCGCAATGGCGCACCGTTCAAGGACTGGGTTCTGCCCGGCGCCCTCGAGCAGATCCGCCGCAAGCTGCAGGGCTCCTCGGACGGCGACCGCCAGATGGTGAAGATCCTCGGCGCCGTGCTGACGGAGGGGGTTCCCGCCGTGCAGAAGGCCTGTGCCGAAGCGCTCTCGCAGGGCGTCCACTCCGCCGATGTGATCCTCAACATCCTGTCCC
>NZ_JBHRXE010000043.1:0-143938 GCF_042648325.1 Paracoccus simplex | reverse complement strand
CGCGACCGGCCCCGGCAAGACGTTGCGCCGGCGCGACCCGGACCGGCGCGGGCGTCGGTGCAACCGTCCGCCGCTCACAGGCAGCACATCGGTGAAGGCTTCACCCGGCGGTCCGGCTCGGAACGGACGCAAGCCGGCCCGGCCCGGCCCGGCCCCGACCGGCCCGGACCGGCCGCTCGGCGGTGGCCCCGTGCACGCATGGTGTACGCCCGGTGTACGCGCGCTGCACGGCTGTCACAGCAAAAAGCCCAGCATTTGCTGGGCTTTTCTTTGCATCCGCCCATGCCCGACCCCGCCGCAACGCGCGCTGCCGTTGCGCGGGGGACCATGGAAGCGTTGCGACACCGGCGCGCGGCGCCCTCAGCTCCGCAGCACGCCGCCGGTGGCCTTGCTCACCTTCTCGACGATTTTGGCGCCGACCGCCTCGATCTCGGCATCGGTCAGGGTCTTGTCCTTGGGCTGCAGGCGGGCGGTGATGGCGATGGACTTCTTGCCGCCTTCCAGCCCGGTGAACTGGTCGAAGACCGTCACCCGCTCGATCAGTGCCTTGTCGGCGCCCGCCGCCGCATTCACCAGCGTCAGGGCCTCGACCTGCGCGTCCACGACGAAGGCGAAATCACGCTCGACCGCCTGCAGGTCCGACAGCAGCAGCGCCGGCCGCGACGGCGTTTTCGCCTTGGGCAGCGGCACCGCCGCGAGGCGGAGGGTAAAGCCGACCGCCGCGCCCTTCATGCCGAAATGCCGCAGCACGCGCGGATGGATTTCTCCAAAGGTTGCCAAGGCGTTAGGCCCCAGCGCGATATTGCCCGCCCGGCCCGGATGCCACCAGCCGTCCAGCTTGCGGTTGATCTGCGCCTTGGCCGGTGCGCCGATGATGGCCAGCACCGCCTCGGCATCGGCCTTGGCGTCATAGATATCCACCTTGCGCCGCGAACCATAGGGATCGCGCGGCGCGGTGGCGCCGACCAGGATGCCGGACAGATGCAGGTCCTGCTCGCCCGGCTCGCCGCCATGGAAGACCGGGCCGCATTCGAACAGCGCCAGATCCATGAAGCCGCGCGCCTGGTTGCGCGCCGCCGCCGCCAGCAGGCCGGGCAGCAGGTCGGGGCGCATATGCGTCATCTCGCTGCTGATCGGATTCTCGATGCGGACGGCATCCGAACCGCCGCCGAACAGCGCCGCCGCCTGCGCGTCGATGAAGCTGTAGGTGACGCATTCGTTATAGCCAAGGCTCGCCGCCATGCGCCGCGCCGCCTGCTCGCGGCGCTGCAAGGGCGTCAGCACCGGCTGCGGCACGCCCGCCTGCGGCCGCGGCAGCGGCTGGCCCTGCAATCTGGTCAGCGAAGCGATGCGCGCCACCTCCTCGACCAGATCGGCGCTGCCCTGCACGTCGGGGCGCCACGGGGGCACGAAAGCCTGATCGCCCTCCAGCCGGAAGCCCAGCGCCGCCAGGGTGGCGCGCTGCTCGGCCTCGGGGATATCCATGCCGACCAGGCTGGAAATCCGTGCCGGTTCAAGCCGGTAGCTTCTGGTCGTATCCGGCGCCGCGCCCGCCGTCACCACCTCGGAGGCCTCGCCGCCGCACAGTTCCAGGATCATCCGCGTCGCCAGTTCCAGCCCCGGCAGGGTGAAGGCCGGGTCGGCGCCGCGCTCGAAACGATAGCGGGCATCCGAATTGATCTTCAACGCCCGGCCTGCCGCGGCGATGGCGATCGGATCCCAATAGGCGCTTTCCAGGAAGACATCGGTGGTTGCGTCGTCGCAGCCGCTATGCTCGCCGCCCATGATGCCGGCGATGCTT
Source organism: Paracoccus simplex (assembly GCF_042648325.1). Lineage (NCBI taxonomy): Bacteria > Pseudomonadati > Pseudomonadota > Alphaproteobacteria > Rhodobacterales > Paracoccaceae > Paracoccus > Paracoccus simplex. The sequence goes on along the minus strand of NZ_JBHRXE010000043.1, from coordinate 142,137 downwards.
TCCGGGCCGGTCTCGTCGGCGATGATCATGGTGCCGGGGGCGAAGGCATAGGTCTTGCCGTCCAGCGCCAGCAGCGCCTCGCCCTCGGCCGAGGCGCGTACCACCAGGTCGCCCTTGACCTTGCCGGCATCGAAGACATGCAGCGGCCGGTTCAGGTCGAAGGTGAACAGGTTGGTAATGTCCACCAGCGTGTTGATCGGCCGCAGCCCGATGGCGGTCAGCCGCTTCTGCAGCCAGTCCGGCGAGGGGCCGTTCCTGACGCCGCGGATCATCCGGCCGCTGAAGAACGGCGCCTTTTCAGCCATTTCCGGCGCGATCACCACCTTGATCGGCGAGACGAAGCTGCCGGGCACGGTCACGTCCGCGACCGGCTTCAGCCGACCCAGCCCGCGCGCCGCCAGGTCGCGGGCGACGCCATGCACGCCCAGCGCGTCGGGGCGGTTCGGGGTGATCTTGATCTCGATGACCGGATCGACCGCCTCGGGGCGGTGCGCGGCCAGCCAGTCCACGAATTTCGTGCCCACCTCTCCCGAGGAAAGCTCAATGATTCCATTATGTTCGTCGGAAAGCTCCAGCTCGCGTTCCGAGGCCATCATGCCGTGGCTCTCGACGCCGCGGATCTTGCCGACGCCCAGGGTCATGTCGATGCCGGGCACGTAATCGCCGGGCTTGGCCAGCACCACGGTGATGCCGGCGCGGGCATTGGGGGCGCCGCAGACGATCTGCTTCTCGCCCTCGTCCGTCAGCACCCGGCAGACCCGCAGGCGGTCGGCGTCGGGATGCTGGATGGCTTCCAACACCTTGGCAAGCGTGAATTTTTTCAGCTTCGCTGCCGGGTCGGTCACGCCCTCGACCTCGAGGCCGAGATCGGTCAGCGCCTCGGTGATCTCGTCGAGGCTGGCAGTCGTGTCGAGATGCTCCTTGAGCCAGGAGAGGGTGAATTTCATGGGCGAGGGCTCCGTCGGTTTGGGCGTCCCTTAGCGCATGGCGCGGCGGATTGGTAGGGTCGTGCACCGCCCCTGCCCGCCAGTCGCCGGTTTTCCAGCATTTGCCGGGGATTTGCGCGTGACCGGCGTACACCGCGCGTACACCGGCCATGCACCGGCGGCCGGACAGCGGACCTTGTCGGGGCCGGGCGCCGCCCTATATGTGAATGAGATTAACATGGGCATGGGAGCCAATGGACACGCAACGGGAACTGCTGATCGAACAGAGGGTCGCGAATGACGCGAAATCGCCGCTGGTCGCCTATCTGCTGGCGATCCTGCTTTGGGGCTTCGGCGCGCATCGCATGTATCTGGGCCGCTGGGCCAGCGGCCTTGTCATGCTGGCGCTGTGGGGCCTGGGCTGGCTGACGGCGCCGATCCTGATCGGCTGGCCGCTGGTCGGGCTGGTCTGCCTGTGGGCGCTGGTCGACCTGTTCCTGATCCCCGGCATGATCCAGGACGACAAGGACGAGATGCGCCGGCGGCTGGGTTCGGGCCTGCGCTGAGCCGTCAGCCGGTGAACAGGCCCAGGGTGACGAACACCGCCGCCGCCGCCAGCCAGACCGGCTTGTGCCGGTGGCCGAGGATGCCGAAGCCCAGGCAGGGCGCGGCAAGGAACCAGGGCCAGTGCCGCGCCAACCCCGGCGCGGCGCCGCTGATCCAGCCCGGCGCCATCAGCGCCAGGACATAGCCGAGCAGCGCCAGCACCCCGAAATAGCAGGCGGCGGCCAGCCCGACCTCGAGCACGGCGCGCTCGGTCCGTTCGTCGTTCCAGCGATGCGGGCGGGTCAGGTAGCCGCGCGAAAGCGTCATCACCGTCACCGCCAGGAAGGTCGCCGCGGCGATGCCCAGCACCGGCAGCAGATAGGCCTGGGTGATGGCCGAGGCGACGGGCGCCCCTTCGGTCACCCGCCCGGCATCGACGAGGCCGAACAGGCTGATCGAGGCCATGAAGGCCGTGGCATAGGCGGTGAGCGTGGTGGGGTTCGACATGCTGGCCCTTTGTTGCTGGCGTGACGGAAGACTCGCGGTCGGGCGCAAGATAGCGGCGCGCGGCGGGGCTGTCATCTGACAGGGACGTGGGCTGCGGCCTGGGCGGCGGCTTGCGGCCGGGGGTCGGCCGGCGCAGGTTGCAGGCAAGGCGGAACGGAGGGCGCAGTGAAGACGGTTCTGGTTGTGCTGGGCGTGGCGGCGATCTGCGGGACGGCGCAGTGGCTGTGGCACCTGGCGCGCGAATCGCCGCAGGGGCGGCTGATGATCGTGGCGCTGTGGGGCGTGCTGCTGGCGATGAGCCTGATCGCGGGCGAGCCCTGGGTGCTGGTGATGGGCGGCGCCACGGTGACGATGGGGCTGTGGGTTTATGCGGCGTGGCGGTGGTGGTGACCGGCACGGCAACGGCCTGCCGCTGCCGCGGATCGGCGGGCGCATCGCCGCCGGAAGGCTTCCCTGTCGCGCATGGGCCGGATGCGGCGCGACATGCCCGGCATGTGACCCGCCCGGACCGGGACAACGACCGGGCTTTTCGGGACGCGGGGCCGGCGTTGCGTCGGGCGATGGTGCCTGCTGCGACCGCCCGGCGCGACCGTGCCGCTGCCGGATCAAGGGCAGCGCCCGCCCGAGACGGGGCAAAGCCCCGCCTGGTGGGCGGGCGGGAAAGTCCGTCGTGCCGACGGCCGAGCGGGTTGGGACGCGCTGTCAGGCGGGCTGCTCGAACGGATTGCTGGCGGGCTGCTCGGCCGGTCGTTCGAAAGGATTGCTCGGCGCCGGCGTTGCGAAAGGGTTGCGGCCGTTCGGACCCGTCTCCTTGATGCGCCAGCATTCGGAAACCATCTGCAGCGCCTTGGCGCTTCCTTGCAACGGCACCGGATAGACATCGCCGTTGGGAAAGATGACGCGCATTTCGCGGCCGTTTTTCATGCTGCTGAACAAGGCGCCATATTCCTCGGGTTTGGGCGAGATCATCATGGTCGATGCGGTGGGAAGGAGATCGTCGGCCCGCCGGCTGTTCGACCCCGCCACACCGAGAAACGCAACGCCATCGACATTGATCAGGACCGGACCCAGCAACTGGCCCCAGGGAAAGGCGAAGTCCTCGTGATGATAAACGATGTCCAGCTCGTCACCATAGACCCGCAAGGTGATCCAGGCATTGCGGAATTCATGGGTCGCGGCGCAAGCCTTGATCGTACCGGCACCGGACCCGGTGATATTCTCGAATTGCCAGGCAAGGGCCTGCGAAGCTGAGAGCAGCGAGAAAACTGCCAGGGCGGGGATGATGCTGCCGCGCCGTTTCATGATGCACCTGCGAACCAGTCAAGGTTCGCTGATCGCAGCACGGAGGCGCCAACCGTTCAAGTTAACGCCTCAAACTTGAAGAATTCTCCGCAGCCTATCGCGACAGCCCGCCCGCCACGCTGGGCACATCGCCCGCAGCAAAGCCGTAATGCCGCAGCCAGCGCAGGTCGCTTTCGAAGAACGCCCGCAGATCGGGGATGCCGTATTTCAGCATGGCGATGCGGTCGATGCCCATGCCGAAGGCGAAGCCCTGCCACTGCTCCGGGTCGATGCCGCCCGCCGCCAGCACCTTGGGATGCACCATGCCCGAGCCGAGGATCTCGAGCCAGCTTTCGCCCTGGCCGATGGTCAGCTTGCCGCCCTCCCACGAGCAGCGGATATCGACCTCGGCCGAGGGCTCGGTGAAGGGGAAATGGCTGGCGCGGAAGCGCAGCTCGACCTCGTCCACCTCGAAGAAGGCGCGGCAGAACTCCTCGAGCGTCCATTTCAGGTTCGCCATCGAGATGCCCTTGCCCAGCGCCAGCCCCTCGACCTGGTGGAACATCGGCGTATGGGTCTGGTCCATGTCCATGCGATAGACCCGGCCCGGGCAGATCACCCGGATCGGTGCGCCCGTCGCCTGCATGGCGCGGATCTGCACCGGCGAGGTATGGGTGCGCAGCACATGCGGCGGGCGCGGGTCGTCCGCCGCGCGGGCCATGAAGAAGGTGTCGTGCTCCTGCCGGGCGGGATGCTCGGGCGGGATGTTCAGCGCGTCGAAATTGAACCAGTCGCTTTCGATCTGCGGCCCCTCGGCGACGCGGAAGCCCATGTCGGCGAAGATGGCGGTGACTTCCTCGGTCACCTGGCTGATCGGGTGGATGCTGCCCTGCGGCCGCGCCCGGCCGGGCAGGGTCACGTCCAGCCATTCCTGCTTCAGCCGCGCGTCCAGCGCCGCGTCCTCGAGCCCCTGCTTGCGGGCGCGCAGGGCGGCGTCGATCTCGTCCTTGAGGCGGTTGAGCGCCGCGCCGGTGGTCTGGCGCTGCTCGGGCGTCATCCGGCCCAGTTCCTTCATCATGCCGCTGATCTCGCCCTTCTTGCCCAGGGCGGCAAGCCGCACCTGTTCCAGCGCCTCGCCGTCGGCGGCGGTCGCGATGCGGTCGAGATAGGACTGGCGAAGGGCGGTCAGGTCGGACTGGTCGGACATGGGCAGGTTTCCTTGCGGTTCGCGGGCCGATTAGCACGCGCAGGCCGCAGGGAAAAGCCCGGGGGAGGGCTTAGCGGGCGAAGGTCTCGGCCACCCGCTCGGCCGGGCGGCACAGGCGCACGCCGCCGGGGCCGCAGACGAAGGGCCGCTCGACCAGCAGCGGGTTTTCGACCATGGCGGCCAGGATGTCCTCGTCGCTGGCATCCGGCAGGCCGCGCGCCTCGGCATCGGTGCCCTTGACGCGCAGGGCCTGGCGCGGGGTCACGTCGGCGGCGGCGAACAGGCCCAGAAGCTGGCCGCGGGTCCAGCCGTCGCGGGCGTAATCGACGATCTCGGGCTCGTGCCCGGCATCGCGGATCATCTGCAGCACATTGCGCGAGGTCGAGCAGGTCGGCTTGTGATAGATGGTGATCATGTCCTATTTCCAGATCGAGGCGCTGGCGCCGGGCGCCACCGCGGGATGGTCGGCCAGGCGGAAGGTCGGGGTCAGCCCCTCGGCGCGCTGGCGCAGATAGTCCCGCGTCACATAGGCGATGGTGCCGGAAAGCGCCACGATGGCGATCAGGTTGATCGTCGCCATCAGCCCCATCGAGGCATCGGCAAAGTCGAAGACGGTCTGCACGGTCTGGATCGCCCCCCAGATCACCATGGCCATGACCGCGACGCGCAGCGCAAGCACCGGCACCGGGCTGCCATGGCCCAGGAAGACGATGGCGTTCTCGGCATAAGCATAATTGCCGATGATCGAGGTGAAGGCGAAGAAGAAGATGGCGACGGCGACGAAATAATGCCCGAAGCTGCCGAAATGCTCGCCCAGCGCCGCCTGGGTCAGGGCGACGCCGGTCAGCTCGGCCGAAGGCAGGGCGCCCGACAGCAGGATCATGATCGCGGTGGCGGTGCAGACCAGGATGGTGTCGATGAACACCCCCAGCGCCTGCACGAAGCCCTGGCTGGAGGGGTGATGCGGCTCGGGCACGGCGACGGCGGCGATGTTCGGGGCCGAGCCCATGCCGGCCTCGTTCGAGAACAGCCCGCGCTTGACGCCGTTCAGCATGGCGGCGGCGATGCCGCCGGCGGCGCCGCCCGCCGCCTCCTGCAGGCCGAAGGCCGAGCCGATGATCTGGCCGATCACCCCCGGCACCAGGGCGACATTGGCGACCAGCACCCAGGCCGCCGCCAGCAGATAGGCGCCGGCCATGAAGGGCACGACATATTCCGCCACCCGGGCGATCTGCGGGATGCCGCCGAAGATGATGATCCCGGTCAGCGCCGCGACGGCGATGCCGACCACGGATTTGTCGATGCCGAAGGCGCCCTGGACCGCCTCGGCGATGGAATTGGCCTGCACGGCGTTGAAGATCAGCCCGAAGGCGATGATCAGCGCCACGGCGAAGATCACCGCCAGCCAGCCCTGCCCCAGCGCCTTCTTGATATAGAAGGCCGGGCCGCCGCGATACATGCCGTTCGGCCCGTGCTCCTTGTAAAGCTGGGCCAGGGTCGATTCGGCATAGGCGGTGGCCATGCCGACCAGCGCCACCATCCACATCCAGAACACCGCGCCCGGCCCGCCCAGCGTGATCGCCACCGCCACCCCGGCGATATTGCCGGTGCCGACCCGGCTGGCCAGGCTGACGGTCAGCGCCTGGAAGGGCGAGATGCCGTCCTTGTCGGTCGCACCCGACCCCAGCACGCAGCGGAACATCTCGCCGAAATGCCGGATCTGGAGGAAGCCCAGCCGGATGGTGAAGAAGATCCCCACCGCCAGCAGGCCATAGATCAGGACATAGCCCCAGAAGATCGTGTTCAGGAAGTCGATGATGCCGGTCATGGTGTCCCCCGTTCGCCGGGGGATTGTGTAACGGATGCGTGAGCATCGCAACCCGCCTGCCGCGGCGCGACCTGCAGCCAGACCCCGCCATGCGGGCGCAGGGTCAGGATCATGCGCGGCTGCGGCTGGCGCGCGGTCAGGGCAAAGCGGAAGCGCGCGACCAGCGTGGCAAGGATGATCACCGCCTCTTGCATCGCGAAACTGGCGCCGATGCAGATCCGTGGCCCGGCCCCGAAGGGCAGGAAGGCGAAGCGGTCGCGGGTCACGCCGGCGGCGAAACGCCCGGGGTCGAAGCGGTCGGGATCGTCCCAGAGCAGCCGGTGGCGGTGCAGCGCATAGATCGGCAGCATGATGGTGTCGCCCGGCCGCACCTCGCGCCCGCCCAGGCTGTCGTGGATGCGGGCGGTGCGCGACAGGAAGGCGGCGGGCGGATAAAGCCGCAGCGCCTCCTCGACCACCTGGCGGATATAGGCCAGGCGCGGCAGGTCGGCGGCGGTGGCGGCGCGGCCGGCCAGCGCGGACCTGGCCTCGGTCGCGGCGCGGTCCTGCACCTCGGGGTCGAAGGCCAGCAGGTAAAGCGCCCAGGCCAGCGTCAGCGCCGTGGTCTCGTGCCCGGCGACGATGAAGGTCAGCAGGTTGTCGCGCAGCTCGGCCGGGGACATGCGGCGATGCGTCTCGGGGTCCTCGCCGGCGCGCAGCAGGTCCAGAAGATCCGGAACCGGGCGCGGGCCCGAGCGCGCCCGGGCGCGGATCGCCGCGTCGGCGACGCGCTTCATCCGCCGCAGGTCGCCGCCGGAAACCAGCCGCCCCGGCCGCGGTATCCAGCCCGGCAGGCCCAGGATGTCCAGGACCGAGATGCGGGCGGCGCCGGCGATATAGGCGTCGATGGCCTGATGCACCGCATCGCGGTCGAAACCCTCGTCGCCGGAAAAGGTCACGTCCGAGATCACCTCGAAGGTCGCGGCCACGGTCTCGGCAAAGACATCGACCGGGCCCTGCGCCGCCGCCAGGCGCCGGGCGCTGGCCTCGGCGGCGGCGGTCATCACCGGGGCCAGCGCCTCGACATGGCGCTGGGCGAAGGCCGGCGCGGCGGCCAGGCGCTGCCAGCGCCAATGCGCGCCCTCGGCCACGAACATGGAATTGCCGATGGCGGGCTGCAGGATCAGCCGGGTGACCAGCGATTTCGGATAGTCCTCGACCCGGTCCTTGAGCACCCGGCGCAGCGCCTCGGGGTCCAGGACCATGTGCCAGCGCTTGCCGGTCTTGCCCGAGACCATGGGCTGGCGGATGGCGATCTCGGGGATCAGCTCCAGCACGTTGCGCCGCGCGGTCATGGCGCTGGCGATCACCCCCATCGGCTGGCGATGCAGGGGCACGCGGGCGGGATAACGGTCGGGCGGCGGGTCCAGGGTCATCGGCGGCAGAACCCGCCAGCCGCGGCCGCGGTTCCCGCCCGCCCCGCCCTGTTCACCGTTTCCCAAATACCCCGGGGGGCGAGGAGCGAAAAAGGTCCGGCGGACCTTTTTCAGCGACGACCGGGGCGGAGCCCCCGGGCAGCGCCGCCGGGCAAACCCGTTGCCCGAGGGGCCGGCCACGAAAAAACCCGCGCCTCGCGACGCGGGTCTGGTCCGTTTCAGCCTTTGCCCGGAAATCAGGCGGCGGCTTTCGCCTGCGCGACCACGGCGGCAAAGGCCTCGGGCTCGTGCACGGCCAGGTCGGCCAGGACCTTGCGGTCCACCTCGATCCCGGCTTTCGCCAGCGCGGCGATGAAGCGCGAATAGGTCATCTCGGCATCCACCGCGCGCACGGCGGCGTTGATGCGCTGGATCCACAGCGCGCGGAAGTTGCGCTTGCGCGTCTTGCGGTCGCGGGTGGCGTATTGGTTGGCCTTGTCGACGGCCTGGGTCGCGGTGCGGAAGTTGCGCGAACGGTTGCCGTAATAGCCTTTCGCCGCGTCAAGAACCTTCTTGTGGCGGGCGTGGGTGATCTTACCCGATTTGACTCGTGCCATGTCCGGTTCTCCTTAGCGGTTGTAGGGCATGTATTTCTTGACGATCTTCGCGTCCGCGTCGGACAGGATCATGGTCCCGGTCACGTCGCGGATGAATTTCGTCGAGCGCTTGATCATGCCGTGGCGCTTGCCGGCCGGGCCGGCCTTGACCTTGCCCGAAGCCGTCATCGAGAACCGCTTCTTGGCGGCCGCTTTTGTCTTCATCTTCGGCATTTTTACTCTCCTTGCGGTCAGAGTGAACGCGCGACTCGGCAATGCCATGTCGGCCGGCCGCGCGGGTGGAAGCGTGCCCTATAGACGGGCACGCGGGGCTTGGCAAGTCCTATTGGCTGGGCTGCGCGCCGGTCGGGTTCTCGGCCACCGGGGCCGCGGGCTCGGCGGAGGCGCCGTCGGCATTGCCCTGGATCGGCTTCTCGGCCTCGGGGCCGGGGGCTTCGGTGCCGGCTTCGGTTTCGACGGGCGCGGTACCGGCTTCGGTCCCGGCTTCGGTCCCGGCGGCATCGGTCCCGGTCGCCTCGGAGGGGATGGCATCCGCCGGGTCCGGCGGCTCGGCGCCCGGCGCCTCGGTCGCCGGGGTCGCCGGGGCTTCGGGCGTCGCGGCGGCCGGCGTCGGCTCGGCGGCCGGGGTCGGGGCCGAGGTCGGGGCCGGGGCGGTCACCGGGTCGCTGCCCAGCGAGACCTCGCCGCGCAGCAGGCGCTGCCAGCTTTCCTTCAGCGCCGCGACGCCGAAGGGACGCTGATCCAGCCAGGAACCGGCAAAGGCCAGCACCAGGCCCAGCACCAGCAGGATGGCCGCGCCGCGCGGCGCCCGGGTGCGGACCACCGAGACGATGGCCGTCAGCACCGAAAGCGCGCAAAGCGCCACGCCGGCCAGCAGCAGGATGTCGATCATCGGATCACCTTTCCGTTACGGATCTGTCGCCGCGGGCTTATTCCGGATCGGTGCGATAGATCAAGCGCTCGTCGCAGGGGGCGATGCGCAGGATGTTGGTGGTGCCCGGCACGTTGAAGGGCACGCCGGCCATGACCACGATCTGGTTCGATTCGTCGGCGAAGCCGAAATCCCGCGCCGCCTTGGCCGCGTTCACCACCGCCTGCTTGAAGCGTTCCAGCGACGGGGTCTTCACGCAATGCGTCCCCCAGGTCAGGCACAGCCGGCGCAGCGTGCCCTGTTCCGAGGACATGGCGACGATCGGCACCCGCGGCCGCTCGCGCGCCACCAGGCTGGCGGTGGTGCCGGACTGGGTGAAGGCGCAGATGGCGGAGATGTCGGTGGTCTCGGCGATCTCGCGCGCCGCGGCGACGATGCCGTCGGCCACGGTCTGGCGCTTGGCCTGGCGCGAGCTTTCGATGATCTCGCGATAGGTCGGGTCGCTTTCGACGGAACGCGCCACGTTGTCCATGGTCGCCACCGCCTCGACCGGATAGGCGCCGGCGGCGCTTTCGGCCGAAAGCATGATGGCGTCGGTGCCCTCGTAGATCGCGGTCGCCACGTCCGAGACCTCGGCCCGGGTCGGCATCGGGCTTTCGATCATCGATTCCAGCATCTGGGTCGCGACGATCACCGGCTTGGCCGCCGCGCGGCAGGCGCGCACCAGCCGCTTCTGGATCGGCGGCACCGAATGCACCGGCAGCTCGACCCCCAGGTCGCCGCGCGCCACCATGATCCCGTCCGAGACCTTGAGGATCTCGGGAAAGGCCCGCACGGCGGCGGGTTTCTCGATCTTGGACAGGATGGCGGCGCGGCCCTTGGCCAGCTCGCGCGCCTCGATCACGTCCTCGGGGCGCTGGACGAAGGACAGGGCCAGCCAGTCCACCCCCAGCCCGCAGGCGAATTCCAGGTCGTCGCGGTCCTTGTCCGACAGCGCCGCCAGCGGCAGCACCACGTCGGGCACGTTCACGCCCTTGCGGTTCGAGATCGGCCCGCCCGCCGTCACCGTGCAATCGGCGAAATCGGGGCCGCAGGCCTCGACCCGCAGGCGGATCTTGCCGTCGTTGACCAGCAGCTCGGCGCCGGGTTCCAGCGCCGCGAAGATCTCGGGATGTGGCAGCTGCACGCGGCTGGCGGTGCCGGGCGTCGGATCGAGGTCGAAGCGGAAGGCCTGCCCGTCCCGCAGGTCATGCGGCCCCTCGGCGAAGGCGCCGACGCGCAGCTTCGGGCCCTGCAGGTCGGCCAGCACGGCGATGGGCCGACCCGATTCGGCCTCGACCTTGCGGATGATGTCGTAGCGGGCGCGCTGTTCCTCGTGCGTGCCATGGCTCATGTTCAGGCGGAACACGTCCGCGCCGGCCTCGAAAAGCGCGCGGATGGTGGCGAAATCGCTGGATGCCGGCCCGAGCGTTGCCACGATCTTGACCTTGCGATGCCGTCTCATCCCGTTCTCCCGCCTGTTGTTTGCGCTACCGGCTGTTCTATAGCCCCATTCGCCGGCACGCGGCAACTGGCGCCTTGCGCATGGCTTGCACTAAAGATTGCCCCATGCGAGGCGAAAGAACCATGACGGCAGAGGCTTTCAGGACCATCGGGGCGGACCGCCCCTCGCGCTGGCTGATCACCTGCGACCATGCCAGCAACCGGGTGCCGGACTGGATCAACGGCGGCGATCTGGGCATCGCGCCCGCGGATATGGCGCGGCACATCGCCTATGACGTCGGCGCCGCCGGGCTGGCGCGGCGGCTGGCCGGGCGGCTGGGCGCACCGGCGATCCTGTCGGATTTCTCGCGTCTGGTGATCGACCCGAACCGGGGCGAGGACGACCCGACGCTGCTGATGCGGATCTATGACGGCACCGTCATTCCGGCGAATCGCCATGCCGGCCCGGCCGAGCGGCAAAGGCGGCTCGACCGGCTTTATCATCCCTATCACGCCGCCTATGAGACGCTGGCCTCGGCGCGGCCGGACCGGGCGATCTGCGCCATCCACAGCTTCACCCGGCAGCTGCGCGGCCGGCCGCGGCGGCCCTGGGCGGTGGGGGTGCTTTATTCGCATCGCGACGAGCGGCTGGGCAAGGCGCTGGTGCGCGAATGCCGCGACCTGGGCTGGATCACCGGCGACAACGAGCCCTATTCCGGGCATCTGGACGGCGATTCCATCGACCGCCATGCGCTGGCGCAGGGCCGGCCGAACGTGCTGATCGAGGTCAGGAACGACCTGATCGCCGACGCCGCCGGGCAGGAATTGTGGGCGACCCGCCTTGCCGGCCTGCTGGAGGGGTTCCTGGACCGCTGCGAGCTGTGACCGCCCTGCCCGCCTGCCGGCCGCGCCTTGGTCCCGCGCACGGCGCCGGGCTGGACCTTCCGGCGCGGCTGGCCTATCGCGCGGCCCAAAAGCCGGCCTTGGGCGGCGGCATCGCCGCGACCGGACCGGCGCGTTGGACACGACCATGACCCTGACCCTGACCAGAAGACGCATCCTGACCTTTGCGCTGGCCGCCGTCGGCGGGGCCCTGTTTCTGGCACTGCGCCTGCCGCTGCCCCTGCTGCTGGGCCCGATGCTGGCCTGCCTGATCGCGGCGCTGGCCGGGGCGCCGCTGGCCGGGGCGGGCGGCTTCGGCATCTTCATGCGCACCTTCCTGGGCGTGGCCGTCGGCGCCTCGATCACCCCACAGGTGCTGGGCGAACTGCCCGAGATCGCCGCCTCGCTGGTGCTGGTGCCGGTCTTCATCGGCGCCATCGCCCTGGTCGGCTATCCGCTGTTCCGGCGGGTCTTCGGCTTCGACCACCCGACCGCCTGGTATGCGGCCATGCCGGGCGGCCTGCAGGACATGCTGGTCTTCGGCGAGGAGGCGGGCGGCGACGTGCGCGCCCTGTCGCTGATCCATGCCACCCGCGTGCTGGTCATCGTCACCGTGGCGCCGCTGATCATGCAAAGCTTCTGGGGCGTGGACCTGTCGCAGCCGCCGGGCGCGCCGATCCGCGGCACCGACCCCATCGAGATCGGGCTGATGGTCGCCGCCGGGCTTGTCGGCTGGAAGCTGGCCGAGCGGCTGGGCCTGTTCGGCGCCTCGATCCTGGGGCCGATGGTGCTGGCGGCGGGACTGTCGCTGTCGGGACTGATCCAGCACCGCCCGCCGGCCGAGATCATCCAGGCCGCGCAATTCTTCATCGGCGTCGCGGTCGGGGTGAAATATGTCGGCATCACCGGCCGCGAGCTGCGCATCGACGTGACCGCGGGGCTGGTCTATGCGATGTTCCTGGCCCTGATCAGCCTGGCCTTCATCGAACTGATCACCCATCTGGGGCTGGCGCCGACGCTGGATGCCTTCCTGGCCTATCTGCCGGGCGGGCAGGCCGAGATGGTGGTGATCGCCATCATCGCCGGGGCGGATCTGGCCTATGTGGTCAGCCACCATCTGCTGCGCATGATCATCGTCATCACCCTGTCGCCGCTGGTCTCGAAACTGGTCGAGCGCCGGCGCTAGAGGAAATTTTGCGGGTCGATGTCCACCGCCAGCCGCAGGTTGGCGGGGGCTTTCGGCGCGGCTGCCAGCCATTGCGCGATGGCGCCCTGCACCGGCGCCTGGCGCGGCGCGCGGACCAGCATCCGCACCCGGAAACGGGCGCGGATGCGGGCGATGGGCGCCGGGGCCGGGCCGAACAGCTCGGCGCCGATGCTGCGCAGCGGCTCGGCCCGGCGAGCCAGCTCGCGGGCGTAATCCTCGACCACCGGCTGGTCGGGATGCGACAGGATGATCCCCGCCAGCCGGCCAAAGGGCGGCATCCCCGCCGCCTGCCGCGCCGCCGCCTCGGCATCCCAGAACGCCTCGTCCTCGCCCGAGAGGATGGCGCGGATCACCGGATGCTCGGGCTGATAGGTCTGCAGAAGCGCCAGCCCGCGCGCATCGCCGCCTTCGCGCCCGGCCCGGCCGGCGACCTGCCGCATCAACTGGAAGCTGCGCTCGGCCGCGCGCAGGTCGGCGCCCTGCAAACCCAGGTCGGCGTCGATCACCCCCACCAGCGTCAGGCGCGGGAAGTTGTGGCCCTTGGCGACGATCTGCGTGCCGATGATGATGTCGGTTGCGCCGGCGCCGATCTCGGCGATCGCCTCCTTCAGCGCCCGGGCGGAATGGAACAGGTCCGAGGACAGCACCGTCGCCTTCGCCTCGGGGAAACGCTCGGCCACCTCCTCGGCCAGCCGCTCGACGCCGGGGCCGATGGCGGTCATCTTGCCCTCGACGCCGCAGGACGGGCAGGCGGTCGGGATCGGCCTGGTCGCGCCGCATTGGTGGCAGACCAGGCGGTTCTGGAAACGATGCTCGACCATGCGGGCGTCGCACTGGTCGCAGCCGATCTGCTGGCCGCAGGCGCGGCAGGCGGTGATCGGCGCATAGCCGCGCCGGTTCAAAAACAGCAGCGACTGCTCGCCGCGCTCCTTGCGCAGCGCGATTTCGGCGGCAAGGCGCGGGCTGATCCAGCGGCCCTTCTCCATCTCCTGCCGGCGCAGGTCGATGGTGCCCATCTCGGGCAGGTCCGCCGTGCCATAGCGGGCGCGCAGGTCGAGGCGGCGGTATTTCCCCGACGCCGCATTCACCCAGCTTTCGACCGAGGGCGTGGCCGAGGCCAGCACCACCTGCGCGGCTTCGACGCTGGCGCGCAGCACCGCCATGTCGCGGGCGCTGTAATAGACCGCATCCTCCTGCTTGTAGCTGGAATCGTGCTCCTCATCGACGACGATCAGGCCCAGATCGGCAAAGGGCAGGAACAAGGCCGAGCGGGCGCCGACCACCATGCCGACGCTATGCGTCGCCGCCATGGTCCAGAGCCGCCGCCTTTCGCTGCGGGTGATGCCCGAATGCCATTCGCCGGGCCGGGCGCCGAAGCGCGCCTCGACCCGGTCGAGGAATTCGGCCGACAGCGCGATCTCGGGCAACAGCACCAGCGCCTGCCGGCCCTGCCGCAGGCATTCGGCGACGGCTTCCAGATAGACCTCGGTCTTGCCCGAGCCGGTGACGCCGCGCAGCAGCGTGGTGCCATAGCCGCGGCGCTTCAGCGCATCGCGCAGGCTTTCCGCGGCCTCGGCCTGATCCTCGGCCAGCGGCTTGCCGGGCAGATTCGGATCGAGGCGCGGATAGGGCAGATCGCGCGGCGCCAGCACCTCGGCCAGCGTGCCGGCCTTGACCAGCCCCTGCACCACGCCCGGGCTGACCCCGGCCAGCTGCGCCAGCTCCGCCGGCGCGAAGCCGGCGCCGCCGTGATCCTCGATCACCCGCAAGACGGCGGCGCGGGCATCGGTCATGCGCGCCGGCTCCGGCCCGGCGCGATGCATGATGCGCCGGGCCGAGGGCGGCTGGTCCAGGTCCGGCGCCCGCGTCGCCATGCGCAGCAGCGAGGGCAGCGGCGTCAGGGTGTATTCGCCCATGCGCATCAGGAATTCGATCATCCCCGGCGCCAGCGGCGGCGCGTCGATCAGCCGCGCCACCGGCCGCAGCTTCGCCGCGTCGAAATCGCCGACCCCCGGCCCCCAGACCGCGCCCATCACCCGGCGCGGGCCCAGCGGCACCACAACCAGCTGGCCCAGCCGCACGCCGCCCTCGGGCGCAAGATAGTCGAGCACGCCGACCACCTCCTGCGTCAGCACCGCGATGCGCGCGCCATGGGGATAGAACAGCGGCGGGACCATCTCAGGCCGGCATCGCGGCCAGGCCGATCAGCAGGAACAGCGGCCAGTTGCCGATCAGGAACGGGCCGGCGGCCAGGGCCGGCAACAGGGCGACGAGATCGGGCTGCAAGGCTTCCAAAACGTTCTCCGTTTGCATGCGGTCGGAATAGTGGCATGGCGGCGCCACGCCCCGCAAGCCGCGCAGGCCGGACTTCACGCGCCGGCTGTTATGCGCTAAACCCACGGCAAAACCGCAAGAAGGGCTTCCTCCGATGAAATTCTTTGTCGATACCGCCGACGTCGCCGCCATCCGCGAGCTGAACGACCTTGGCATGGTGGACGGCGTCACCACCAACCCGTCGCTGATCCTGAAATCGGGCCGCGACATCCTGGAGGTCACCAAGGAGATCTGCGACATCGTCGAAGGTCCGGTCAGCGCCGAGGTCGTGGCCGCCAAGGCCGAGGACATGATCCGCGAGGGCGAGCACCTGGTGAAGATCGCCCCGAACATCACCGTCAAGGTGCCGCTGACCTGGGACGGGCTGAAAGCCTGCAAGGCGCTGTCGTCGCAAGGCCACAAGGTCAACGTGACGCTGTGCTTCAGCGCCGCGCAGGCGATCCTGGCCGCCAAGGCCGGCGCCAGCTTCATCAGCCCCTTCATCGGCCGGCTCGACGACATCAATTTCGACGGCATGGAGCTGATCGCCCAGATCCGCGAGATCTACGACAATTACGACTTCCAGACCGAAATCCTCGCGGCCTCGATCCGCTCGGTGAACCACATCACCGACGCCGCCCGCATCGGCGCCGATGTCATCACCGCCCCGCCCGCCGTCATCAAGGCGATGGCGAATCACGTGCTGACCGACAAGGGCCTGGAACAGTTCAACGCCGACTGGGCCAAGACCGGGCAGAAGATCGTCTGATGACCGAGCAGACCGCGGCCGAACTGACCGAGGATCTGCGCGCCCGGCTGCTGGCGCAGCCCGAGCTGATCCTCTCCGACCGCGACCTGATGCGCGCGCTGATCGGCGCGCGCGAGGCCGAGGTGGGCGAGAACGTCATCGACATCCGCGGCCGCGCCATGCAGGCGCTGGAATCGCGGCTCGACCGGCTCGAGGCGGCGCATGAATCGGTGATCTCGGCCGCCTATGACAACCAGTCGGGGATGAACACCATCCACCGCGCCGTGCTGTCGCTGCTGGAGCCGACCGATTTCGAGGAATTCCTGGAAAACCTCGATATCGCCGTGGCGCCGATCCTGCGGGTGGAGACCCTGCGGCTGGTGATGGAATCGGGCGGCGAGATCCCGGCGCCCGAGGCCAGCGGCCCGCTGGTCATCGCCCCCGCCGGCACGGTGGCACGGCTGATCTCGGGCGGGCGGCGGATGCCGCGCGGCGACGACATCGTGCTGCGCCGCGTGGCGCGCGAGACCCTGCCCGTCCATGGCGAGGCCCGCGCCCCGATCCGCTCCGAAGTGCTGCTGCCCATCGACCTCGGCCCCGGCCGCTTGCCGGCGCTGCTGCTGATGGGCTCGGCCGATCTCGGGCGCTTCAACCCGGCGCAGGGCACCGATCTTCTGCGCTTCTTCGGCCAGGCTTTCCGGCTGGTGCTGATCTCCTGGCTCAGGAAATGACCGGCGGGGCCGAGCCTTTGGCGCTGGCCCCGGCCATGGCCGACAATCTCGCGCGCTGGCTCGCCAGCGAGCGCGCGACCCGCGACCGTTCCGACCATACCATCCGCGCCTATCAGGCCGACCTGCTGGCCTTCCTGGCCTTCCTCGGCGGCTATCACGGCACACCCGCCCTGCCGGCGACGCTGGGCCAGCTGACGCAATCCGACATGCGCGCCTTTGCCGCCGCCGAACGCGGGCGCGGGCTTTCGGCCCGCTCGCTGGCGCGCAGGCTGTCGGCGACGCGCAGCTTCATCCGCTGGATGTCGGACCGGCACGGCTTCGACGCCTCCAGGGCGCTGGCCTCGCGCAGCCCGAAATTCACCCGCTCGCTGCCCCGGCCGCTGGCCCCGGACCAGGCCGAGGCGCTGCTGGAGATCGCCGGCGCCGCCCATCCCGAGGCCTGGATCGCCGCCCGCGACACGGCGGTGCTGACGCTGCTCTATGGCTGCGGGCTGCGCATCTCCGAGGCGCTGGGGCTCGACGGCGCCGACTGGCCCTTCCGCGAGGCTCTGACCATCCGCGGCAAGGGCGGCAAGGAACGCCAGGTGCCGGTGCTGCCCGTGGCGCGCCAGGCGATCGCCGAATACCTGCGCCTCTGCCCCTACCCGCTGGAACCGGCGGCGGCGCTGTTTCGCGGCGCGCGTGGCGGCCGGCTGAACCCGGCGCTGATCTCGGCCGCCATGCGCCAGCTTCGGCAGGTCATGGGCCTGCCGCCGACCGCCACGCCGCATGCGCTGCGCCATTCCTTCGCCACGCATCTGCTGGCGGCGGGCGGAGACCTGCGCACCATCCAGGAACTGCTGGGCCATGCGAGCCTGTCCACGACCCAGGTCTATACCGGGGTGGACGACGCCCGGTTGCTGGAAACCTATCGCGCCGCCCATCCCCGCGCCTGAACGGTTTCACCGTTTCCCAAATACCCTCCGCAACCGCGCCGCCGGCACCGACGCCGCCCCGCAGGCGCGCCCGCGACCGCATCCGCCCGACCAGCACGCCCGCGGCCGGCCCGCCGGGGGCGGCTTTACAATCCCGCCGCGCCGCCGCAAAGGAGAGCCCATGTTCGATCTCTCCCTCGATCTCGTGCTGATGCTGGTGGGCGCCGCCTTCGCGGCCGGATTCGTCGATGCCATCGCCGGCGGCGGCGGGCTCATCACCGTGCCGGCGCTGCTGCTGGCCGGGCTGCCGCCGGCGCAGGCCCTGGCCACCAACAAGGTGCAGGGCGTCTTCGGCGCGGCGACGGCGGCGATCTCCTATGCCCGCCGCGGGCTGGTCGATCCGCGCCTGCAACTGCCCGAGGCGGCGGTGGCCTTCGTCGCCGGGCTTTGCGGCGCGGCGCTGGTCAGCTGGATCCCGACGCAGGCGCTGCGCTACGGGCTGCCGCTGGTGCTGATCGGCATCGCGGTGTTCTTCGCGCTGAAGCCGGGACTGGACGATACCGACCGCATGCGCCGCATCACCCCCCTGGCCTTCACCGCCAGCGTGGTGCCCGTCGTCGCCTTCTATGACGGGCTGGTCGGACCCGGCACCGGCTCGTTCTTCATGCTGGGCTTCGTCATGCTGGCGGGCTACGGCATCCTCAAGGCCACCGCGCATACCAAGCTGCTGAACTTCGCCTCGAACCTGGGCGGGCTGGTCGCCTTCGCCGCAGTGGGCAAGCCGCTCTGGCTGCTCGGCGCCGCCATGGCGGTGGCGCAGATCGCCGGCGCCATGCTGGGCGCGCGGCTGGCGATGCGGATCGGCGCCAGGGTGATCAAGCCGCTGCTGGTCGTCACCTCGACCGCCCTGGCGCTGCGGCTGATCTGGCAGCTGCTCTGATCCCGGCCGGACCGGCCTCCGGTCAGCCGGGAAAGCCGCGGGCGCGGCGCATCTCGCCGGTCTCGAAGCCGCGCCAGTTGCGGATCGGCCCGGTCAGGTATTTCTGCACCACCGGGTCGCTGTCCTCCAGCAGCCCCAGATGCACCATCAGCGCCGCGATCGCCGCCTCGGCGCCGCGGGTGCCGCCATCGGCGATCTTCAGCGCGATGCCCAGGCCCCGGCCGGGGACGATGCCGACGAAGACCGCCTCGGCCCCGGTCTTGACGGCGGCGCGGCCCTTCATGGCCCGCATCAGCTCGGTGCAGGCCCGGCCCTCGCCGGCGACCAGCTCGGGATGGGCGATCATCGCCTCGACCAGCCGGCGCTGCGCCGCGCCGCGCCGGCCCAGCCCCGGCTGCGCGAACGAGGCCATGGCCCGGGCCAGCCCCTCGACCGTGCAGGCGAAATTCGGGGCTGAGCAGCCGTCGATGCCCCAGCCGGCGGCGGTCTCGCCCGTCACCTCCTCGAAGGCGCGGCGCACGGCGCGCTGCACTGGGTGGTCGATCTCGACATATTCCGGTCCGGCCTTCATGTGCCGTTTCAGCGTCAGGAAACCGGCATGCTTGCCCGAGCAATTGTTGTGGATCTGGCAGGGCCGGCTGTCCGAGCAGAGCAGCCGCCGGTGCTCCTCGGGATCGCGCGGCATATGGGCGCCGCAGCGCAGGTCCTCCTCCTCGAGGCCCAGCTCGGCAAGCCAGCGTTCGACCCGGCCGGTATGGATGCGCCCGCCGTTATGGCTGGCGCAGGCCAGGGCCAGCTGTTCGTCGCCCAGCCCCGCCGCATCGGCCGCGCCGCTTTCGATCAGCGGCAGCGCCTGGATCATCTTGCACGACGAACGCGGGAAGATCACCGTGCCGGGATTGCCCCAGGCCTCGACCACGCCCTCGGTGTCGCAGATCACCACATGACCCAGATGCGTGCTCTCGTGCAGGCCGCCGCGCCACAATTCGATGAGTCTAGCCGCAGTCATGGGTCGTTTTCCTCTGACAATCGCGCGATTTTCCACAAACGGGGGTTTTTCAACCCTTCAATTTCGCATTATCTTGCAGCCAGATGGTTGAAAACACCACCGTCATCGGCAACAAACCGGAACGAACCGGACCATGGCAGGAGACCAGAGCATGTTGAAATCCGCGCCGCGCGCCGCAGCGGCAGCCGCTGCAATCGCGATCGCCGCGTCTTCGCCGGTCCTGGCCCAGGACTCGACGAATGTCATCGGGACCGAGGGCGACTGGACCGTCTTCTCGGCGAACAGCCCCAAGGAATGCTGGGCCGTCTCGGCCCCGAAATCCACCCAGAACCTGGATTCCAGCGGCAATCCCAA
The DNA here is from genome assembly GCF_042648325.1 of Paracoccus simplex. Taxonomy (NCBI): domain Bacteria; kingdom Pseudomonadati; phylum Pseudomonadota; class Alphaproteobacteria; order Rhodobacterales; family Paracoccaceae; genus Paracoccus; species Paracoccus simplex. The sequence continues at coordinate 122,380 of NZ_JBHRXE010000043.1, read as the reverse complement.
GGAAGTGACGCGCGGCGACATCCGGCTTTACGTGGCCTATCGCCCCGGCCAGGGCGGCGAGGTCTCGTTCTCGGGCGGCTATCCCTTCGCCCCGGATTCGGCGGTCGAGGTGAATATCGGCGGCAATGTCTTCAAGCTGTTCACCGAAGGCGAAAGCGCCTGGACCGGCTCTCCGTCGGACGACAGCAAGCTGGTCTCGGCGCTGCGCGGCGGCTCGTCGGCGGTGATCACCGGCCGCTCGGCCCGCGGCACCGTGACCAAGGATACGTTCAGCCTGTCCGGCATCACCGCCGCGACCAACAAGGCGCAGTCGGCCTGCAAATAAGCCGCATCCGGCGGTTTCGGCAAAGGCAGGGGCTTCGGCCCCTGTTTTCTTTTGGGCCGCTTTGCCCTATATAGGCCCATTGCCCCCCTCGCCGCCCGGACCAGCCAGCCATGAACGCCCCGTCGCCCGTCACGCCCGCCGCCCCGATCACCCAGGACCTGCTGACCATCCCGCGCAAGCTGCCCGAGGCGGCGCGCCGCAACCTGGTCGGCCTGACGCGCGAACAGCTGCACGAGGCGCTGGTCGAGGCCGGCACCCCGGAACGGCAGGCGAAGATGCGCGTCGGCCAGGTCTGGCAATGGCTCTATCACTGGGGGGTGCGCGATTTCGCGCAGATGACCAACCTGGCCAAGGACTATCGCGCCCTGCTGGCCGAGAAGTTCGAGATCGCGCTGCCCGAGATCGTCACCCGCCAGATCAGCGCCGACGGCACCCGCAAATACCTGCTGCGCATCGCCGGCGGGCATGAGGTCGAGACGGTCTATATCCCCGAGGAGAACCGCGGCACGCTCTGCATCTCCTCCCAGGTCGGCTGCACGCTGACCTGTTCCTTCTGCCATACCGGCACGCAGAAGTTGGTGCGCAACCTGACGGCCGGGGAAATCGTCGGCCAGGTCATGGTCGCCCGCGACGACCTGGGCGAATGGCCGAAGCCGGGCGCCCCCAAGGACGAGACCCGGCTGGTCAGCAACGTGGTGCTGATGGGCATGGGCGAGCCGCTCTATAACTTCGACAATGTCCGCGACGCCATGAAGGTGGTGATGGATGGCGAGGGCATCAGCCTGTCGCGGCGCCGGATCACGCTCTCGACCAGCGGCATCGTCCCCGAGATCGCCAAGACCGCCGAGGAGATCGGCTGCCTGCTGGCGGTCAGCTTCCACGCCACCACCGACGCGGTGCGCGACAAGCTGGTGCCGGTGAACAAGAAGTGGAACATCGAGACGCTGCTGAACGCGCTGCGCGACTATCCGCGCCTGTCGAACAGCGAACGCATCACCTTCGAATATGTCATGCTGGACGGCGTGAACGACAGCGACGAGGACGCCCGCCGGCTGGTGAGGCTGATCCGCGGCATCCCGGCCAAGATCAACCTGATCCCGTTCAACGAATGGCCGGGCGTGGCCTACAAGCGCTCCAGCTGGGAGCGGATCGAGGCCTTTGCCGATATCGTCCACAAGGCCGGCTATGCCTCGCCGATCCGCACGCCGCGGGGCGAGGACATCATGGCCGCCTGCGGCCAGCTGAAATCCGCGACCGAGCGCGGCCGCAAGTCGCGGGCCGCGATCGCGGCCGAGGCAAGCGGCGCTGCCTGACCGCGCGCCATCCTGACCCCTGCAGCGGGCGGGGCTGCGCCCCCTCCCCCCTCCCGGTCCGCCGCAGGCGCGGCGGACTCTCCCTGCGGGGCCTTTCGGCAACGCGAAGCGGCCTGAAGCGGCCTCAGGCCAGGTCCAGCACCCGGCTTTCCTCGCGGCCGAAGCCCTGGATCTCGATCCGGTCCTGCTGGATCGAGACGATGGCGAAGCAGGACGTGTCCGGCGTGTCCACCATGCCGCGGAAATTCACGAAATGCTGCTTGCCGATGGCGCCGTAATTGCCGGCATGGTTGTGGCCGTTGAACCAGGCCAGGCAATGCGGATGCGCCTTGACCAGCTCGACGATGCGCTCGCTGTCCCAGAGATTGTGCTCGTTCGCCGGATAGACCGGGTAGTGGCACAGCAGGATGGCACGCTCCCCGGCCGCCTGCGCCGCCTTCAGCCGCTCGTCCAGCCAGGCGAATTGCTGATCCGACAGCGAGCCGTTCCAGCTTTGCGCGTTCTCGGCGCCGGTTTCCTTCAGCTTCGCCAGCCGCTCCTCGGCCAGGGCGCGGCGCGGATCGTCCTTGGGCGGCGCGAAGGTCGAGACGTCGTTGCCGTCCACCACGATGAACCGGATGCCCTTGACCGCGAAATCGTAATACGGCGCCGGCATCCCGACGGTGCGGATCACCGAGGGGATCCATTCCGCCGGGTAGTCGTAATCGTGATTGCCCAGCAGGAAATGCTTGCGGTGCTTCAGCCGGTCATAGACCGGCAGGATATGACCGTAGCTTTCCCAATGCCGGTCGATGATGTCGCCCAGCGTCACCACGAATTCCAGGTCGTCGTGCCGGTTCAGCTCGGCGATGGCCGCGTCCAGCTTCCACAGCGAATTGCCATAGAAGCGGGTGGCGGTGGCATTGGGGACGACCGGCGCGAATTGCGGGTCGCTGATCACCCCGAAGCGGAAGGGGGTGAAGCCGGCCGGGGCGGTGGCGCCGTCCTGCGCCAGGGCGGCCGTGCCGGCGGCGGCGGTCGAGACGAGGGCGGCGGCGGCCGGGGCCGCTGCCAGCAGATCGCGACGGGTGAACATGGTCGGTTCTCCAGAAAGAAGTGATGGAATGCGCCCCGCTTAGCGGGCTTCCTTGACGGCAGGGTGACACCATTGCCCGCCGCCCGGCTTCACGATTCCGGCACAATCGCCGGTGAACTTGCCCCTTGCGGCCTGCGGTCGTAGAAGCGTCCCGATCCGCGAGAGAGGTGCCGCATGACCCAGCCGACACATCCGAAACCCGTCGTCCTGTGCATCCTGGACGGCTGGGGCATTTCGGACCGCCCCGAGCAGAGCGCCCCCGACCAGGCCAGCACGCCGAATTTCGACCGGCTGATGCGCGACTGCCCGCACGGGACGCTGGTGACCTTCGGACCGGATGTCGGCCTGCCCAAGGGCCAGATGGGCAATTCCGAGGTCGGCCATACCAATATCGGCGCCGGCCGCGTGGTGGCCATGGACCTGGGCCAGATCGACCTGGCCATCGAGGATGGCAGCTTCTATGAAAACCCCGCTCTGGCCGAGTTCATCCGCAAGCTGAAGGCCAGCCGCGGCACCGCGCATCTGATGGGCGTGGTCTCGGATGGCGGCGTGCACGGCCATATCCAGCATGTGATCGCCGCTGCCCGCGCCATCGCCGACAAGGGCGTGCCGGTGGTGGTCCATGCCATCACCGACGGCCGCGACGTGCCGCCGAAATCCGCCCCGGGATTCGTGACCGAGCTGCGCGGCGCGCTGCCGCCCTCGGTGCGGATCGGCACGGTGATCGGCCGCTATTACGCCATGGACCGCGACAACCGCTGGCAGCGGGTGGAGCGCGCCTATGCCGCCATGGTGCGCGGCGAGGGGCTGGCCGCGCCGGACGCCATCGAAGCGGTGGCGGCGGCCTATGCCCGCGACGAAACCGACGAGTTCATCCAGCCCACGGCGATCGACGGCTATCAGGGCGCCAGGGACGGCGACGGCTTCTTCTGCCTGAACTTCCGCGCCGACCGGGCGCGCGAGATCCTCGCCGCCATCGGCCAGCCGGACTTTTCCGCCTTCGAGACCGGCCGGCGGCCGCAATGGGCGGCGTTGCTGGGCATGGTGGACTATTCGGCCAGCCATGACGAATACATGGATGCGGCCTATCCCAAGCGGCAGGTGGTGAACACGCTGGGCGCCTGGGTCGCCGCCAAGGGCCTGCGCCAGTTCCGCCTGGCCGAGACCGAGAAATACCCGCATGTCACCTTCTTCCTGAACGGCGGCAAGGAAACCCCCGAACCGGGCGAGGACCGCTTCATGCCGCAAAGCCCCAAGGTCGCGACCTACGACCTGGCGCCCGAGATGGCCGCGCCCGAGGTCAGCGCCAAGCTGGTCCAGGCGATCGGGGCCGGCTACGACCTGATCGTGGTGAATTACGCCAACCCGGACATGGTCGGCCATACCGGCAGCCTGCCCGCCGCGATCCGCGCCTGCGAGGCGGTGGACAAGGGCCTGAGCATGATGCTGGAAGCGCTGGAGCAATCCGGCGGCGCCGCGGTGATCATCGCCGATCACGGCAATTGCGAGACCAGCATCGACCCCGAGACCGGCGGCCCGCATACCGCCCATACCACCAACCCGGTGCCGGTGATCGTCTTCGGCGGGCCCAGGGGCGCGACGCTGCGCAACGGCCGGCTGGCCGATGTCGCGCCGACGGTGCTGGACCTGATGGGCCTGCCCCTGCCGCCCGAGATGACCGGGCATTCGCTGATCGAGCGCGCATGAGACCGAAGCTGCTTCTGCCGGTGATCGTGGCCTTCGGCCTCGGCTCCATGGCCCCGGCCCAGCCAGCGACGCCCGCGCAGGGCGATTCGCAGCTGAACCAGGCCGCCGAGGAGGCCGCCGAGGCCGCCGACATGCTGCGCACCGCCCTGGGCCAGCTGGACGAGGCGCTGACCGAGGACGACCAGGTCGCCTCGCTGACCCGGATGATCCGCGCCTATGAGCAGGGCCTGTCGGCGCTGCGCGACGGGCTGCGCCGCGCCGGCGTGCGCGAGCAGGAGATCCGCGCCGAATTCGACGCCCGGCGCGAGCGGCTGGGCCGGGTGCTGGGGGTGATGACCTCGATGCAAAAATCGCCCGAGACCATGCTGCTGCTGCATCCCGCGGGGCCCGAATCCTCGGCCCGGGCCGGCATGGTCCTGGCCTCGGTGGCGCCGGGGCTGGAGGCCGAGGCGCGCGAGATGCAGCAGCAGCTCGAGGAGATCCGCCAGGTCCGCACCATCCAGCTGAACGCCGCCAACACCCTGGCCCAGGGGCTTGGCCAGGTGCAGGAAGCCCGGCGGCTGCTGGCCTCGGCCGTCACCGACCGCTCCAGCCTGCCGGTGCGCTTCGGCGAGGATCCCAAGGAACTGACGGCGCTGGTGCAATCGGCCGACACGCTGGACGCCTTCGCCGCCGGCATCGACGGCATGGAGCAGGACATCGGCGCGCCCATGGCCGATTTCGAGGGTGCGCAGGGCAGCCTGGCCCTGCCGGCCCTGGGCAAGGTGCTGCGCCGCTACAACGAACCGGACGCCGCGGGCGTCGAGCGGCCGGGGCTGGTCATCGCCACCGCGCCGGCGGCGCTGGTCACGACGCCATGGCCGGCGACGATCCGCTATCGCGGGCCGCTGCTCGATTACGGCAATGTGATGATCGTTGAGCCCGCGCGCGGCTATCTGATGATATTTGCCGGTCTGGCGCAGGTCTTCGGCGAGACGGGCGACGTGCTGGCGGCAGGCGAGCCGGTGGGCCTGATGGGCGGGCAGGAACCGCCCGCGCAGGAGTTCGGGGCCGAATTCGTCGCCAGCGCAGCCATGGGAGGCAGTGCTGGACAGACCGAGACACTGTATGTTGAACTTCGCAGAGGCAAGGAAACACTGGACCCGGCAGAGTGGTTCGTGATGAATCCCATTGTCGGCGAGGCCGCAGACGAAACAGGCCGCAACGCAACCGGGCAGGACGGAACGGAATGAAACACTATCTTCTGGCAGGGGCGATCGGCACGCTTGCGGGCGCGGTCGTCGCCACGCAATTCGCCGGCCCCCTGGTCGCACAGGAAACGGGCAAGAACGCCTCGGTCTATGAACAGCTCGACCTGTTCGGCAATGTCTTCGAGCGGGTGCGCGCCGACTATGTCGAACAGGTGGACGACAAGAAGCTGATCGAGGCGGCGATCAACGGCATGCTGACCTCGCTCGACCCGCACAGCTCGTTCCTGTCGGCCAAGGATTACGAGGACATGCAGACCCAGACCCGCGGCAGCTTCGGCGGCCTCGGCATCGAGGTCGGGCAGGAGGACGGGCTGGTCAAGGTCATCTCGCCCATCGACGACACCCCCGCCGCCGAGGCCGGCGTGAAGGCCGGCGACTTCATCACCCATGTGAACGGCGAATCGCTGATGGGGCTGAACCTCGACGAGGCGGTCGAGAAGATGCGCGGCCCGGTCGGATCGGAAATCAAGATCACCATCCTGCGCGAGGGCGAGAAGGAACCCTTCGACCTGACCATCACCCGCGACGTCATCAAGCTGACGGTGGTCAAGACCCGGATCGAGGGCCATGCCGTGGTGCTGCGCGTCACCACCTTCAACGACGAGACCATGGAGACCCTGCGGACCGAGATGGCCAAGGCCATCAAGGATGCCGGTGGCATCGACAAGGTGAACGGCTTCGTGCTGGACCTGAGGAACAACCCGGGCGGTCTGCTGAACCAGGCCATCGAGGTCTCGGACGCCTTTCTCGACAAGGGCGAGATCGTCTCGACCCGCGGCCGCAAGCCCGAGGAGAGCGAGCGCTGGAACGCCAAGCCGGGCGATCTGGCCGAAGGCAAGCCGATGGTGGCACTGATCAACGGCGGTTCCGCCTCGGCCTCGGAAATCGTCACCGGCGCGCTGCAGGACCACCGCCGCGCCATCGTCGTCGGCACCAAGAGCTTCGGCAAGGGCTCGGTGCAGACGGTGATGCCGGTGACCGCGGAAAGCGCCATCCGGCTGACCACGGCGCGTTATTACACGCCCTCGGGCCGCTCGATCCAGTCGCTGGGCATCCAGCCCGACATCATCGTCGAGCAGCCGACGCCCAAGCCCGAGGACGAGGCCGAGGCCGAGAACGGCGGCAAGCCGCGGACCGAGTCGAAATTCCTCAGCTCGGAAGCCGATCTGCGCGGGGCGCTGAACAACGATTCCATCAGCGACGAGGAGCGCAAGCAGATCGAGGAGGAGGCCAAGGAGGTCGAGGCCACCGCCAAGCTGCGCGAGGAGGACTACCAGCTCGCCTATGCGGTGGACATCCTCAAGGGCCTGTCGGCGATGGATTACAACGCCAAGACCGTGCCCGAGACGGCCAAGCCCGCCAATACCGGCGAGGACGCGGCCCAGGGCGCGCAGACGCAATGACCGAGCTGCTGGGGCCTTCGGGCCTGCCCTATCGGCCCTGCGCCGGCGTGGTGCTGATCAACCCGGCCGGGCTGGTCTTTGCCGGGCGGCGCATCGACAATCCCGGCCCGGCCTGGCAGATGCCGCAAGGCGGCATCGACCCGGGCGAGACCCCGCGCGACGCGGCGCTGCGCGAGCTGGTCGAGGAAACCGGCGTCACCACCGAGCTGGTCGATGTGGTGGCGGAAACCCCGGATTGGGTGACCTATGACCTGCCGCCCGAGTTGCTGGGCAAGGTCTGGAAGGGCCGATACGGCGGCCAGAAGCAGAAATGGTTCGCCATGCGCTTCCTGGGCCCGGACGAGGCGGTGCGGATCGCCACCGCACATCCCGAGTTCGACCGCTGGCAATGGATGCGGGCGGCGGATGTGGTTGAATCGATCGTGCCCTTCAAGCGCGACGTCTACGCCCGGGTCTTGGGCGAGTTCCGCAAGATCCTGGCCTGACCGCGCCTGTTGCGCGGCCGGTTTGGGTATTTATGCAACAGAGAAGGCAAGAGGGGGCGGCTTTGGACCGCCCCCTGTGTCGTTCAGCTGCGCAGCATGGCTAGCAGCCGGGTGTCGGCATAGCCGTCGGGCGTCACGCCGCGCGCGCGCTGGAAGGCCTTGATCGCCTCGCTCGACCGGCTGCCGAGCTTGCCGTCCACGCCGCCGGTGTCGAAGCCCTTGGCCATCAGCAGGCGCTGGATTTCCGCCTTTTCGCTGTTCGACAGCGTGCGGTCGCCGCGCGGCCAACTGCCCTGGATGCCGGCCCGGCCGGCGATGGCGTCGCCCAGATAGGCGACGGCCAGCGCGTAGCTGTCCGAGGCGTTGTATTTCAGGATGGCGCGGAAGTTTTCCGTGATCAGGAAAGCCGGGCCGCGCGACCCCGCCGGGGCGAGGATCGAGCCCGAGGGCACCGGCGCGCCGCTGAGCGTGCGCACGCCCATCGCCGCCCATTGGCTGCCGGAATGCTGCACCGACTTGCCGGCCTGGTTGAAGTCGAAGCCCTGCGGCAGGACGATCTCGGTGCCCCAGCTCTGGCCGGGGCGCCAGCCGTTCTGGCGCAGATAGCTGGCGGTCGAGGCCAGCGCGTCGGTCGGGTCGTCCGACCAGATGTCGCGGCGGCCGTCGCCGTTGAAATCGACGGCGTGGGAGAGGAAGGACGAGGGCATGAACTGCGTGTGACCCATGGCGCCGGCCCAGCTGCCGACCATATGGGCGTTGTCCACGTCGCCCGACTGGATGATGCGCAGCGCCGAGACCAGCTCGCCGGCGAAGAACGCGCCGCGCCTGCCGTCATAGGCCAGCGTCGCCAAGGCCGGCACGATCGGGGTGCTGCCGCGGCCGGCGCCGAAATTCGATTCCATGCCCCAGACCGCCAGCACCACCTCGCGCGGGACGCCGTAGCGCGACTCGATGGCGGACAGCGTGCCGGCATATTGCGCCGCCTTGGACCGGCCGGTCGCGACGCGCGTGCCGATGGCGCCGTCGAGATAATCCCAGATGGGCTTGGTGAATTCGCTCTGCTTGCGGTCGAGCGCGACGATGCTGGGCTGGTAATGCGCGCCGGCCATGGCGCTGTCGAAGGTGCCGGCCGAAATGCCGGCGGCCAGCGCGCGCGGCCGGAAGCTTTGCACCCAGTTCTGGAAGCCGGCCTCGGAGCCCTGCCCGCCGGCCGTGGGCAGCCCGCCGAAATTGCCGCCGATGCCGCCCGGACCCTGGTTCAGCGACACGCCGCAGCCCGCCAGGGCAAGGGTCAGCACGGCCGAGGTCGCGATGCGGGAAATGCGTCTGGTCATTCTGCCTGTCCGTTCCGTTGCTCGTTCATGGGCTTTTTTTCTGGTTGCAGCCAGTCTAGCCCAGCCCGGCGCGGCTGGATAGGGGCCGATCAGTCGTCGCCTTCCTCATCCCCGTCGCCGTAAAGCGGCTCCATCTGGGCGACGATCACCGCGTTCTCGTTAAGCGCGCGGTCCATCAGGGCGCGCTCCTCCTCGGGGATCTCGTGGCCCTCGGCCAACCGCTCGTCGATGCTGCCGTGGCCGGTGACCTCGATCGGCGCCAGCCCGGCCTGTTTCAGGATGGCGACGGTCTCTCGCACCGCCTCCTCCTCGGTCACGCCCGAGGCATAGCAGACCAGCGCCGCGCCGCTGGCGCCCTCGGGCAGGCCGTCATCCGCGGCGCGGCCGACCTCGACCAGAAGCGTATAGACCTGCTGGGCCATGGCTTTTCCTTTGCTGCATTTTCGCGTCATATCGCCCGAAACCGGAGGGAGAGACAATGAGCAAGAGCTTGAAACGGGTGCAATCGGCACTGCAGGCGGCCGGCCTGGCCGTCGAGATCCGCGAGACCGACGACAGCGCCCGTACCGCCGAGGGCGCGGCGGCGGCGGTCGGCTGCGCCGTCGACCAGATCGCCAAGTCGATCATCTTTCGCGGCGAGACGACCGGCCATGTCGTGCTGTTCCTGACCGCCGGCGGCAATCGCGTCGATCCGGCCAAGGCGACCGCGGTGGCCGGGCAAAGCCTGGGCAAGGCCGATGCGGACCTGATCCGGGCCGAGACCGGCTTCGCCATCGGCGGCGTCGCGCCGGTCGGGCACCTGCGGCAGGTCCAGGCCTGGCTGGATCCGCGCCTGCTGGAATTCGAGACGGTCTGGGCGGCGGCCGGGACGCCGCGCCACGTCTTCGCCATCGCGCCGGGGGAACTGGCCCGCATCACCGGGGCAACGCAGGCGGATTTCACCGCCTGACCTGAAAAGGGGCGGGAAGGCCCGCCCCGTTTCCGCTATCCGGCCACTGCCCGGTAAAGCCAGATCAGCACCACCGCGCCGATCAGCCCGGCAACGCCCTGTGCAAGCCAGCTGCCGGCCTGGGCGTTCAGCCCGACCAGACCCAGAAGCGCATTGCCGACGATGGCGCCGACGATGCCCAGGATGACGTTGAGGATGAGCCCCGTATCCGCCTTCATGATGCTGCTGGCGACCCAGCCCGCAAGACCGCCGACGATGATCGCGGCCAGCCAACCCAAACCCTGCATGTGAAACTCCGCTTTCAGGATCCCTGTGCGGGATGAACGCAGTGGCGGCGCTTGGGTTTCACGCCGGACTCACGCAAGGGTGAGTCCGGTGCAGGGCTGCAACAGGTCAGTCGCGCAGCAGCTCGTTGATCGAGGTCTTGGAGCGGGTCTGCGCATCGACGCGCTTCACGATCACCGCGCAGTAAAGGTTCACGCCATTCTTCGACGGCAGCGAGCCGGCGACCACCACCGAACCGGCCGGAACCTCGCCATACATGACCTCGCCGGTCTCGCGGTCGACGATCTTGGTGGACTTGCCGATGAACACGCCCATGCCCAGGACCGAGCCCTCGCGCACGATGCAGCCCTCGACCACCTCGGACCGGGCGCCGATGAAGCAATTGTCCTCGATGATGGTCGGGCCGGCCTGCATCGGCTCCAGCACGCCGCCGATGCCGACGCCGCCCGACAGGTGGACGTTCTTGCCGATCTGCGCGCAGGAACCGACGGTGGCCCAGGTGTCCACCATGGTGCCCTCGTCGACATAGGCGCCCAGATTCACGAAGCTGGGCATCAGCACCACGCCCTTGGCGATATAGGCCGAGCGGCGCACGACGCAGTTCGGCACGGCGCGGAAGCCGGCGGCCTGCCATTGCGCCTGGCCCCAATGCGCGAACTTGCTGTCCACCTTGTCCCACCAGGTGCCGCCCTGCGGGCCGCCCATATGCACTTCCATGTCCTTCAGGCGGAAGCCCAGCAGCACGGCCTTTTTCGCCCATTGGTTGACATGCCAGTCCTGGCCGCGCTTTTCGGCCACGCGCAGCTCGCCCTTGTCCAGCGCCTCCAGCGTCGTCTCGACGGCGTCGCGCGTCTCGCCCTTGGTGGCGGGCGTGATCTGGTCGCGGATCTCCCAGGCGGATTCGATGGCGGCTTCAAGGGCGTCATTCGACATGGTCTGGCCTCTCTCGGGTGGAAACTGTTGCCCAAGGGCTATAAGCCGGGGGCTGCGGCCGCGCAATGTGCGGCAGTTCGTGCCAGAGGTTTGGATGAGAGAAGAAGACGACCGCCACCATCCGTTTCGCGACAGCCAGCAGGACGTGGCGGCCGCCCGCACCCTGCCCGACACGCCCCAGACCCGGGCCCCGGCCTATCGGCTGGCCTTCACCGACAACGAATTCCTGCTGCGCGAGGAATTGCGCCCGGTCCGGCTGCAGCTGGAACTGCTCAAGCCCGAGATGATCATGGATGCCCGCGGCATCCGCTCGACCATCGTCATGTTCGGCGGCTCGCGCATCCCGGCGCCCGAGCAACGCGAGACGGCGCGCACCCCGACCCTGGCCGCGCTGTCGCATTACTACGAGGAAGCCCGGCGCTTCGCCCGGCTGATGACCGAGCGCAGCCTGGAAAGCTATGGCGTCGAAAACGTCATCTGCACCGGCGGCGGTCCCGGCGTGATGGAGGCCGGCAACCTGGGCGCGCATGAAGCCGGCGGCATCTCGATCGGCCTGTCCATCGTCCTGCCGCATGAACAGGCGCCGAACGCCTATGTGACGCCGGACCTGTGCTTCAACTTCCACTATTTCGCCATCAGGAAGATGCATTTCCTGATGCGCGCCCGCGCGGTGACGGTGTTCCCCGGCGGCTTCGGCACGCTGGACGAGACCTTCGAGGCGCTGACGCTGATCCAGACCGGCCGCATGAAGCGGGTGCCTTTCATCCTGTTCGGCCCGGAATTCTGGCACCAGGTCATCAACTGGCAGGCCCTGGCCGATGCCGGCACCATCAGCCCCGAAGATCTAGAGCTGATGAGCTTCGTCGAGACCGCGGACGAGGCGGTCGAGATCATCGACAGATGGGTGACCCCCTGCCCCTGACGGGCGTGCCGGGCTGCGGCCTTGCACCTTGTCGCGAGGCGCATCGGCGGCGGCTTGGCCAAGCGGCACCATGAAAGGCCCGGGCCTCTGGCACGGATGCGCTGCGTCGCCGGCCACGGACAGGGCGGCCGAGAGCATCGGCCGATGCCGGCCCCTCTGTCGCGCCGAGGGACGTGTCTTGGGCAGCGCCTTTCAGCACGGCGCCGGCGGATGCGGCAAGATCAGCCCGAAGATCTGGGGGTGATGAGCGCGCCGCAGACCACGGACGAGGCGGGCGAGAACATCGGCCGGCCCCCTCTTGCCTCTGCTGCCACCCTGAAGAAGCGCCATCGCCGGCAAGGCGGCCAAGCCACCCGTCATTTCGGCCACCAGGCGATGAAATCATGCAGGCCGACGCTGAGCGGCGGTCCGTTGGCGCCGCGCCGCGCCGCCGGGTCGCCGGCGGATGGCTGCGCCTGGGCCGCGCCCTCGCGATAGATCGCATAGGTCAGTTCGGGGCACATCTCGGGCTCGGGCTGGTCCGCGACGGCACGCACCATGATGGTGCCGCGCCTGAGCGCGCGCAGGAACGCCTCGTCATCGCCATAGATGGCGGTCAGGAACGTGATCACCCGGGCGCGGAACACGGCGCGGTCCTGCGGCCCGTCGGCATCGTCCGGGGCCGGTCGGGCCGACCTCTGCGGTGGGCGAGCGCGGGCCTCGGCCCGCCGGGTCCGGCCGACGCCGTCGCGGCCCAGTTGCACATCCTTGCTGGCGGCGGCGATCTCCTCGACCGGTGGCAGCCGGGGCGGCGCCTGCGCGACAAGCGGGGCCTCGGCGGTTCTGGCGGCAGGGGCCGCGACGGCGCCGGCCCGGCTTTGGATCTGGTTGGCGACGGGAATCATGCTGCACCCGGGGACTGGTTATGGAATGGTTCCATCATAGCCGGGAAAGCCGGATCTTCACCGGCCCGACGCCGATATAATGCCTAAAATCTTAGGTATTCCAGCATTTTGATCCGGGAAGTCATTCCCGATGATACGGGCTGCCGGCCAGAATGGTGGTGGCGCGGTAGATCTGCTCGGCCAGCATGACCCGGACCAGCATGTGCGGCCAGACCATGCGGCCGAAGCTGATGGCCAGCTCGGCGCGGTCGCGCAGGGTCGGGTCGATGCCGTCCGCGCCGCCGATGACGAAGGCCACGTCGCGGGCCTGGTCGCGCCAGCCGGCGATCCGTGCGGCCAGTTCGGGCGAGGACAGCATCTGCCCGCGCTCGTCCAGCACGACCGTGGCGGCGCCTTCAGGAATGGCTTTCAAGAGCAGCGGCGCCTCGGCGGCCATGCCACCGCCGCGCTTGTCCTCGACCTCGGCCAGGGTGACGGGGGGCAGGCCCAGGCTGCGGCCCGCCTTGGCATGACGGTCGAGGTAATCGGCGATCAGCTTCGCCTCGGGGCCCTGCCGCAGCCGCCCGACCGCGGCAATGACCATGCGCATCCTAGTTCCGGGTGCCGCGGCTCTCTTCGGCCGCGTGATCGGCACGCATCCGGTCCAGCGTCGCCGAGCGCAGCGCGTCGGCGGGCATCCACATCTTCTCGAGCTGGTAGAACTCGCGCACTTCGGGGCGGAAGACATGGACGATCACGTCGTCGGTGTCGATCAGCACCCAATCGCCGGTCTCCTTGCCCTCGATCCGGGCGGTGCGGCCGGTTTGCTGCTTCAGGCGTTCGACCAGCTTCTCGGCGATCGAGGCCACCTGGCGCGCGTTGCGGCCCGAGGCGATCACCATGTGATCGGCCATGGCCGAACGGCCGCGCAAGTCGATGGTCACGACTTCCTCGGCCTTGTCGTCGTCGAGAGAGGCTAGAATGCGGTCCAGTAGCTGATCGCTCGTCAGCCCGGGCTCCGCGGTGGTCGCAGCCGGCGCAGGGGCCGGCGAGACGGAATTGGACAGGGGTTCATCCTCCGGTCATCGCGCCGATCTCCCCCGGCGCAGGGGCCTTTATAATGTAGCACGGAATCGCGCCCGCTCAATGCGGCGGCAGCGGATTTCTGGGCGCATCCCGGGGCAGGCAGGCCGCAAGCGGCAGATTTTCCGCGTGATCCGGGCATTGGGCCAGCCCGACGGGCCAGACCAGGTGCCGGCTTTCCAGTTGCGCCAGTTCCCGCGCCCGCTCGGCCGGCGTATGCGCCAGATAGACCGCCAGCGTGAAGGCGGCCACGCCGAACAGCGGCAGCGCCCGCAGGATGAAGCGAATCAGCATGGTCGGTCCTTTCCGTATCCCTGGGCGGAAAGATAGGCGGCGTTCTTCAAGATGGAATTAACAGCCCCGTGTGGCGATATTGAACGCGGGCCGAAATCGGCGTAATACTGCCCACATGCGAGGATTCGTCTATTTCGACATTCACGACCGCGCCCGCCTGCCGGGCCGGTTCTACGGCGAAAGCCTGTCCGTCACCGCCCGACTTTGACGGGAGCGGGCGCTTGCGCGCGCCCCGCCGCAGGCCGCGGCACCCTCCTCCGCCCTTTCCCAGCTAGTCTTCCAGAAAAGAGACAGCCATGACCGGCAACACCAATGCGGGCACGCCCCGCACCCTCTACGACAAGATCTTCGACGCCCATGTGGTCGAGCGTTCCGACGACGGCACCTGCATCCTCTATATCGACCGGCATCTGGTCCATGAAGTGACCAGCCCGCAGGCCTTCGAGGGCCTGCGCATGGCCGGCCGCAAGGTCCACTCGCCCGAGCGCACCATCGCCGTGCCGGACCACAACGTGCCCACCACCGCCGACCGCGTGAACGGCATCGAGAACCCCGAGGGCCGCATCCAGGTTGCCGAGCTGGACAAGAACGCCCGCGAATTCGGGCTGAACTATTACCCGATGAACGACATCCGCCAGGGCATCGTGCATATCGTCGGCCCGGAACAGGGCTGGACCCTGCCCGGCATGACCGTGGTCTGCGGCGACAGCCACACCGCGACCCATGGCGCATTCGGCGCGCTGGCGCATGGCATCGGCACTTCGGAGGTCGAACACGTCCTGGCCACCCAGACGCTGATCCAGAAGAAATCCAAGAACATGAAGGTGGAAATCACCGGCAAGCTGCGCCCGGGCGTCACCGCCAAGGACATCACGCTGGCGGTGATCGGCAACACCGGCACCGCCGGCGGCACCGGCTATGTCATCGAATATTGCGGCGAGGCGATCCGCGACCTGTCGATGGAGGGCCGCATGACCGTCTGCAACATGGCAATCGAAGGCGGCGCCCGCGCCGGCCTGATCGCGCCGGACGAAAAGACCTTCGCCTATTGCATGGGCCGCCCACACGCCCCGAAGGGCGCCGCATGGGAAGCCGCGATCAGCTGGTGGAAGACGCTGTTTTCCGACGAGGGCGCGCATTGGGACAAGGTCGTCACCATCCGCGGCGAGGACATCGCCCCGGTGGTGACCTGGGGCACCTCGCCCGAGGACGTGGCGGCGATCACCGACCGCGTCCCCGCCCCCGAGGATTTCGAGGGCGGCAAGGTCGAGGCAGCGCGCCGCAGCCTCGACTACATGGGCCTGAAGCCCGGCACGCCGCTGAACGAGGTCAAGATCGACGCGGTCTTCATCGGCTCCTGCACCAACGGCCGGATCGAGGATCTGCGCGCCGCCGCCGGCATCCTCAAGGGCCACAAGCTGGCGCCGGGGGTGCGCGGCATGGTGGTGCCCGGCTCGGGCCTGGTGCGGATGCAGGCCGAGGAGGAGGGTCTGGACAAGATCTTCACCGATGCCGGCTTCGAATGGCGGCTGGCCGGCTGTTCGATGTGCCTGGGCATGAACCCCGACCAGCTGGCGCCGGGCGAGCGCTGCGCCGCGACCTCGAACCGCAATTTCGAGGGGCGCATGGGCCGCGGCGGCCGCACGCATCTGATGTCGCCGGTGATGGCGGCGGCGGCGGGCATCAAGGGCCACCTGACCGATGTGCGCGAACTGCTGGCGGAAACCGTCTGATGCTTCGGGCGGGGCCCCTAGCGGCCCCGCCGCAAAAGCAGCAAGGCGTTGACCGCGATCAGAAACAGCCCGGCATTCTCGAACCAGAAGTTGAAGGCCAGGTTCGCGAAATCCAGGCTGAGGAGCCTGTCGACATGATGAAAGCCCACCGCGCGCACCAGCACGAAGCCGCAGAGCACGGCCAGCCCCAGCAGGGCCAGGCCGTTGCGGCGCATGTGCCCGCGCAGGGCCTTCGTCGCCCAAAGCAGCGCGATCACCACGCCCAGCACCAGCCCGGCGATGAAGGCCAGCTGCACCAGCCAGCGGTTGTCGTACCAGCCCTGCGCCCGGGCCATGCAGCGCCCGGTGGCGGTCAGCGCCGTCTGCAGGTCAAGCTGCTTGTTCAGCGCCAGGAACGCCATCAGCGCGGCGATTGCCAGCCACAGCCCGCGCGCCGCGCCGGCCGGCCGGCGGCGCAGCACCTTCACCGCCAGGAACAGGCACAGAAGATACGAGAGCACCGTCAGCCAGCCGGTGATCTCGGGATCGCCCATCTGCGGCGTCCAGTCGCGCGCGATACAGGCGCGCAGGGCGGCGAAACTCGAAAACCCGAAATACATCTACAAGACCCGCATAGCCATGGCGCCAGGCGCCGCTCGGGTCTCGGTTAACGGGCGCACGCGCCCCAAGTCAATTCTGCGAGGATCAAGACATGGACAAGTTCACCACCCTGACCGGCATCGCGGCACCCATGCCGCTGGTCAATATCGACACCGACATGATCATCCCGAAACAGTTCCTGAAGACGATCCACCGCTCGGGTCTGGGCAAGAACCTGTTCGACGAGATGCGCTTTGACGCCGAAGGCAACGAGAATCCGGATTTCGTGCTGAACCAGCCGGCCTGGCGCGACGCGCAGATCATCGTCGCCGGCGACAATTTCGGCTGCGGTTCGTCGCGCGAACACGCGCCCTGGGCGCTTCTGGACTTCGGCATCCGCTGCGTGATCTCGACCAGCTTCGCCGACATCTTCTACAACAACTGCTTCAAGAACGGCATCCTGCCCATCGTCATGCCGGCCGAGGTGGTGCAGGTGCTGATGGAGGATGCGAAGAAGGGCGCCAATGCCCGCATGACCGTGGATCTGGAAAACCTGACCGTGACCACCTCGGACGGGCAGAGCTTCCCCTTCGAGCTGGACCCGTTCCGCCGCCACTGCCTGCTGAACGGGCTGGACGATATCGGCCTGACCATGGAGAAGGCCGGCGCCATCGACACGTTCGAGACCCAGATGGCCCAGAGCCGCCCTTGGGTATAAGGGCGCTGGCCGGGGCGGCGCTGATCGCCGCCCTTGGCGTTCACGCACAGGCGGACCCCTTGCGGATCGCCACCTACAGCCCCGACCTGTCGCGCGACGGGCCGGGGCTTCTGTTGCGCGACCTCGGCCGCCGGGATGCGCAGGTCGCGGCGGTGACCCGGGTCATCGCCGAGACCCGGCCCGACATCCTGCTGCTGACGGATTTCGACTGGGATTTCGACGGCGAGGCGCTGGACGCCTTTGCCGCGCTGCTGGCGCAGGCGGGGCTGGACTATCCGCACCGTTTCGCGGCGCGGCCGAATTCCGGCATGGCGACCGGGCTGGACCTGAACGCCGACGGTCGGCTGGGCACGGCCGACGATGCGCAGGGTTTCGGTGCGTTCACCGGACAGGGCGGCATGGCGATCCTGTCGCGCCATCCCATCGGGCCGGTGACCGATTACACGGAATTTCTGTGGCGCGACCTGCCCGGCAATCTGATGCCGCCGCTGCCCGAGGCGGTGGCGGCGATCCGCCGCCTGTCCTCGACCGCGCATTGGGACGCGGTGATCACGGTGGCGGACCGGCCGCTGCACCTGCTTGCCATGTCCGCGACGCCGCCGGTCTTCGACGGGCCCGAGGATCTGAACGGCCGCCGCAACCATGACGAGCTGGCCTTCTGGCTGCACCACCTGCCCGAAGCGCCCTTCGTGCTGGCCGGGAACCTGAACCTCGACCCCGAGGACAGCGAGGGGCGACCGCAGGCGCTGGCCCGGCTCATGGCGCAGGTCGCCGACCCCCTGCCCCGCAGCCCCGGCGGCGCGGCAGCGAAGGGCGGGGTGAATGACGGCCACAAGGGCGATCCGGGGCTGGATAGTGGCGACTGGCCGAACGACCAGCCGCCGGGCAATCTGCGCGTCGATTACGTCCTGCCCTCCCGGGGCCTGAAGCTGCTGGGCGCGGGCGTGGTCTGGCCCGCCGAGGGGCCGCTGGCCCAGGCCGCGCTGACGGCATCCGCGCACCGGCTGGTCTGGGTCGATCTGGACTGGCCGCCGGGACCGTGATCACGGGCCGCGACCGGGACGCCCCCTCCCCTGCCCCGGCATCTTCTGCGTTGGCCAAATACCCATGCGATAGCGCCGCGCCGCGATTCCGCTTGCCGCCCATGCCGCATCGCGGCTAGCATATGGCCGTATCGGTGCCCCTTCGGGGGCCAAAAGGGAATGCGGTGCGGTCCTGGACATCCGGGGCCAAATCCGCAGCCGCCCCCGCGACTGTGAGCGGAGAGCGGACGTCCATCATGCCACTGGCCATCCGGCCGGGAAGGCGGGCGTCGGCCTTGACCCGCAAGCCAGGAGACCTGCCGATGCATGGAACCGCAACGTCGTCGGGTTGGACGACCAAAGGAAAGGGTCAAGGATGACCGCAAGATCCGCAACCGCCGCCGGCGCCAGCCGCGCCTCGGTGCTGTTTCCCGCCATCGCCACCTTCGCCATCGGCTTCGGGCTGATCTTCATGGCCGGGCTGGTGCAGGCCGAGACCCTGCATGACGCCGCCCATGACGTGCGTCACGCCACCGGCTTCCCCTGCCACTGACATGTTCTCGCGCATCCTGACCAGCGGATTGATCGCTGGCGCTGCAACGGGGCTGATTGCCGCCCTGTTGCAGCTTTGGTTCGTGCAGCCGGTGTTGCTGCATGCCGAGCTTTACGAATCCGGGCAGCTGGCGCATTTCGGCGCCGAACCCGTCAGCGCGCACCAGGATCTCGGCGCCTTCGAATGGACCCGCAACGGGCTCTCGGTGCTGTTCACCATGCTGGTCTATGCCGGTTACGGGCTGATGCTGGTGGCGCTGATGGCGGTTTCCGAATCGCAGGGCAATGCGGTCACCGCGCGGCAGGGCCTGCTCTGGGGCCTTGCCGGCTACCTGACCATGCAGCTCGCCCCCGCCTTCGGCCTTGCGCCCGAGGTGCCGGGCGTCGCCGCCGCCGAGGTGCAGCTTCGCGCCATCTGGTGGCTGGGCACCGCCATCGCCACCGGGCTGGCGCTGTGGTTGGTCGCCTTTGGCAAGGGCTGGGCAGCCTGGGCTGTCGCCGCGGTGCTGATCCTGGCCCCGCATCTGATCGGCGCGCCGCAGCCCGGCAGCTATGCCGGCCCGGTCCCGCCCGAGCTTTCGGCCGAGTTCGCCGGCCGGGCGCTGGGGGCCGGGGCCATGGCCTGGGCGCTGCTCGGCCTGCTGGCCGGCTGGTTCTGGCAGCGCGAGGGTCAGCGGGCGGCTGTTCCGCAGCCCGCCTGATCCGGTCGGAAAACTCCTCCGGCCGGGCACAGACCGTGCCCGGCCCTTCCATGAACCGGGGGCCAGACATGGATCGTTCGATCCCGATGCTGCTGATCGGCCTGATCTTCGGCGGCGGGCTGGGTTTCGTCGTCGCCGCGGCCAACGGCATTACCCTGGACGGCCACGACCATGGCGCAAGCGGCCATGGCGCGGCCGCCGCCGGGGCCAAGACGCATGACCACGGCGCCCCGATCGACCTGCCCGCCGGCAGCGCCACCGCCTCGGCCCGGCTGGAACCCGACAGCGTCTCGGGCTGGAACCTGTTCCTGCAGCTGCAGGGCTTCTGCTTCGCCCCCGACCATGCCGGCCTGACCCACCGGACGGGCGAGGGGCACGCGCATCTTTACCTGAACGGCACCAAGATCGCCCGGCTCTACGGCCCGGCCCGGCATCTCGACGCGCTGGAGCCCGGCGACCGGCTGCGGGTCGAGCTGAACGCCAACGACCACCGGCCGCTGACCGTCTCTGGCCGGCCCCTCGCCGTCGAGCTGACCGTGCCCGACCGCCCGGTCGCCATCCGCGCCGGGGCCGAGGGCCTGCCCGACAGCGCCATCTGCGCGGTACCGTGATGGAGTTCGGCGCCGAAGACCGTGCCGCCCTGGACCGCATCCTGCGCTGGCGCCGCGACGTGCGGCATTTCCGCGAGGACCCGATTCCCGAGCCGCTGCTGGACGCGCTGCGCGCGGCAATGGAACTGGCGCCCTCGGTCGGCAATTCCCGGCCATGGCGGGTGATCCGGGTCGAAAGCCCCGGCCTGCGCGCCGCGATCCGCGCCGATTTCCTGCGCTGCAATGCCGAGGCCGCCACCCGCTACCAGGGCCGGCAGCGGCAGGAATATGACGCGCTGAAGCTGGCGGGGCTGGACCGCGCCCCGGTCTGGCTGGCGGTCCTGACCGAGATCGACCCGGCCGAAGGCCACCATCTGGGCCGCGCCACCATGGCCCGGACGCTGCAGCAATCCACCGCCATGGCGATCCATACGCTGTGGCTGGCGGCGCGGGCGCGCAACCTCGGCCTCGGCATGGTCTCGATCCTCGATCCGGCGCGGATCACCGCCTTGCTGCAGGTGCCGGAAAGCTGGGAGTTCAGCGCGCTGCTCTGTCTGGGCTGGCCGGATTTCACCGACGACACCCCGCTGCTGCACCGCTCGGGCTGGCAGGAAAACACCGCGGCGGACTGGCAACGCCGCTAGCCCCGCCGCATCGGGCGGGGCTGCCCCCGGTTCAGGGCTGCCCCCGGTTCAGGGCTGCGAGGTGGCCGGACCCATGGGCTGGCCGTTGACGGTGACGGGGCCGCCGCCCTCGGGCATCTGGATGTCCCAGACATTCTCGCCGCTGGCGCCGGGCTTGGCCATGGCGCGGGCCATGCGCAGCATCATCAGCGGCTGGCCGGCCTCGTCCGGCGGGGCGGCGGCCAGCGCCGCCTCGACCTTGTCGAGCCCGGTCGCCGAGATCAGCGCCGAGCCGGAGGGCACCGCACCCGGACCGGCCGCGACATCGGCGCGATAGTCGATCCGATAGCCATCGCCCTTGATCTGCGAGGGCGCGAGTGTCAGCGCCGCCTTGCCCTGCGGCAGCAGCGCCGCCTGCACCTGCTCGGGATCCAGCTTGGCGAAGGGGTCCTCGGCCGCCAGGTCGACCGCCTCGATCAGCATCTTCGCCGGCGCCGCCAGGTCGAATTCCGAGGCGGTGAAGTCCAGCGTCACCTCTTGCGGCAGGATCGGCGCCACCCAGGAGGGCAGCACGCCCTCGGGCACGCTGAGGCCCGCCAGCGCCACCTGCTCCTGCAAGCGGCCGTCGGCGGTGACCCCGGACATGCCGACCATCAGCCTGGCCGAGGCCAGTCCGAACTCGCCCAGCGGCGTGCCGACCCTGAGATCGCGCAGCGCCGCATCCATCGACAGTTCGTCCCACAGCGGCATGGCCGCGCTGACCCGGTCGCGCAGCGCCTCCTGCGAGCCCTTGATCAGCTCTTCCGAGGGATGGGCGACGAACCAGGCCAGCAGGGACAGCACGCCCTCGGTGCGGGCGCCGGTGATCTGGCCGCTGCCGTCATAGCCCGGGGCGGTGACCCGGATCTGCACCGGCTCACCGCCCGGAATCATCACGATGTCCTGCGTCTGCTCCAGCCCTTCGGCGGTGAAGCGCATGGCCTGATCGACGCCGCCGGCCTTGCCCGCCGCGCCGCTCAGGGACATCTCCATCCGCGCGGTGCGCTGGTGATCGCGCGACACGACCTGCGGCTCCTCGGGCATTGGTTCGGACGCGGCGCCAGCCTCGGGCGCGGGCGGCGGCAGCGGCGGCGCATATTGCACCGAATCGATGACATAATCCGTCATCACCGCCTGCTGCTCGCGGAAGCTCATCAGCGATTCATCCCAGATGCCGGTCGATTCGATCCTGGTCGAGCCCTTCTGCTCGAAGGTCTTCGGCACCACCACCGACCAGCTCAGCACCTGGTCCTCGCTGACGCCCCAGCTGCCGTCGCCATTGTCGGTCAGCCGGTAGGTCAGGGCCGAGATGCTGATCTGCGCCTGCTCGGCGGGAATCTGCGCCAGAAGCGGCGCCGGGTCGATCTTCAGCTCATAGCTTTCCCCCTGCGGGGTGACGCTGACCACCCCCGCGGTGCCGCCGAAATAGGTCTGGAAAACGCCGCGCAGCCGTGCCGCCCCTTCCTCGGTGGCGGGCACCGCCCAGGCCGCCGAGACCGGGCAGATGGCCAGCAGCGCAACAAAGCCTTGCCTCAAAAACATGTCTGAATATTCCTTTGCACTCACTCGTGATCTTCTTGCAGAAAACTCCGCGACGCACAGATGACAGCAGGCGGGTCTAGAATTCCACCCCCGGCTGCGCCTTGATGCCGTCGCGGAACGGGTGCTTGACCTGTTCCATCTCGGTCACCAGATCGGCCGCCGCGATCAGGTCCGGTTTCGCATTGCGGCCGGTCAGCACCACATGCGTCAGCGGCGGCTTTTCGTCGCGCAGGAAGGCCAGCACCTCCCCGAGGTCAAGGTAGTCATAGCGCAGCGCGATGTTGATCTCGTCCAGCAAGACCATGCGGATGGACGGATCGCGGATCAGCGCCTTGGCCTTGTCCCAGCCGGCGCGGGCGGCGGCGATGTCGCGCGCCTTGTCCTGCGTCTCCCAGGTGAAGCCCTCGCCCATGGCGTGGAACTGGCACAGATCGGCGAAATGCCCGGTCAGCAGCCGCCGCTCGCCGGTGTCCCAGCCGCCCTTGATGAACTGCACCACCGCGCAGGGCATGCCATGGGCGATGCAGCGCAGGATCATCCCGAAGCCCGAGGAGGACTTGCCCTTGCCCTTGCCGGTATGGACGATGACCAGCCCCTTCTCGCCCTGCTTGTCCTGCATCATCCGGTCGCGGGCGGCCTTGATCTTCGCCATCTTCTCGGCATGGCGGGCATTGTCGTCGGTCTGCATCGGGCACTCCTTCGCTTGACAAGTCGGGACCGGGCGCGCACAGACAGGGGGCGCTGGTTCCTGTCCTATGACAGGCGAAGAGGGAATGCGACAGGCAACCGCCTGAAAGCAGCCGCCCCCGCGACCGTGACCGGAGAGGTCGCCCCGAGGCCACTGGCGAAAGCCGGGAAGGCGGGGCGGCCGTGGGCCAAGGCCCGAATCCGCAAGCCGGGAGACCTGCCAGCGCAGAAGGATCGACCGGCGGACGGGGTGTTCCCGCTGGGGCTTGGGGCATTCCGTGCCCCTGCGCCCTGCCGCCACAACGGATGAAGGGTGCATGACCGTCACGTTGCATGTTTGCGTCACCTGCCGCGCCGGCCAGCCGGTGCCCGAGGGCGAGCCGGTGCCCGGCGCGCGGCTGCATGACGCGCTGACCGCCGAAAGCGCGCCCGACGGCGTGCGCATCGTCCCGGTCGAATGCCTTTCGGCCTGCGCCAGCGGCGCGGCCATCGCGCTCTCGGCGCCGGGCCGCTGGACCTATGTCTATGGCCGCATGTCGGCCGCGGACGCGCCCGAGATCCTGGCCGGCGCCGCCGCCTATGCCGACGCCCCGGACGGCATCGTGCCCTGGCGCGAGCGCGTCACCATTTTCCGCAAGCGCAGCCTCGCGCGCATTCCCCCGATCGGATAACAGATGAGCGACCTGACCAAGACCCCCGTCACCGTCATCACCGGCTTTCTGGGGGCCGGAAAGACCACGCTGATCCGCCACCTGATGCTGAACCCGCAAGGCAAGCGGCTGGCGGTGCTGGTCAATGAATTCGGCACCATGGGCGTCGATGGCGAGATCCTGAAATCCTGCGCCGACGCGAACTGCCCGGCCGAGAACATCATGGAACTGTCGAACGGCTGCATCTGCTGCACCGTCGCCGACGATTTCATCCCGACGCTGGAACGGCTGATGGCGATGCCGGTGAAACCCGACCATATCCTGATCGAGACCTCGGGCCTGGCGCTGCCGAAACCGCTGTTGAAAGCCTTCGACTGGCCGGCGATCCGCTCGCGCATCACCGTGGACGGCGTGATCGCGCTGGCCGATGCCGAGGCGGTGGCCGCCGGCCGCTTTGCCCCCGACGAGGCCGCCGTTCAGGCCCAGCGCGAGGCCGACGAAAGTCTCGACCACGAAACGCCCCTGTCCGAGGTATTCGAGGATCAGATCGCCTGCGCCGATATCGTCCTGCTTTCCAAGGCCGATCTGGCCGGCGATGCGGGCCTTGCCGCCGCCCGCGCGGTCATCGAGGCCGAGGCCCCGCGCAAGCTGCCGATCCTGCCCTTGACCGATGGCGTGATCGACCCACGGGTGATCCTTGGGCTGGGTGCCGCAGCCGAGGACGATCTGGCCGCCCGCCCCAGCCATCACGACGGCGCGGACGATCACGAACATGACGATTTCGATTCCGTGGTGATCGAGCTTGCCGAAATCGCCGACCCCGCCGATCTGGCCGACCGCATCACCCGGCTTGCGCGCGAACAGAACATCCTGCGGGTCAAGGGCCATGTCGCCGTCGCCGGCAAGCCCATGCGCCTGTTGGTGCAGGCGGTGGGCGAACGCGTGCGCCACCAATACGACCGGCCATGGGGCGCCGCGCCCCGCGCCTCGCGCCTTGTCGTGATCGCCGAGCATGACGACATCGACGAGGCCGCGATCCGGGCGGTTCTGGCGGCCTGACGATGCACGTCGTCTTTCGCGAAAGCCGTGGGCTTGAGGAAACCGAGGTCCCGACCGACCCCGGCCAAAGCCCCGCCGATATGGTCGTGCTGTCCTATTCCGACAGCGACCTCGGCGCTTTCGCGGCGGGCTGGCACCGGGCTGCCGGCGGCCTGCCGTCTCTGCGGCTCTGCAATCTCTCGGCGCTGCGGCATCCGGTTTCGGTCGATAATTATCTCGAAACCACGCTGGCGGGCGCCCGCGCCGTGCTGGTCCGGCTGATCGGCGGCGAACCCTATTGGCCCTATGGCGTCGCCAGCCTTCAGGACCATGCCCGCAGGCATGGCATCGCGCTGGCCTTTCTGCCCGCCGATGGCCGGCCCGACGCCACGCTGGAACGGTTCTCGACGCTGGACGCGGCGGTGCTGCACCGGCTGGCCGCGCTTTGCGACGAGGGCGGCGCGATTGCCGCCCAGACCGCGCTGGCGGAACTGGCGGGCGCGGCCGGGCTTGCCGCCGCGCCGGTCACGGGTCAGGCCACGATCCCGCAATGGGGGTTCTATGACCCCGATGCCGGTGTGATCACAAAACCGGCGGCCGGCGCGAGCCCGGTTCTGGTCAGCTTTTACCGCAGCTATCTGACCTCGGCCGATCTGGGCCCGGTGGATGCGACGATCCGGGCGCTGCGGGATGCGGGCTTTGCCGCGACCGGGGTTTTCGCGCCCTCGCTCAAGGTTGCGGGCTTCGCCGACTGGCTGGCGCCGCACCTGCCCGGCCTTGCGGCGGTGGTGAACATGACCGCCTTTTCCGCCCGCGACGATGCCGGCGCGACGCCCTTCGACGGCGCCGATTGCCCGGTGTTCCAGGTCGCCCTGTCCACCGCGCCGCGCGCCCTTTGGGCGGCCGAGGAGCGCGGCCTTTCCGCCGCCGACCTGGCCATGCATGTCGTGCTGCCCGAGGTGGATGGCCGCATCTTCCTGGGCGCGATCAGCTTCAAGGAACCGCAACAGCGCGACCCGGCGCTGCAATTCGCCCGTGCGATCCACGCCCCCGACATGGGCCGCATCGCGGCGGCGGTGGCGCGGATCAAGGCATGGCTCGGCCTGCCGGCGCCGCGCCGCGCGGTGGTGCTGTCGACCTATCCCGGCAAGACGCATCAACTGGCCCATGCGGTGGGGCTGGACGCGCTGGCATCCTGCGGCGCGATTCTCGGGCTTGCGCATGACGACCTCGGCCACCGGCTCATGGCCGAGTGCATCCACTGGCCGCTCGCGGCCTATCGCAAGGCGCTGGCCCGCCTGCCCCAAAGCCTGCAGGACGACCTGCAGGCGGCATGGGGCGAGCCGCCGGCCGAAGGCTTCGGTTTCGCCGCCCTCCGCCACGGCGCCGACCTGATCGCCCTGCAGCCCGAACGCGGCGAGGTGAAGACCCGCGCCGACGATTACCACGACCTGACCCGCACGCCGCGCCACGACTATGTCGCCTTCTACCTCTGGCTGCGGACGCAAGCGGATGCCCTGATCCACA
Organism: Paracoccus simplex; assembly: GCF_042648325.1. Classification (NCBI taxonomy): domain Bacteria; kingdom Pseudomonadati; phylum Pseudomonadota; class Alphaproteobacteria; order Rhodobacterales; family Paracoccaceae; genus Paracoccus; species Paracoccus simplex. The sequence goes on along the minus strand of NZ_JBHRXE010000043.1, from coordinate 96,158 downwards.
TGGGCGCGCATGGCACGCTGGAATGGCTGCCCGGCAAATCCGTGGCGCTGTCGGACACCTGCTGGCCCGAGGCGCTGCTGGCCGACCTGCCGGTGATCTACCCCTTCATCGTCAACGACCCGGGCGAGGCCGCGCAGGCCAAGCGCCGCCTCTCCGCCGTGACGCTGGGCCACCTGCCGCCGCCGCTGGTCGATTCCGCCATCCCCGGGAATCTGGCGCATCTGGAACGGCTGCTCGACGAATATTCCACCGCCGACGGGCTCGACCCGCGCCGCCGCGACCGGCTGATCGGCGCCATCCGCGACGAGGCCCGCGCCGCCGGGGTCGAGGCCGACCTGGGCCTGCCTCCGGGCGCCGCGGCCTCCGAGGCGATCCCGCTGATCGACCGCTTCCTCTGCGACTTGAAGGACAGCCGCTTCGGCGACGGGCTGCATGTCTATGGCACCGCCGCCGGCGAAACCGCAGGGCTGGCCCGCGCGCTGGCCGGCCGTCGGGTGGCGCCCGGCCCCTCCGGTTCGCCGGCGCGGGGGCGGCAGGACGTGCTGCCGACCGGTCGCAACCTGTTTGCCGTCGATCCGCGCGCCGTGCCCTCGCGCAACGCCCATGCGCAGGGGGTGAAGCTGGCCGAGGAGCTGCTGCGCCGCCACCTGCAGGACCATGGCGACTGGCCGAAAGGCCTGGTCGTGGACCTGTGGGGCAGCGCCACCATGCGCACGGCCGGCGAGGAATTCGCCATGGCCCTGCATCTGGCCGGCCTTGGCCCGCGCTGGGACGGCGCCTCGGGCCGGGTCGCAGGCATCGAGATCCTGCCGCTGGCCGAGCTTGGCCGGCCGCGCATCGACGTGACGCTGCGGGTCTCGGGCCTGTTCCGCGACATCTTCCCCGGCCTCGCGCAGCTCTTCGAGACCGGGGCCGAGGCGCTCTCAGCCCGCGACGAAGCCCCGGGGGACAATCCCTACCGCAGCCGCGCCCCCCGCGTCTTCGGCCCGAAACCGGGGCTCTACGGCCTCGGCCTGGCCGACCTGGCCGAAACCTTCACCGATCAGGCCCGGCAGGCGGCGGGTGAGGCCTGGCTCGCCGCCTCCTCCCATGCCATCGCCGCCGACGGCCGGATCACCCATCAGCCGCAGGCGATCCGCGACCGGCTGGCGCGGGCCGATGCCTTCGTCCACGCCCAGGACCTGCCGGAATCCGATCTGCTGCTGGCCGGCGACTATGCCGCGCATGAAGCGGGCTTCGCCGCCGCCATGGCCCGCATCGGCGCCCCCGCCCCCGCGCTCTATCACCTCGACGCCACCCGCCCCGGCCAGCCCCGCGCCCGCAGCCTGGCCGAGGAGATCGCCCGCGTCATCCGCTCCCGCGCCGCCAACCCGGCCTGGGCCGACGGCATGATGCGGCACGGCTTCCGCGGCGCGGCCGAGATCGCGGCGACGCTCGACCACATGGCCGCCTTCGCCAATCTGGCCGGGGTGGTGCCCGGGCACCTCTTCGACCTCTATCACGACGCGACGCTGGGCCGGCCCGAGGTCGTGGCCTTCCTGCAGCGCGAAAACCCCGCCGCGCTGGCCGCCATGCGCGCGCTTTTCGCGCGGCTGCTCGCCTCGGGCCTCTGGACCACGCGGCGCAATTCGGTGCTGGCGGAGACATCGCGATGAACTTCGAGATCAAGGGCTGGTGCCCCGGCGCATTGCGGCCGATGGCGTCCGGCGACGGACTGGTCCTGCGCATCCGCACCCGCAACGGCCGGCTGGAGCCCGGGCAGGCGCAGGCCATCGCCGACCTGTCCTGGAGCCTGGGCAACGGCATGATGGACCTGACCAGCCGCGCCAACCTGCAATTGCGCGGCCTCGACGCCCGGGGACATGGCAAGGCGACCGCCGCGCTCGCCCGCCTCGGCCTGCTCGACGACAGCCCCGAGGCGGAGGCGCGGCGCAACGTGATCCTGTCACCCTTCGCGCCCCAGGACGGCGCGGCCTGGCAAGCGGCCGAGGCCATCGCCCGGGCGATGACCGCGCCCGACGCGCCGCAGGTGCCCGGCAAGTTCGGCTTCGCCGTCGATGCCGACCCGCCGGTGCTGGCCGGGACGCCCGCGGACATCCGCCTGCGCCCCCAGGCCGAGGGCTGGCTGATCCTGCCCGATGGCGGCGACTGGGCGCTGACGGCCCGGCACGCCGCCCAGGCCGCCGGCCGCGCCGTGGAACTGGCGCGCTGGTTCACGCAGGGCGGCGTCCGGGACGGCCGCGGCCGGATGCGCGACCACCTGCGCCGCAGCCCCGCCGCGCCCCCCGGCGCGATTCCGCTCCCGCCTTCTCTGTTGTCCAAATACCCATGCGACCGCGCCGCCGGGCCCGCCAGCGCCGATCCGGCCGGACCCGGCCCGGCGCCGAACGGCTGGCTGCTGGGCTTCGCCTTCGGCCAGATCACCGCCCGGCAACTGACCGAGGCGGCGGCCCTTGGCCCCCTGCGCCTCACCCCGTGGCGGGCGCTGCTGATCGAAGGCGCCAGCCGCCCGCAGATCGGCGGCGCCATCCTCGACCCCAGCGACCCGCTCCTGCGCGTCCATGCCTGCACCGGCGCCCCCGGCTGCCCGCAGGCTTTGGCCGATGTCCGGGCGCTGGCGCGCCGGCTGGCGCCGCACCTCGCCCCCGGCCGAAGCCTGCATGTCAGCGGCTGCGCCAAGGGCTGCGCGCATCAGGGCGCGGCCTCGGCGACGCTGGTCGCGACCGGCCCCGACCGCTTCGACCTGATCCGGGACGGCCGGCCCGGCGATCCCGCCGGGCTGGCCGGGCTCGCGCCGGACCGCATCCCACCCCTTCTCCGATAGCCGCCCCAGGAAACCCCGATGCTGCACCGATACGAAACCGACGGCGCCCGGATCTACGCGCAGTCCTTCGCCACCATCCGCGCCGAGGCCGACCTGGCCCGCTTCACCGCCGAGGAAGAGCCGGTGGTGGTGCGCATGATCCACGCCGCCGGGCTGGTGGGGCTGGAACGCGACGTGATCTTCTCGGCCGGCATGGCCATCGCGGCGCGTCAGGCGCTGGAAGACGGCGCGCCGATCCTCTGCGATGCGCGCATGGTCAGCGAGGGCATCACCCGCGCCCGCCTGCCCGCCGCGAACCGGGTCATCTGCACGCTGAACGACCCGCGCGTGCCGGATCTGGCGGCGCAGATGGGCAACACCCGCAGCGCCGCGGCGCTGGAGCTGTGGCGCGACGACCTCGCCGGCAGCGTGGTCGCCATCGGCAATGCGCCGACAGCGCTGTTCCACCTGCTGAACATGCTGCAGGATCCCGCCTGTCCGCGCCCCGCCGCGATCATCGGCTGCCCGGTGGGCTTCGTCGGCGCGGCGGAATCCAAGGCGGCACTGATCGACGCCCCGCCCGTCCCGGCGCTGGTGGTGCGCGGCCGGCTGGGCGGCTCGGCCATCACCGTCGCCGCCGTCAACGCGCTGGCCAGCCGGAAGGAATGACCATGGGCCCCCAAACCGGAAAGATCATCTGCGCCGGCCTCGGTCCCGGCGATCCCGACCTGATCTCGGTCCGCGCCGAACGCGCCATCCGCAATGCGCGGCAGATCGCCTATTTCCGCAAGAAGGGCCGCGCCGGCCAGGCCCGCCGCATCGTCGCCGATCTGCTGGCCCCGGACGCGGTCGAACACGCGATGGAATATCCGGTCACCACCGAGATCCCCTTCGACAGCCCGGAATACAACCGGCTGCTCTCGGCCTTCTACGACGATTGGACCGCGCGGCTGGCGCGGCTGGCCACCGACAGCGACGTGGTGGTGCTGTGCGAGGGCGACCCGCTGTTCTACGGCTCGTTCATGCATCTGCACGCCCGGCTGCAAGGCATCGTCCCGGTCGAGATCATCCCCGGCATTCCCGGCATGACCGGCTGCTGGAACGCCATCGGCCAGCCGATGACCTGGGGCGACGACGCCATGACGGTGCTGATGGGCACCCTGCCCGAGGCCGAGCTGGCCCGCCACATGCGCACCGCCGATGCGGTGGTGGTGATGAAGACCGGCCGCAACCTGCCGAAGATCGCCCGCGCGCTGGCCTCGGCCGGGCGCATGGCCGACGCTTGGCTGGTCGAGCGCGGCACCATGCCCAACCAGCGCGTGACCCCCTTGGCGCAGGCCGATCTGGCGGCCTGCCCCTATTTCGCCACCGTGCTGGTGCATGGCAACGGCCGCCGGCCGCTGTCCGATGCTGCCGCGGATGCCGCCGAATGACGGGCTGGGTCGCGGTGGCGGGCCTTGGCCCAGGCGCGGAGGCGCTGGTCACCCCCGAGGTGCAGGCGGCGCTGGCCGAGGCGACCGACGTGGTGGGCTACATCCCCTATGTCGCCCGCGTCGTCCCGCGCGCGGGGCTGGTGCTGCACCCATCGGACAACCGGGTCGAGCTGGAGCGCGCCCGCCTCGCGCTGGATCTGGCGGCGCGGGGGCGCCGGGTGGTGGTGGTCTCCTCGGGCGATCCGGGGGTCTTCGCCATGGCCTCGGCGCTGTTCGAGGCGCTGGAGGGGCGCGGCGAGACGCCCGAGATCCGCATCCTGCCCGGCATCACCGCCATGCTGGCCGCCGCCGCCCGGATCGGCGCGCCGCTGGGCCACGACTTCTGCGCCATCAACCTGTCGGACAACCTGAAGCCCTGGGCGCTGATCGAAAAGCGCCTGCGCCTGGCGGCCGAGGCGGATTTCGCCATGGCCTTCTACAACCCGCGCTCGAAATCCCGGCCCGAGGGTTTCGCCCGCGCGCTGCAGATCCTGCGCGAATGCTGTGGGCCGGAGCGGCCGATCTGTTTCGCCCGCGCCGTCTCGACCCCGGACGAGGCGATCCGCACCGTCACCCTGGCCGAAGCCCGGCCCGAGATGGCCGACATGCGCAGCGTCGTCATCCTGGGCAACAGCGCCACCCGCCGGGTCGGGCCCTGGGTCTATACGCCGCGATCCGCGCCATGAAGCCAGGCCATCACCTCGGCCGGCGTGGCGACGACGCGGCGCAGCGGCAGCACCGGCCGGTCGATCATCACCACCGGCAGGGCCAGTTCGCGCGCCGCGGCCAGCTTGGCCTCGGCGGCATGGCCGCCGGCATTCTTGGCCACGACATGGGCGATGGCGTGGCGGCGCATCAGCGCCATGTCGCCCGCGACGGTGAACGGCCCGCGCGAGACGATCAGCGTCGCGTCGCGCAGCGGATGCGCCGCCACCTCGGCAAAACGCAGCATCCAGATGTGGTTCAGCCCGGTGAAGGGCTGCAGGTTCTGCCGCCCGATGGCCAGAAACACCGCCGAGCCGTCGCCGGGCAACGAGCGGGCGGCAGCCTCGTAATCGGCGACATGCACCCAGCGGTCGCCGGGCCGCGCGATCCATGGCGGCCGCTCCAGCGCGATCAGCGGCGTGCCGGTGCCGGCGCAGGCGGCGATGGCGTTGCGGCTCATGCCCCCGGCAAAGGGGTGGGTGGCATCGACGACGTGGCTGATGCGCTTGGCCCGCAGGTAATCGGCCAGCCCTTCGGGCCCGCCGAAGCCGCCGATGCGGGTGGGCAGCGGCTGCGCCAGCGGGTTGGCGGTGCGGCCGGCATAGGAATAGACCGCGTCCAGCCCGGCCTCGGCCAGCGCGCGGGCCATGGCCCCCGCCTCGGTGGTGCCGCCCAGCAGAAGGATGCGCGTCATGCCTGATCCCTGGCTTTCCATCATCGGTCTGGGCGAAGATGGCCTCGCCGGCCTGCCGCCTGCAAGCCGCGATGCGCTGGATCGGGCGGAAATCGTCTTCGGCGCGCCGCGGCATCTGGCGCTGGCCGGCATCGCGGGGCCGCGGGGCCGGGAATGGCCGGTGCCCTTCAGCCTGGACCCGCTGCCGGCCCTGCGCGGGCAGCACGTCGCGGCGCTGGTCTCGGGCGATCCGTTCTGGCACGGCGCCGGCGGCAGCATCGCCGCGCGGCTTGCCCCCCGCGAATGGCGGGCCTTTCCGGCGCCCGGCACGTTTTCGCTGGCCGCCGCAAGGCTGGGCTGGCGGCTGGAGGAGGTGGCCTGCCTCGGCCTGCACGCCGCGCCCTTCGCCCGGCTGCGCCCGGTGATGGCGCGGGGCGCGCGGGCAATCTGCCTGCTGCGCGACGGCGCCGCCCCTGCCGCCCTGGCGCAATGGCTGGCAGCGCAGGGGCTGGGCGCGACGCGCATGGTGGTGCTCGAGGCGCTTGGCGGCCCGCGCGAACGCATCCGCGAGACGCGGGCGGACGACGACTTCGCGCTGGACTGCGCGGCCCCGGTCGCGGTGGCGCTGGACGGGGCGAAGCTGCCGCCGGGCGCCGGCCTGCCGCGCGGCTTCGGCCTGCCCGACGACAGCTTCGCCCATGACGGCCAGATCACCCGCCGCGCCGTCCGGGCGATGACACTGGCGGCGCTGGGGCCGCGCGCGGGCGAGATGCTTTGGGACATCGGCGGCGGCTCGGGTTCGGTCGGCGTCGAATGGTGCCTGAACGGCGGCCGGGCGGTGACGCTGGAGCCCCGCGCCGACCGCATCGCCAATATCGCCGCCAATATCGACGCTTTCGGGCTGGCGCGTTGGATGCGCGCCGTTCACGGCGCTGCCCCCGGGGCGCTGGCCGATCTGCCACCCCCCGACGCCATCTTCATCGGCGGCGGCGCAAGCGCCGCCGTGATCGACGCCCTGCCCCCGGCCCGGCTGGTGGCCAACGCGGTGACGCTGGAGACCGAGGCGCTGCTGGTCGCCCTCCACGCCGCGCGCGGCGGCAGCCTGACCCGCATCGCGCTGGAGGAGGCCGCGCCGCTTGGCCGGATGCGCGGCTGGACCCCGGCGCGCAGCGTCACGCAATGGAGCTGGCCATGAGGGTGGCGGGCATCGGCTTTCGCCGGGCGGCAAGCCTTGCCTCGCCGGCCGAGGCGCTGGCCGAGGCCGGGGCGGCCGAAGCGCTGGCGACCAGCCCGGCCAAGGCGCAGGCGCCGGTGATCCGGGCGCTGGCGGCGCGGACCGGCCTGCCGCTGCTGGCCGTCGAGATCGCCGGCATCGCCACCCCCACCCGATCGCCGCGCATCCTGACGCGCCACGGCACCGGCTCGCTGGCCGAGGCCGCCGCCCTGGCGGCGCTTGGCCCCGGGGCGCGCATCGTCGCGCCGCGCGTCATCTCGCAAGACGGCATGGCCACCGCCGCCATCGCAGAAGGAGACCCCGCATGACCGTCCATTTCATCGGCGCCGGCCCCGGCGCGGCCGACCTGATCACCCTGCGCGGCCGCGACCTGATCGCCGCCTCGCCGGTCTGCCTCTATGCCGGCTCGTTGGTGCCTCAGGCGCTGCTGTCGCATTGCCCGCCCGGCGCGCGGATCGTGAACACCGCGCCCCTGGATCTCGACCAGATCATCGCCGAGATCGCCGCCGCGCATCGGGCGGGCCAGGACGTGGCGCGGCTGCATTCGGGCGACCTGTCGGTCTGGTCGGCCATGGCCGAGCAATTGCGGCGGCTGCGCGAGCTCGGCATCCCCTATGACGTGACGCCGGGCGTGCCGTCCTTTGCGGCGGCGGCGGCGGCGCTGGGGGCAGAACTGACCCTGCCGGGCGTCGCGCAATCGGTGGTGCTGACCCGCACCTCGGGCCGCGCCTCCGCGATGCCCGAGGGCGAAACCCTGGCGAATTTCGCCGCCACCGGCGCCACGCTGGCCATCCACCTGTCGGTGCATGTGCTGGACCGGGTGCAGGCGGAACTGATCCCGCATTACGGCGCCGATTGCCCGGTCGCGGTGGTGTTCCGGGCCAGCTGGCCCGACCAGCGCATCATCCGCGCCACGCTGGGCGGGCTGGACCCCGGCATCGGCGAAGGCGAGCGCACGGCGCTGATCCTGGTCGGCCGGGCGCTGGCGGCCGAGGGCTTCGAGGAAAGCCGCCTCTATGCCGGCGATTACGACCGCCGCTTCCGCCCGGTCGGCACCGAGCCCCGGTTCCCGGAATGAAGGGGCTGATCGTCAGCGCCCCGGCCTCGGGGTCCGGCAAGACCACGGTCACGCTGGGGTTGATCGCGGCCCTGCGGGCGCGCGGGCTGGTGGTGCAGCCGTTCAAGAGCGGGCCGGACTATATCGACCCCGCCTTTCACCGCGCCGCGGCCGGGCGCGAATCGTTCAACCTTGACAGCTGGGCCATGGGCCGGGCGCAGATCGCGCATCTGATCGGCGCGGCGGACGGCGCGGATATCGCGCTGGCCGAGGGCTCGATGGGGCTTTTCGACGGCGTGGCGCGGGCGGGCGGCTGCGGCAACGGCGCCAGCGCCGACATCGCCGCGCTGACCGGCTGGCCGGTGCTGCTGGTCATGGATTGCAAGGGGCAGGCGCAATCCGCCGCCGCCGTGGCACTGGGCTTCCGCGAGATGCGGCGCGACGTGCCTCTGGCCGGCGTGGTGCTGAACCGCGTCGCCTCGGCCCGGCACGAGGCGCTGATGCGGCAGGCTTTCGACCAGCTTGCCATCCCGGTGCTGGGCGTGCTGCCGCGCGAGGCCGGGATCGAGCTGCCCGAGCGGCATCTGGGCCTGGTGCAGGCGCAGGAACACGCCGCGCTTGGGGCGCTGCTGACGGCGGCGGGCGCGGCGGCGGCGCGGCATCTGGACTTGGACGCCATCGTCGCCGCGGCGGCGGGGGGGATCGCGGCGGAACCCTTCCGCCCGCTGCCGCCGCCGGCGGACCGCATCGCGCTGGCGCAGGACGACGCCTTTTCCTTCGTCTATCCGCATCTGCTTGCCGGCTGGCGGGCGGCGGGGGCAACGATCCTGCCCTTCTCGCCGCTGGCCGATCAGGCGCCGGACGACAGCGCCGGGGCCTGCTGGCTGCCCGGCGGCTATCCCGAACTGCACGCGGGCCGGCTGGCCGCGGCCGACCGCTTCCGCGACGGGCTGCGGCGCTTTGCCGAAACCCGGCCGGTGCATGGCGAATGCGGCGGCTACATGGCGATGGGCGCCGGGCTGGTCGATGCCCAGGGCACCCGCCACGAAATGGCCGGGCTTCTGGGGCTGGAGACCAGCTACGCCCAGCGGCGGATGCATCTGGGCTATCGCCGCGCCGAACCGCTGGCCGGGCTTTATCGCCAGCCGCTGGCCGGGCACGAGTTCCATTACGCCACCATCCTGGCCCAGCCCGACGAGCCGCTGGCCCGCGTCGCCGACGCCAATGGCGATGCGGTGCCCGAAACCGGCTCGCGCCGCGGTCCGGCCACCGGCAGCTTCTTCCACCTGATCGGAGCGGCGCCATGATCGCGCTTGCGCTGATCGGCATCGGCACCGGCAGCCCCGGCCACCTGACGCGCGAGGCCGTCGCCGCCATGGCGGATGCCGACCTGATCCTGATCCCCTCGAAAGGCGAGGACAAGGCCGACCTGGCCGATCTGCGCCGGGCGCTTTGCCAGCAGGTGCTGGCCAGCCCGCCGCCGCTGGCGGTCTTCGACATGCCGGCGCGCGACGTCTCGGACGGCTATCGCCACGGGGTCGAGGCCTGGCACGACGCCATCGCCGCAAGATGGGAACAGGTGATCCGCGCCCATGGCGCCATCCGCCCGGCGCTGCTGGTCTGGGGCGATCCCTCGCTTTACGACAGCACGCTGCGCATCGCGGAACGGGTGGCACGCCGCCTGCCGCTGAACCTGCGGGTGATCCCCGGCATCACCGCGATCCAGGCGCTTTGCGCCGCCCATGCCATGCCGCTGAACGCGGTGGCGGCGCCGGTGCTGATCACCACCGGCCGCCAGATCCGCGACCATGGCTGGCCCGAGGCCGTGGACCGGCTGGTGGTCATGCTGGACGGGGAATGCTCGTTCCAGAACCTCGATGCGCAGGAGGGACTGCATATCTGGTGGGGCGCATTCCTGGGCATGCCGCAGCAGATCCTGATCCGGGGCCCGCTGCCCGCGGTCGCCGGCCGCATCCTGGACACCCGCGCCCGCGCCCGCGCCGAGCACGGCTGGATCATGGACATCTACCTGCTGGACCGATGCCGGTCACGCTGACCCTGCCGCCGGGCCGGGCGGCCGATGCGCTGGCCGAGGCGTTGCACGCGCTTGGCCCGCACATCGCCCTGCGCCGCGCCGCCCTGCGGGTGCGGGACGCGCGGCCGCTGCTGATGGCGCTGCAGGCGCCGGGGCGCGGCGCCTATCTGTTCCACGGCCTGCGCCCCGAGGATGTCTCGGACATCGCGGCGACGATCCGCGCCTATCTGGCGGCGCCGAACGGCTGGATCGGCGATGCCCGGCCCTGCGGCCGGCTGCGCTTCTGCCTGAAGCTGCGCATCCCGGCGGGCTGAAAAAGCCGCCGTCCATGCCGCGTGGAGGGAGGAGACGCGGCATGAACGGCGGTCACTGCCTTGCAGGCCCCGTGCGGCGCGGGGCCGACGGGGAATGCGGCCCCGTCGGCTTCAGCTTGCGCCCGCTGCCCGGCAGGGCGCAAGAGCGGCGTGCCCATCGGACGGCCCCGGGGGGATTCTGCCCAAATCCTGGCCAGACCGGCCCGGCGTCGGCGCCAAAAAGCGCAAGCCGGGAAACGGTCGAGCCGGCCGGAAAAATCCCGCCAACACGGGGGTTTCACGAAAACGGCATCGGCCGGTGCGTTGGCAGATTGGGCGGGCTGTGCAACTCTGTGCGGGCGCGAATCCCGATTGCAGCTCCATGCCACATCAAAGGAATGACGACATGCGCTTGATTCTTGCCGCCGCCGCCCTTGCCACGGTCCCGCTGGCTTCGCTTGCACAGGAAGATCCGATCCATCAGGCCATCGAGGCCCGCCATGGCTTCTACCAGATGCTGGCGATCAGCATGGGCACGCTTTCCGGCATGGCCAAGGGCGAAATCGCCTATGACGAGGCCGCGGCCAGCCGCGCCGCCGCCAATATCGAGGCGCTGACCCATTACGACCTGTCCAGCCTGTTCATCGAGGGCAGCAGCTCGGCCGATGCCAAGGACAGCGCCGCCAAGCCCGCCATCTGGACCGATCTCGAGGCGTTCCGCGCCAAGTTCGCCGGGTTGCAGGAGGCCGCGACCGGTGCCGCCGATGCGGTCAAGGGCGGGGCCGAGAATGTCGCGCCGGTGGTCCAGAAGCTGGGTGGGGCCTGCAAGGCCTGTCATGACAATTACCGCGAGAAAAGCTGATGACCGGGCGCGGCCCGGTGCAGGAGGTCCGGCTGTGGGATCCGCTGCTGCGCGGGTTCCACTGGCTGCTGGCCTTCTTCGTGATTCTCGGTTGGTGTCTTGGCCAGTTCGGGCCGGCCAAGATGACCCTGCATTTCTGGTGCGGCTATGTCGTGGCCGGGCTGCTGGTCTTCCGGCTGGTCTGGGGCCTGGTCGGGCCGGCCCCGGCGCGGTTCTCGCATTTCCTCCGCGGGCCGGGCGCCGTCGCCGGCTACGTGCGCGGCCTGTTCCTGCGCGAACCCAGCTACTGGCCGGGCCACAATCCGCTGGGGGCGCTGGCGGTCATCGCCCTGCTGGCGCTGCTGGCGGCGCAGGTCAGCAGCGGCCTGATCTCGGATCCCGACGACTATATCAATGTAGGCCCGCTGGCCTCGTATGTCAGCAGCGCGACGCGGACCAGGGCGGTGGGCTGGCACGAACTGGGTGCCTCGCTGATCCTGGTGCTGGCGCTGCTGCATGTCGCGGTGATCCTGTTCTATCGCTTCTGGAAGCGCGAGGATCTGGTGCGGCCGATGATCACCGGCCGCAAACAGGTGCGTGAGGACTAGGCGGCGGAATTGATCGAATCGTCCCCGCGTGTCAGGCTGGGACATGCCGGGCCTGCACCCTGGCCTGTCCGGCATGCCTGAACCGCAGGAAGGAGCCGATGATGATCAGCAAGACCGTCGCGCTGGCGCTGGCGCTTTCGATGGCCGCAGTCCCCGCGCTTGCGGACTGCCCCGGCCACAAGAAGATGTCCAACGACCAGACCGCGACCACCATGCCGGTCGAACGCCCGGCCACGCCGCCAAGCACCAACAGCTAGCGCAAAGGGCGGGATGCGACCCGCCCTTTTTCAGTTGAAGCGATTGTCGCGCGGAAAGCCGCGCGGCGCCATGTAGCCCGCCCCTGCCCGCTTGCCCAGCCATTCGGTCAGGTCGGGTTCGCTGCGCGTCCGGCCGCCGGATTCCTGCCAGCGCAGCCCCTCGGCCAGGGTGACGCAGATCGCATCCGACAGCCCGCCATCCTTGTATTTCTGCAGCCGCACGCCCTTGCCGCGCGCCATTTCCGGCAGGTCCGACAACGGGAAGACCAGCAGCTTGCGGTTCTGCCCGACCACGGCGACATGATCGCCGGTCACGCGGCGGCACAGCGCCGCCTCGCCGTTCAGCACCTGCTTGCCGGCGCGGGTCTGCGCCAGGATGTCGGCGCCGGCGACGATGAACCCGTCCCCGGCCTTCGAGGCGACCAGATACCGCTCGCCCTCGCGCCAGGGGAAAAGGTCGATCACCGCGGCATCGTTCGGCAGGTCGATCATCAGCCGCAACGGCTCGCCCATGCCGCGGCCGCCGGGCAGGTTGTTCGCCGGCAGGGTATAGAAGCGGCCGTTGGCGGCATAGACCATCAGCTTGTCGGTGGTCTCGGCATGGATGGCCATGAACGGGCCGTCGCCGTCCTTGAACTTGACCTCGGCATCCAGCGGCTGGTGGCCCTTCATGGCGCGGATCCAGCCCATTTTCGACAGGATCACCGTGATCGGCTCGCGCTCGATCATCGCATCCATGTCGATCTCGGCCACCTCGCCGGCCTCGCCGATCTCGGTGCGGCGCAGGCCGCCGGGGGCGGATTTGCCGAACCGGGCCCGGGTCTCGCGCAGCTCATCGGCGATCTTCGCCCATTGCGCGCCCTCGTCGGCCAGCATGGCCATCAGCTCGACGCGCTCGGCGGTCAGCTTCTCGTGCTCGGCGCGCAGTTCGATTTCCTCGAGCTTGCGCAGCGCGCGCAGGCGCATGTTCAGGATCGCTTCGACCTGCACCTCGGTCAGGCCGAACTCGGCGATCATCACCGCCTTGGGATCGTCCTCGTGGCGGATGATCTCGATCACCCGGTCGAGGTTCAGGAAGGCGATCATGTAGCCTTCCAGCACCTCGAGCCGCGCCGCGATCTTGTCGAGCCGGTGGTTCGAGCGCCGCACCAGCACCTCGCGCCGGTGGTCGAGAAAGGCGCGCAGCACCTCTTTCAGAGAGCAGACCTTGGGCACGCGGCCGTCGATCAGCACGTTCATGTTCAGGCCGAATCGCACCTCCAGATCCGAAACCCGGAACAGCGCCGCCATCAACTGCTCGGCATCGACGGCGCGGGTGCGCGGCTCCAGCACGATGCGGATGTCCTCGGCCGATTCGTCGCGCACATCGGCCAGGATCGGCACCTTCTTCAATTGGATGACCTCGGCCAGCCGCTCGATCAGTTTGGATTTCTGCACCTGGTAGGGGATCTCGGTGACGACGACCTGCCACTGGCCGCGGCCCAGATCCTCGACCGACCAGCGCGCCCGCAGCCGCAGGCTGCCGCGGCCGGTCCGGTAGGCCTCGGCGATGGTCTCGCGCGATTCGACCAGCACGCCGCCGGTCGGGAAGTCCGGCCCCGGCATGATGCTGACCAGCGTGTCGTCGCGGGCATCCGGCGCCTTGATCAGATGCAGGCAGGCGTCGATGACCTCGTGCAGGTTGTGCGGCGGCACGTTGGTCGCCATGCCGACCGCGATGCCGCTCGCGCCGTTGCACAAAAGGTTCGGGAAGGCCGCCGGCAGCACGATGGGCTCTTCCAGCGTGCCGTCATAGTTCGGGCGGAAATCGACGGCGTCCTCGGCCAGCCCCTCCATCAGCGCCTCGGCGGCGGCGGTCAGGCGGGCCTCGGTATAGCGGCTGGCGGCGGGGTTGTCGCCGTCGATATTGCCGAAATTGCCCTGCCCGTCGACCAGCGGGTAGCGCATGGCGAAGGGCTGCGCCAGCCGCGCCATCGCGTCATAGATCGCCGCGTCGCCATGCGGGTGATAGTTGCCCATCACGTCGCCGCTGATCTTGGCCGATTTGCGGAACGCGCCGCTGGGCGACAGCCGCAGCTCGCGCATGGCGAACAGGATGCGGCGATGCACCGGCTTCAGCCCGTCGCGCGCATCCGGCAGCGCCCGGTTCATGATCGTCGACAGCGCATAGGTCAGGTAGCGCTCGCCGATGGCGCGCGACAGCGGCTCGGAGCTGGTCTGATCCGCATGGGGATCGGGAATGTTCGGGTCGTCGGACATGGCCGATTGAATAGGCCCGCGCGCCGCGCCGGTCCAGCCGGAAATGCGCGGCTTGCGCAAGGCCCGGCCATGGCGCAGAACCGCCCGGCAAGGAGGCGCGCATGAAGACCGTTCTGATCACCGGCTGTTCCTCGGGCATCGGGCTGGACGCGGCACGGCACATGCGCGGGCGCGGCTGGCGCGTCATCGCCACCTGCCGCAAGCCCGAGGATATCGAGGCCCGCCGCGCCGAAGGCTTCGACACCCTGCCGCTGGAACTGGGCTGCGATGACAGCGTCGCCCACTGCGCCGAAGCCGCGCTGGCGCTGGGGCGCATCGACGCGCTGGTCAACAACGCCGCCTTCGCCATCCCCGGTGCCGCCGAGGATCTGCCGCGCGGCGCATTGCGGGCGATCTTCGAGGCGAACCTGTTCGGCACCCATGATCTGACCCGCCGGCTGATCCCGCATTTCCGCGCCCATGGCGGGCGAGTGGTGAACATCAGCTCGGTCCTGGGCCTGATCGGCATCCCCTGGCGCGGCGCCTATGTGGCGACGAAATTCGCGCTGGAGGGGCTGACCGACGTGCTGCGCGTCGAGATGGCCGATACCGGGGTGAAATTCATCCTGATCGAGCCCGGCCCGATCGGCACCCGGATCCGCCAGAACTCCATCCCGCATTTCGAGACCTGGATCGACTGGCGGGCCAGCCCGCGCGCCGAGCAATACCGCCGCACGCTGCTCGGACGCCTCTACGAACCGGCGGCCAAGAAGGACCGCTTCGAGCTGCCGCCGGCGGCCGTCAGCGCCCGCATCGCCCAGGCGCTGGAAAGCCCGCGCCCGCGGCCGCGCTATTACGTCACCACGCCGACCCATGTCTCGGGCATCGGGCGGCGGCTTCTTTCCACGCGCGCTCTGGACTGGTTCGCGCGCCGCAGCTAGGCTCTGCGCCGAAAGGGTCCGTCCATGCATGACAAGCCGCTGTTCTACCTGCTCGCGATCTGCTGCCTTGCGGTGGTGGTGATCCTGGCCACCGGCATCGGCGGCTTCGCGCGCGGCGGCGAATTCAACCGCAAGCACGGCAACCGCATGATGCGCTGGCGCATCATCGCCCAGGCGATCGCCATCGCGGTCTTCCTGCTGTATCTCTGGGTCAGGAGCAACTGATGGTCGTTCTGAACAAGATCTACACCCGCACCGGCGACAAGGGCGAAACCGCGCTGTCGAATGGCGAGCGTGTGCCCAAGCACGCCCTGCGGGTCGAGGCTTACGGCACGGTGGACGAGCTCAACGCCACGCTGGGCCTTGCCCGCCTGCATGCCGCGGACCAGATCGCGGCGCGCATCGCGGTGATCCAGAACGACCTGTTCGACCTTGGCGCCGATCTGTCGCGCCCGCGCATGGAGGAGGACGCCGAGGCGCCCTATCCGGTGCTGCGCATCATCGACGCCCAGGTCGAGCGGCTGGAATCGGAAATCGACGCGATGAATGCCGGGCTTTCGGCGCTGCGCAGCTTCATCCTGCCGGGCGGCTCGGCGCTGTCGGCGCATCTGCACCTGTCGCGCACCGTGGCGCGGCGGGCCGAGCGCGCCGCCGCGGCGCTGGCGGCGGCCGAGGATGCGAATCCCGCCGCGGTGAAATATCTCAACCGCCTGTCGGACTGGCTGTTCGTGGCGGGGCGCGTCGCCAATGAAAACGGCGCGCAGGACATCCTGTGGGTGCCAGGAGCCAGCCGTTAGCGACAACATGGCGGAATGGAAACGTTACGACGCGTTCCGGTCGTTTTTTCCCTGTCAATGCCGCCGATGGCCCGCTAACAAACCCTCCGAACAGGTGACGCAACCAAAGGGGAGAGGCCGATGAAGGTTCTCGTGCCAGTGAAGCGCGTGATCGACTACAACGTGAAGGCGCGCGTTAAGGCGGACGGAACGGGTGTCGATCTTGCGAACGTGAAGATGTCGATGAACCCGTTCGACGAGATCGCGGTCGAGGAGGCGATCCGTCTGAAGGAGGCCGGCAAGGCCGAGGAGGTGATCGCGGTCTCGATCGGCGTGAAGCAGGCGGCCGAGACGCTGCGCACCGCGCTGGCGATGGGCGCCGACCGCGCCATTCTGGTGGTGGCCGCCGAGGACGTGCAGCAGGACATCGAGCCGCTGGCGGTGGCCAAGATCCTCGCCGCGGTGGCGAAAGCCGAGGGCACCGAGCTGATCATCGCCGGCAAGCAGGCGATCGACAACGACATGAACGCCACCGGCCAGATGCTGGCGGCGATCCTGGGCTGGGCGCAGGCCACCTTCGCCTCGAAGCTGGAACTCGACGGCGGCAAGGCCAAGGTCACGCGCGAGGTCGACGGCGGGTTGCAGACCATCGAGGTCGCGCTGCCGGCGGTGGTCACCGCCGACCTGCGCCTGAACGAGCCGCGCTACGCCTCGCTGCCGAACATCATGAAGGCCAAGAAGAAGCCGCTCGATGAGAAGACCGCCGCTGATTACGGCGTCGACGTCGCGCCGCGTCTCGAGGTGGTCTCGGTGCGCGAGCCCGAGGGCCGCAAGGCCGGCATCAAGGTCGGCTCGGTGGACGAGCTGGTGGGCAAGCTGAAAGAAGCGGGGGTGATCTGATGGCTGTTCTGCTGCTTGGCGAAGTCACGAATGGCGAGCTGAACCGCGACGCGACGGCGAAGACGGTGCAGGCGGTCAAGGCCTTGGGCGATGTGACGGTGCTCTGCGCCGGCGCGCAGGCCAAGGCCGCCGCCGAGGAGGCCGCGACGATCGCCGGCGTCGCGAAGGTGCTGGTGGCGGAAAACGCCCTCTACGGCCACCGCCTGGCCGAGCCGACCGCGGCGCTGATCGTCGGCCTGGCCGGCGATTACAGCCACATCGCCGCGCCGGCGACCACCGATGCCAAGAACGTCATGCCCCGCGTCGCGGCGCTTCTCGACGTGATGGTGCTGTCGGATGTCTCGGCCATCCTCGACGCCGACACGTTCGAGCGGCCGATCTATGCCGGCAACGCCATCCAGACCGTGAAGTCGAAGGACGCCAAGAAGGTCTTCACCATCCGCACCGCCAGCTTCGACGCCGCCCCCGAGGGCGGTTCGGCCAGCGTGACCGAGACCGCCGCCGCCACCGATCCCGGCCTGTCGGCCTGGGTCGGCGACGAGGTGGCCGAGAGCGACCGTCCCGAGCTGACCTCGGCCAAGCGCGTGGTCTCGGGCGGCCGCGGCCTCGGCTCGAAGGAGAGCTTCGCGATCATCGAAGAGCTGGCCGACAAGCTCGGCGCCGCGGTGGGCGCCTCGCGCGCTGCGGTCGACTCGGGCTATGCCCCGAACGACTGGCAGGTCGGCCAGACCGGCAAGGTGGTCGCCCCCGAGCTTTATGTCGCGGTGGGCATCTCCGGCGCCATCCAGCACCTCGCGGGGATGAAGGACAGCAAGGTCATCGTCGCCATCAACAAGGACGAGGAGGCGCCGATCTTCCAGATCGCCGATTACGGCCTCGTCGGCGACCTGTTCTCCGTCGTCCCGGAACTGACCGGCAAGCTCTGAGGGCTTTCACCGTTTCCCAAATACCCCGGGGGGCGCGTCCCGGGGGCCCCGTCGCGGGGCCACCGGAACGCGGGGGGCAGCGCCCCCAACCGCCCGAAACATATCCCGAAAACCGCCCGGCCGCTCGCCGGGCGGTTTTTACATTGAACCTTCGGGACGCTTGCGCCTATCGTCCCGACTGACCGACAAAAGGATGAGGTTCATGGCGATTCAATCGGTGGGCGTGATCGGCGCCGGGCAGATGGGCAACGGCATAGCGCATGTCTTCGCGCTGGCGGGGTATAACGTGCTGATGACCGACATCTCGCGCGAGGCGCTGGACAAGGCGCTGACGCAGATCGACCACAACCTCGACCGTCAGGTCAGCCGCGGCAAGATCTCGGCCGAGGACAAGGATGCGGCGATGAAACGCATCAGCACCACCATGGCCCTGGCGGATCTGGGCAAGACCGACCTGGTCATCGAGGCCGCCACCGAGCGCGAGACCGTCAAGCAGGCGATCTTCGAGGATCTGCTGCCGCATCTGAAGCCGGAAACCATCCTGACCTCGAACACCTCCTCGATCTCGATCACCCGCCTTGCCAGCCGCACCGACCGCCCCGAGCGCTTCATGGGCTTCCATTTCATGAACCCGGTGCCGGTGATGCAGCTGGTCGAGCTGATCCGCGGCATCGCCACCAACGAGGAAACCTACAAGCAACTGGTCGAGGTGGTCGAGAAGATCGGCAAGACCTCGGCCAGCGCCGAGGATTTCCCGGCCTTCATCGTCAACCGCATCCTGATGCCGATGATCAACGAGGCGGTCTATACGCTCTACGAGGGCGTGGGCTCGGTCAAATCCATCGACCAGTCGATGAAGCTGGGCGCCAACCATCCGATGGGACCGCTGGAACTGGCGGATTTCATCGGCCTCGACACCTGCCTGGCGATCATGAACGTGCTGCACGAGGGGCTGGCGGATACCAAATACCGGCCCTGCCCCCTGCTGGTGAAATATGTCGAGGCCGGCTGGCTGGGCCGCAAGACCGGGCGCGGCTTCTACGATTACTCGGGCGAGGAGCCGGTGCCGACGCGCTGAACGGCACGGCCGGACCGGGGGCTCTGCCGTCGTCCATTGGCCCTCGGGCCGATGGCGGACTCAGCGGACAACCCCCGGAAGATCCGCAGAACGGCGAAGATCAGGATTTCCTGCCGATGCGCGGCTCGGTCCCGGCCAGGATGCGGCTGATATTGGCGTGGTGGCGGATGAAGATCAGCACCGCCATGAAGGCCGTCACCGCCGCCATGCGCGGGCCGTCAAGCCACAGGGCGAGAAACGGCGTCAGCGCCGCCGCCACCAGCGCCGAGAGCGAGGAGATCCGGCCCGCCGCCGCCGTCAGCAGCCAGATGCCGCAGGCAATCAGGCCCAGCCGCCAGTCCAGCGCCAGCAGCGTGCCCAGGAAGGTGGCGACGCCCTTGCCGCCGCGGAAGCCCAGCCAGACCGGGAACAGATGCCCCAGGAAGGCCGCCGCGCCCGCGACCAGCGCCGCGTCCGGCCCGGCAAGCCAGCGCGCCAGCAGCACGGCGATGGCGCCCTTGCCGCTGTCCAGCAGCAGCGTCGCCAGCGCCGCCGGCTTGTTGCCGGTGCGCAGCACGTTGGTCGCGCCGATATTGCCCGAGCCGATCCGGCGCAGGTCGCCCAGACCCAGCGCCCGGGTGATGACGATGCCGAAGGGGATCGAGCCCAGCAGGTAGCCGATGACGGCCCAGAGGATCAGGCTCATGCGTCCGCTCCGAAGACCCGGCGGCCGGCGACCCAGGTGCCCAGCACCCTGCCCTCCATCCGCGCGCCGTCGAAGGGCGTGTTCTTCGATTTCGACAGCAGGGTGAAACGGTCCAGCACGAAGGGGGCGTCCGGGTCGAACAGCACCAGATCGGCCGGCGCCCCCGCCGCAAGCCGTCCGCCCGGCAGGCCCAGCCGCCGCGCCGGATTGAGCGACATCGCCCGCCAGAGCTGCGGCAGGCTCAGCCCGCCCTGGTGATAAAGCCGCATCGCCGCCGGCAGCAGGGTCTGCAGCCCCACCGCGCCCGGCGCCGCCTCGGCAAAGGGCAGGCGCTTGGATTCCTCGTCCTGCGGGGTGTGGAAGCTGGCGATCACGTCGATCAGCCCCTCGGCCACCGCCTCGACCATGGCCAGCCGGTCCTCCTCGGAGCGCAGCGGCGGGGTGAAGCGGAAGAAGGTCCGATAGCCGCCCACGTCATATTCATTGAGCGTCAGGTGATGGATCGAGATGCCGGCGGTCACGTCCAGCCCGGCCTCGCGCGCCCGCTTCAAGGCCGGCAGGCTGGCCGCGACAGTGATCTGGTCGGCATGGTAGCGGGCACCGGTCATCGCCACCAGCGCCAGGTCGCGGTCCAGCCCCATCACCTCGGCCATGGGCGAAACCGCGGGCAGCCCGTAGAGCGAGGCGAACTTGCCGCCGGTCGCCGCCGTGCCCTTCGACAGGCCCGGCTCCTGCGGGTGGCCGACGATCAGCGCGCCAAGGCCGCGGGCATAGGTCATGCAGCGCGACAGCAGCCGGGTGTCCGAGACCACCCGCACCCCGTCGGTGAAGGCCACGGCGCCGGCATCCTGCAGAAAGCCCATCTCGACCATCTCGCGCCCCTGACGGCCGCGGGTCAGCGCCGCCATGTGGCGGATGTTCACCGGCGCATCGGCCGCGCGGCGGGTGGCGAATTCCAGCGATTCCGGCGCGTCGATCGGCGGCATGGTGTCGGGCCGCGCGACCAGCGTGGTCACCCCGCCCGCCGCCGCCGCCAGCCCGGCGCTGCGGAAGCTCTCCTTGTGCCGCTCGCCCGGCTCGCCGATCTTGACGCCCCAGTCGATCAACCCGGGCGCCAGGCATTTGCCGCCGCAGTCGATCAGCTCGGCGCCTTGCGGAGCGTCAGAGCCCATGGCCTCGATCCGGCCGTCGCGGATGGTCAGCGTGGCTTGCTCGACCGATTGCGCCTCGGGGTCGACCAGGCGGGCGTTGTGAAAATGCAGGATCATGCCATCATCTCCGCCGCCCTGGTGCCGCGTTCGGCGCGCAGGTTGCGCGCCAGAAGGTCCATCGCCGCCATGCGCACCGCGACGCCCATTTCCACCTGGTCCTGGATGACCGAACGGTTGATGTCGTCGGCGATGGTGCCGTCGATCTCGACCCCGCGATTCATCGGCCCGGGATGCATGACGATGGCATCGGGCGCCGCCAGCGCGAGCTTCTCGGCATCGAGGCCCCAGCGGTGGTAATATTCCCGCTCGGAGGGGATGAAGCCGCCGTCCATGCGTTCCTTCTGCAGGCGCAGCATCATCACCACATCGGCGCCCTTCAGCCCTTCGCGCATGTCCTCGTAGACCTCGCAGCCCCAGTCTCGCGCGCCCGGCGGCATCAGCGTCGCCGGGCCGACCAGCCGCAGCCGGTTCTCCATCTTGCCGAGCAGGATCAGGTTCGAGCGCGCGACGCGGCTATGCGCGATGTCGCCGCAGATCGCCACGGTCAACCGATGCAACCGCCCCTTGGCGCGGCGGATGGTCAGCGCGTCCAGCAGCGCCTGGGTCGGATGCTCGTGCCGGCCGTCGCCGGCGTTCAGGACCGCGCAATTCACCTTCTGCGCCAGCAGGTCCACGGCGCCCGACTGCGGATGGCGCACCACCAGCAGGTCGGGATGCATGGCGTTCAGCGTCAGGGCGGTGTCGATCAGCGTCTCGCCCTTCTTCACCGAGCTGGTCTGCATCGCCATGTTCATCACATCGGCGCCCAGCCGCTTGCCGGCCAGCTCGAAGCTCGACTGCGTGCGGGTCGAGTTCTCGAAGAACATGTTGATCTGCGTCATGCCCGCCAGCGCATCGGAATGCTTCACGGTGCGGCGGTTGAGATCCACATAGGTCTCGGCCAGGTCGAGAAGCGTGGTGATCTCGGGCGGGGCGAGCGGCTCGATCCCCAGAAGATGGCGGGCACGGAACATGGCTTGGATCCCCCAGGTCGCGGTCGGTCCTCTATGGCAAAAGCCGCGCGGCCCGGCAAGCGGCGCGGTCCCGATATCGGTCCCGATTGGCGGCGCCGATCAGCCTCTTGCATCGGCGCGGATTTTGCCGCATCGCGGAACCATGAACAGCAAGGGCCATGTCAGCTTCGTCTCGTCAGGACCGGGGGACCCGGATCTGCTGACGCTGCGCGCCGCCCGCCTGCTGGCCCGGGCAGATGTGGTGCTTTACGACGACCTCGCCTCGGGTCCGGTGCTGGATCAGGCCGGACCGCAGGCCGAACGCATCCCGGTCGGCAAGCGCGCCGGCCGCCCCTCGGCCAAGCAGGAGAACGTCAACGCCCTGCTGGTCGAGCATGCCCGGGCCGGCAAGCATGTGGTGCGGCTGAAATCCGGCGATTCCGGCCTTTTCGGCCGGCTCGAGGAGGAGCTGACGGCGCTGCGCCGCCACGCCATCCCGTTCGAGATCGTGCCGGGCGTGCCTTCGGCCATGGCGGCGGCCGCCGTCGCCGGCCTGCCGCTGACCCGGCGCCAGACCGCGCGCCGGCTGCAATTCGTCACCGGCGCCGATGTCACCGGCGGCTTGCCCCAGGATCAGAACTGGCCGGCGCTGGCCGATCCGCACGCCACCACCGTCGTCTTCATGGGCCAGCGCACCTTCCCGCGCATGGCGGCGCTGCTGGTCGAAAACGGCCTGCCCCCCGACACGCCCGCCCTGCTGGCCGAGGCGGTGGGCCACCCGCACCAGCGCCTGATCCGCAGCACCGTCTCGGCCCTTGCCGAACTGCTGGACAGCGAAGGCCCCAGCCCGCATCCGGCACTGATCCTCTACGGCCCGCTGGCCGAGGAGAGCTGAGTCCGGCCACATCTCCGTTGCCCGAATACCCGATATTGCGCCCGCGCGCCCTGAAGCTATGCTGGCCGCCGAAAGAGGGACCGTCATGCTGGGTTTCGTCACCATTCAGGACCAGACGCCGGGTGCCGGCGACCGGCTGCTGACCGCCACGGCCGAGCGGCTGGCGGCTGCGGGATCGCGGCTGGCCGGCGCGGTGCAGATCAATACCGAAATCCGCCCCGGCTGCGATTGCGACATGGACCTGCGCATCCTGGGCGACGACGGCCCCTTGGTGCGCATCACCCAGTCGCTGGGCGCAGGCTCGCAGGCCTGCCGTCTGGATACCGGCGCGCTGGCCCAGGCCGTGGCCCGCACCGAATCGGTTCTGGACCGGGGCGCCGAATTGCTGATCGTCAACAAATTCGGCAAGCAGGAATGTTTCGGCCGCGGCTTCCGCGACACCATCGCCCGGGCGCTGGCCGCCGGCATCCCGGTGCTGGTGCATGTCCCCGACGAACAGCTGCCGGGCTTCCGCGACTTCGCCGGCGACCTGGCCGAACAATTGCGGCCGGACCAGATCGACGACTGGTGCCGCGCACGCCTGACGGATTCCGCCGCATGACCGCGCAAATCGACGCGCGCGGCCTTCTGTGCCCCCTGCCGGTGCTGCGGCTGCGCAAGCGGCTGATGGCACTGCCTAAAGGCACGCGGGTCACGCTGCTGGCCACCGATCCCGCCGCGGTGATCGACGTGCCGCATTTCTGCGCCGAATCCGGCCACCGGCTGATCGCCCGGCGTGAAATCGCCCCCGGCGAGACCGAATACACCGTCGAGCGCGGCCCGGCCTGCGCCATCGACGCGGACTGATGCTGGCGATCTTTCTGAAAACCCTGCCCTTCTTTCTCGTCATCGGCACGGGCTGGCTGGCCGGGCGCACCCGTTTCTTCCCGCCCGAGGCCACCGGCTGGCTGACGAAATTCGTCTTTTACTTCGCGCTGTCGGCCATGCTGTTCCGCTTTGCCGCGACGCTGGACGTGGCCAGCCTGTTCGACCCGGCCTTCGTGCTGGCCTATCTGTCGGGCTCGGCCGCGCTTTGGGCGCTGGGCTTCGCCGTGGCGCGCTGGCGGCGCCAGCCGCTCGCCACCGCGGCGATGGAGGCGCATACCGCGATGACCGGCAATACCGGCTTTCTGGGCGTGCCGATGCTGGTCGTGCTGCTGGGCGAACGCGCCATCGGCCCGGTGCTGATGGTGCTGACCATCGACATGGTGGTGTTCTCGACCCTGATCACCCTGATCGTCACCGCGGCAAGGCAGGGCCGGGTGCGGCTCTCGACGCTGGTGCCCTTGCTGCGCGGCATCGTCTCGAACCCGATGATCGTCTCGATGCTGGCCGGCCTGGCCTGGGCCGGGCTGCACCTGCCGATGCCCGGGCCGCTGGACGAGTTCCTGGCGCTGCTCGGCGGCTCGGCCACGCCGGGGGCGCTGTTCGCCATCGGCGCCAGCCTCGCCGGCCGCGCGGCCGAGCGCATGGGCCCGGCGCTCTGGCTCGGCTTCGCCAAGCTGGTGCTGCATCCGCTGGCGGTGGGCATCGCCGCGCTGGCGGTCTTCGGGGTCGAGCCCTATGCGGCCGGCGTGATGATCGCCGCCGCCAGCCTGCCGGTGGCGGGCAATGTCTATATCCTGGCGCAATATTTCGGCACCGCCGTGCAACGGGTCTCGGCGGCCATCCTGATCTCGACCGCGGCCAGCATCGCCACGGTTCCCCTCGTCATTCACTGGATCACGAAAGGCTAGACCATGCGGGACATCTCGGCCCTGACACTCGACAACCTGCTGTTTCAGATGGACGCGGATGGCATCGCCACCGTCACGCTGAACCGCGCCGCCAAGCGCAACGCGCTGAACGCCGAGACCATCGAGGAGCTGGTCGAGGTCTTTTCCGCCCTGCCCGCCTCGGGCACCCGCGCCGTGGTGCTGCGCGCCGAAGGGCCGCATTTCTGCGCCGGGCTGGATCTGATCGAGCACGGCCGCGAACAGCGCAGCCCCGCCGAGTTCATGCGCATCTGCCTGCGCTGGCACGAGGCCTTCAACAAGATCGAATATGGCGGCGTGCCGGTCATCGCGGCGCTGAAGGGCGCGGTGGTCGGCGGCGGGCTGGAGCTGGCCTCCTCGGTCCATATCCGGGTCATGGACGAGACCACCTATTTCGGCCTGCCCGAGGGCCAGCGCGGCTTGTTCACCGGCGGCGGCGCCACCATCCGCGTGCCGCGGCTGATCGGCCAGGCGCGCATGGTCGACATGATGCTGACCGGCCGGCTTTATTCCGGCGAGGAGGCGACGCAGGTCGGGCTGGCGCAATACCGGGTCGCGGACAGCGAGGCCAAGGCATACGAGCTGGCCCGCCGGGTGGCGCAGAACACGCCCTTGTCGAATTTCGCCGCCTGCTCGGCGATCTCGCACATGCAGAACATGTCGGGGCTGGACGCCGCCTATGCCGAAGCCATGGTCGCCGGCATCGTCAACACCCAGGACGCCGCCAAGGGAAGGCTGGACAGTTTCGCCCAGGGCACGGCGCAGAAGATTAAGCCGGGCGAGGCCGGCTGAGCGCCGCCCGGGTCAGTCCACCGGGCGGATCAGCTTTTTCTCCAGCACCCGCAGCACCGTCGGCAGGTCGTGCCCGCGCTTGAGGATGCGGCCGTCCAGGCCGATCACCGCGTATTGCCCCTGCGCCTGGCGCAGCCTGGGACGCTTCTCGATGCGATAGAGCGGATGCTCGGCCGCCCGGCGAAACACCGAGAACACCGCCATGTCGCGCAGGAACGACATGGCATAGTCGCGCCATTCGCCCGCCGCGACCATGCGGCCGTAAAGCGACAGGATGACGCCCAGTTCGGCCCGGTCGAAGGCCACGCGATCATGCTCGGACGGGAAACCGAAGGGCGCATTCATCATGACGGAATGGTGACACCGCCCCGGCGCGCAATCAATGAAAAAGGGCGACGCCGCGCCGCGACGGCGTCTGCCGCCGCGCCCTGGGCGGACCGTCGCCTAGGGGCCGGCCCGGCGCCGGCCGCCGGCCATGCGTGCCAGGGTGCCGTCGCGCCACATCCCCTCGTGCAGGCCGACCATCAGCACATGGCCAGCGATCAGCGCCAGCAGCAGCCAGCCCAGCTCGCCATGCAGCGCGTCGCCGATGCCGACCATCCAGCCGATCGGCGGTTGCTGCGCCGCGAAGATCTCGAAGCCGAAGGGCGCGAAGCCGCGCTCGCCGCCATAGGCGCGCAGCAGCGCGGCGACCGGCACGATCAGCATGACCAGATACAGCGCGCCATGCCCCAGCCGCGCCGCCAGCCCCGGCAGGCCGGCGCCATGACCCGGCCGGTTGCGGCGGTTCGCCAGCGACCAGAGCAGCCGCAGCGCGATCAGCAGGAACAGCACCGTGCCGACCTGCTGATGCGAACCGACGAAAAAGGACACCAGCGGCGTGCGGCCCAGGGCCAGCCGCAGCCCCATGCCGATGAACTGCCACAGCATCAGCGCGGCGATGCTCCAGTGCAGCAGCCGGGTGATGCGGCCATAGGCCCGAGCGGTGTCGCGCAGCGGAAGGGAAGGCGTGGGCAGGGTCATGCTGGTTCTGGCCGGAAAAGCGGTAAAGTTGACTAATTTTCTTAGCGACAGTATGGCCATGGCCCGAAACGGGCAAGACCCGCGAACCTTTCTGCGGGGTAACATGGTCGTCAGCATCCGTTTCGTTTCCGTTTCCCTTGTGCCTGCCGGGGTATGGCCCAGATGAATGCTCAGAATCGCGACATCCCGACCGAGACCGGCTGCCCGCTGACCGAGGCGCAGGAGGGGCTGTGGTATGTCCAGGCGCTGGACGCGGACAACCCGATCCTGAACACCGGGCAATATCTGGAACTGACCGGCCCGCTGGACCGCGACGCGCTGGCCCGGGCGGTCTCCCGCACCATCGCCGAAACCCCGGCCCTGGCGCTGCGCTTCTTCGCCGGACCGGACGGGCCGCGCCAAAGCGTCGGCCTGCCGCCGATCCTGGGCTTCGCCGACCTTTCCGCCCAGCCCGATGCCGAGGCGCAGGCGCAGGCGCAGATGCAGGCCGACAGCCGCCGCCCGCTGGACTTGGCGCGCGAGCCGGCCGGGGCGCTGAGCCTGATCGCACTCGGCCCCGAGCGGCATTTCCTTTACCAGCGCATCCACCACCTGGCCATCGACGGCTATGGCATGGTGCTGGTCACCAACCGCATCGCCGCGCATTACGCCGCGCTGGTGGCCGGCACGCCCGAGCCCGAGCCCTTCGGCCCGCTGGCGCTGGCGGCCGAGGAGGACGCGGCCTGGCGCGCCTCGCCCCGGCGCGCGGCCGACCGCGACTGGTGGCACGCCCAGCTTACCGGCCTGCCCGAGGTCGCGGGCCCGGCGCCGGGCCGCGCGGTCAGCGGCCATGACTTCCTGCGCGATTCGCGCCGGTTGCCGCAGGCGCTGCTGGACCGGCTGGCGGCCTATGCCGCCGAACACCGGCTGGGCTGGCCGGATGTGCTGAACGCGCTTTGCGGCGCCTATCTGGCGCGCTGGACCGGCGGTGAGGCGGTGATCGGCCTGCCCTTCATGGCGCGGATGGGCCGCAGGATCGCGCAGGTGCCCTGCATGGCGATGAACGTTCTGCCGCACCGGCTGCGCCCGGACGAGGACGCGCCCCTGCCCGAATGGCTGTCCGCGCAGTCGAAAGCCATGGCCCAGGCCCGCCGCCGCGGCCTTTACCGCAGCGAGATTCTGCGGCGCGAACTGGGGCTGGTCGGCGGCACGCGGCGGCTTTACGGGCCGCTGGTGAACGTGCAGCCCTTTGACAGGCCGCCGGAATTCCCGGGGCTCGACTGCCGGCTGCATATCCTGGGCGCCGGGGCGGTGGACGACCTGACGCTGACCTTCCGCGGCGACCCGGCCGCGGGGATGATCTTCGAGGTGGACGCGAACCCGGCGCTTTATGCGCCCGAGGAGGTGCGCGGCCATGGCGACCGGCTGGCGGCCTTCCTGGCCGCGGCGCTGGCGGCCGAAACCCTGGCCGAGGTGCCGACCGCCAGCCCGGCCGAGATCGCGGCAAGCACAGCGCGGGCCCAGGCGACCCGGCATCCGCTGCCCGACACCACCTTGACCGCGCTGATCGAGGCGCAGCTTGCCGCCACGCCCGAGGCGCCGGCCGTCAGCTTCGGCGCGGACAGCCTGGATTGCGCCGCGCTCGATCGCCGCAGCGCGGCTCTGGCTGCGCGGCTGCAGGCGCTCGGCGCCGGTCCGGACCGCATCGTCGCGGTGGCGCTGGACCGCGCGCTGGAACTGCCGGTGGCGCTGCTGGCCATCCTGCGCGCCGGCGCGGCCTATCTGCCGCTGGACCCGGCGCATCCGCCCGAGCGCATCGCCCGCATCCTGGCGCAGGCCCGGCCGGTCGCGGTGCTGACCTCGGCCGATCTGGCCGGGCTGTTCCCGCCGGGCACCGAATTGCTGCTGCCCACCGACTGGCCCGCCGACCAGCCGACCGACCGGCCGGCCGCGGGCCGCCCCAAGGCCGCGCCGGCGCCGGACGATCTGGCCTATGTGATCTTCACCTCGGGTTCGACCGGCGAGCCCAAGGGCGTCGCCGTCGAGCATCGCGCCATCGTCAACCGCCTGCTGTGGATGCGCGCGCAATACGGCATCAATGCCCAGGACCGCATCCTGCAGAAGACCCCGGCGACCTTCGACGTCTCGGTCTGGGAGTTCTTCCTGCCGATGATCGCCGGGGCCGAGCTGGTCATGGCGCCGCCCGGCGCGCATCGCGACCCCGCCGCCATCGCCGGGCTGATCCGCGAACGCGGCATCACCACCTGCCATTTCGTGCCCTCGATGCTGTCGGCCTTCCTGGCCTCGCCCGCCTCGCAGGGGCTGGCGATGGCCCGCGTCTTCTGCTCGGGCGAGGAGCTGACGGCGGACCAGCGCGACCGCTTCCATGCCCGGATGACGGCCGAGCTGCACAATCTTTACGGCCCGACCGAGGCGGCGGTGGATGTCAGTTTCTGGCCCGCCGGGCCCGAGGACCGCGCGAACCCGGTGCCGATCGGCTGGCCGGTCTGGAACACGGCGCTGCAGGTGCTGGACGAACGGATGCGCCCGGTGCCGCCGGGTCTGGCCGGGCATCTGTATCTGGGCGGCGTGCAGCTGGCGCGCGGCTATCTGGGCCGGCCCGACCTGACCGCGGAACGTTTCGTCGCGGGGCCGGCAGGGCGACTTTACGCCACCGGCGACCTGGCGCGGCTGCGCCCGGACGGGGCGGTGGTCTATCTGGGCCGCTCGGACCATCAGGTGAAGCTCCGCGGCCTGCGCGTCGAGCTGGGCGAGATCGAGGCGGCGATCATGGCCTCGGGCCTGGCCCGCGAGGCGGTGGTGATCGCGCGCGAGGACCATGCCGGAGAAAAGCGCCTCGTGGCCTATCTGGTGCCGGCGGCGGACTGGCGGCCGGGCCTGCTGGCCGAGCGGCTGGCGGCCAGCCTGCCGGCCTATATGCTGCCTGCGGCCGAGGTGGCGCTGGCGGCGCTGCCGGTGACCGCGAACGGCAAGCTGGACCGCAAGGCGCTGCCGGCGCCGGAATTCGCCGCCGCCGGCCGGGCGGCAAAGACCCCGACCGAACGGCTGCTGGCGCGGCTTTACGCCGCGATCCTGCACCTCGACACCCCCGCCCCGGCCGAGGCGGATTTCTTCGCCCTGGGCGGTGATTCGCTTTCCGCCGTGCGGCTCGCGCAGGCGCTGGAGGCCGAGACCGGCCTGGATCCGGGCCTGGGCACCATCTTCGAGCAGCCGGTGCTGGCCGCGCTGGCCGCCGTGCTGGACGCGCGGGCGCCCCGCGACGACGGGCTTGGCCCGCTGATCCTGCTGGCCGAGGGCGATCCGCAGGCGGCGCCGCTGTTCCTGATCCATCCGGCCGGCGGCCTGGCCTGGGGCTATCGCGGGCTGGCGCGGCGCATCGCCCCGGCGCGGCGGGTCTGGGGCCTGCAGCATCCCGGCCTCGACCCGGCGGTGGCCATGCCCGAAAGCCTGGCGGCGCTGGCCCGGGACTACGCGCAGCGCATCGCGGCGCTGGTTCCGGACGGCCAGCCGGTGCATCTGGCCGGCTGGTCGGTCGGCGGCATCCTGGCGCAGGAAATTGCCGCGATCCTGTCCGCGACCGGGCGCGAGACCGGGTTGGTCGCCATGCTGGACAGCTATCCCTGCGACGCCTGGCGGGACGAGCCCGAGCCCGACCCGGTCGCCGCGCTGCGCGCCCTGCTGGCCATCGCCGGCTACGACCCCGAGGCGCATCGCGACCTGGACACGCGCGAGGCGGTGGTGGCTTTCCTGCGCCGGGGCGACAGCGCCCTGGGCGCCCTGCCCGAGCCGGTTCTGGACGGGGTGGTGCGCACGGTGACCGCCACCAACCGGCTGATCCGCGGCCATCGCCACCGCCGCTTCGGCGGCCGGGTCACGCATTTCCGCGCCGCCCGCGACCACCAGGGCAGCGCCCTGAACCCGGCGATGTGGGCGCCCTATGTCGCCGGTCTCGAGGTCATCGACCTGCCCTTCCTGCATGCCGAGATGACCTCGGCCGAGGCCACGGCGCTGATCCTGCCCGAACTTACCCGCCGGCTGGCGGCGGCCCCGGTCTGACCGGCGCCGCGCTGCCGGGCGGCGGCTGCGCCTTGCCGGCCTGCGGGAAGGCCAGGGCGGCAAACCCGCCCAGCAGCCCGGCAAGGCCCGGCAGAACCTCTCCCGGATCCCATCGCGCCGCCGCAAAGGCGGCGCAGCCGGCGCGGCAATCCGCCTGCATTCGCGTCGTGCTCAGCACGCAAAGCGTGATCCCCAGCATTCCGAAAGCGTATCTGACAAGGACCATGCGACTCCCTCCGTTTCCGGACAAGAAAAGCGCAGAGTCGCAAAGATCCGGTTAATCGGCGGCCGCGAAGGGCAGAACCAGCGGGAACGAGCCCGCAAGCGTCTGGATATGCGCATGGCCGGGCAGGACATGAAGCTGCGCCCGGTGGCCGGGATGCCGGGCCAGACCGGCGACGAACTGCATGGTCGCCGGCGCCGGCCCGTCGGGGGGCGGGCCGGCGCTGCCCGAACGCTGCTCGCGGTCGCCCAGCGCCACCAGCAGCGGCAACGATGCGGGGGCGGCTTCCTGCGCCACGCGGCGGATCAGCGCCTCGTCCCACCAGATCGAGGGGCTGATCGCGGCATGGCGGGCAAAGCCCTGCGGCCGGGCCAGCAGCGCATAAAGCGCGAACAGCCCGCCGAAACTGTGGCCCCAGAGCGTGCGGCGGACGGGATCGACGGGCAGGCCGGCCTCGGCCGCCGCGCGCAGCGGGCCGGTCAGGCGGTCGTGAAAGATCGCCGCGCCGCCGGCCATGCGGCCCGGATGGACATGGTCGGGGCGCAGCCCGTCGCCCGGCCCGTCCGGCGCGGTGAAATCCAGCGTCCGCAGCTCGCGCGCGAATTGCCGGTCGGTGTCATAGCCTACGCCGACGATCATCAGCCCCGGAGCCAGCGCCAGATGCTCGGGCGTCAGGAAGTCGAAGGCGGCATTGCCGTCCAGCATGTAAAGCACCGGCCAGCCCCGCGCCGGCGCCGGGGTCCGGGGCACGGCCAGGAACAGCCGGTAGCCGGGACCGACCGCCGCCACCCTTTGCGACAGCGCATGGGTCGGCGCGCCGGTCTGGAAGATGCGCAGCTCGGCCTGCTTCCTGGCGTGATCCGGTCCGACCTGTCCAGCCTGCGACATCTTGCGACAATCCTTTCGTTCACAAAGCTATCTGCCCCGCCTGGCGTTAGTTGACAAGGACCGTCAGGATTATAGGGTGCCGCCTGATCCGAGCCAGCCCCAGCGGTCAGCCACGTCCGTTCCCCCTGTTCAAGGAGCTTTCCATGGCCATCCAATCCCGCTACCGCCTTCGGTCCCTGCTGGGCGTCTCGGCGCTGGCGCTGTCGGTTCTTTCCGCCCCGGTGCTGGCCGACACGATCTTCACCAAGCCGCTGGTCGATTTCGCCGGCCATGTCAGCGCCGGCGGCGAGGGCCGCGCCCCGGTCCACCAGGGCGGCAAGGCGGTGATCGCGGGCGAGGCGATGATCCCCGGCCAGACCGTCACCCTGATGCGCGGCCCGAAGGTGCTGACCCCCGAGCCGATCGCCGTGGCCGAGGACGGCACCTTCAGCTTCGCGCTCGACATCGACGCCGAGGCCGAGATCGGGCTGCAGCCGATCGTCGTCATCACCGAGAACCCGGCCTCGGCCGAGGTGGTCGAGCTGAAGGTCTCGCCCCAGGTTACGGTCAGCGGCGCCGAGAAATTCGCCGTCACCAGTCAGCCGGTGGTGCGCGGCCTCTATCAGGTCAAGGCGAACGCGGCCGGGGACGCGGTCTTCGTCACCAGCGCCGTCGGCCGCCCGCCGGTCAAGGAAGCCAAGCTGGTCAAGATCGACCCCCAGACGCTGAAGATCGTCGCCGAGGTGACACCCGCCGCCGCCCCCGCGCGCGCGGACGGCAGCGACGGCGGCCTGTTCGCGGTCTATGGCGTGGACGTGGACGATGCGAACGGCCATGTCTGGGTGACCAACACCCGCCAGGACAGCGCCGCGGTCTACAAGCAGTCCGACCTGTCGCTGGTCAAGCAGTTCGCGCCGGGCGCCGTGCCGCATGCCCGCGACGTGCTGGTGGACGAGGCCAACGGCCGCGCCTATGCCAGCGCCACCGGCACGCCCGAGATCAAGGTCTTCGACACCAGGACGCTCGAGCCGCTGGAGCCGATCACCATCACGTCGCAGATCCGCGGCGAGGCATTCTCGACCATGGCGCTGGATATCGACGAGGCGGGCGGCAAGCTGGTCACCGTCAGCCTGTCCACCCCCGAGGCGGCGGTGGTCGACCTGGCCTCGGGCGAGGTTCGGGTGATCCCGCTGCCCGGCGTCAAGGCCGCCTCGGGCGTGGCCTACGACCCGCAGGAGGGGCTGATCTTCGTCGCCTCGCAGGCCACCGACAACCTGCTGATCGTCAAGGCCGAAACCGGCGAGGTGATCCATGACGTGGCGGTCGGCGCCGGCCCGCTGAACGTCGCCTTCGAGCCGGTCAGCCGCCTGGCCTATGTCGCCAATCGCGGCGCCGGCACCATCGCCGTGGTCAGCCCCGAGGGCGAGATCGTGGCGAATATCGACGCCGGCAGCCTGCCCAACCAGCTGCGCGCCGACGGCAAGGGCAATGTCTGGGCGGTGAACAAGTCCAAGGGCGCGGAGGACGAGGCCGGCGACCGCATCTGGCGCATCACGCCCGCCGCAGGCTAAGAAGCAGCCGAACCGGCCGGAGCGCGCGCGCATCGCTGCGCCCCGGCACCCCAGCCCTGGAAACGCCATGATCCTGACCCGTCCCCTGCTTGCCGCCGCCGCGCTGATCGCCTCGCTGGGCCTGGCCCGTGCCGACGTCACCGCGACCGACATCCTGGGGCGCGAGGTCACGCTGCCCCAGCCCGCCAAGCATATTGTCCTGGCCGAGGCGCGGCATCTGTCGGTGCTGGGGCTGATCCATGACGACCCGGTCTCGCTGGTCAGCGGCTGGCGGCTGGCGCGGGCGCTGGACGAGCCGACCCTGGCCGCCTATCGGCAGAAATTCCCCGATATCGACCAGATCAAGCCGGTCGGCGCCGGCACGCGCGGCCTGTCGGCCGAGGCGATCATCGGCCTGCATCCCGACCTGGTGGTGCTGACGCTGATCGACCAGGACGATCCCGGCACCGAACTGGTGCGCCGGCAGATCGAGGCGGCGGGCATCCCGGTCGCCTATGTCGACTTCTTCTCGCATCCGCAGGAAAACTCGATCCCCAGCCTGCACATCCTGGGCAAGCTGACCGGCGCCGAGGAACGGGCCGAGGAATTCGCCGGCTTTTACGAAACCCGGCTCGACCGGGTCCGCGGCCGGCTGGCCGCCGTCACCGAGCGGCCGCGGGTGTTCTTCCACGTCCATGCCGCGCCCACCGGCTGCTGCTCGACCGTGGGCTCGGGCGTGTTCAACGATTTCATCGTCACCGCCGGCGGACGGAACATCGGCGCCGAGACGGTCAAGACCCCGGTCGGCAATGTCAGCCTGGAATATCTGATCGGCGCCGATCCCGACATCTACATCGCCACCGGCGGCACGCATATGGCGGCGCGCGGCGGGCTGGTGCTGGGCTCGGAGGTCGATGCCGCGACCGCGCAGGCCAGCTTCGAGGCGCTGGTCTCGGCGCCCGGCTTCTCGGCGCTGCGGGCGGTGGAGCAGGGCCGCGCCGCCGGCGTCTGGCACATGTTCAACGATTCGCCCATCCATATCGCGCTGATCGAATACCTGGCCAAGACCTTCCATCCCGCGCTGTTCGAGGATGTCGATCCCGCCGCCACCCTGGCCGAGATCAATGCCCGCTTCTCGCCCGTCACCGTGCCGGGAAGCTGGTGGGTGACCCCGCAACCATGAGCGACGCGACGCTGAGCCGCTATCACCGGCAGGGCCGGCGCAACTCGGCCCTGGTCGGGGTGCTGGCGCTGGCGGCGCTGGCGGCGCTGCTGCTGGACCTGGTGACCGGCCCGGCCGGGCTGCCGCTGGCGGATACGCTGCAGGCGCTGGCCGGCGGCGAGGTCGCGCGCGGCACCCACGTCATCGTCTGGGACGTGCGCCTGCCGGTCGCCGCGATGGCGCTGCTGGTCGGCGCGGCGCTGGCGCTGGCCGGGGCCGAGATGCAGACGGTGCTGGAAAACCCCCTGGCCGAGCCTTTCACGCTGGGCGTCTCGTCCTCGGCCGCGCTTGGCGCCGCGGTGGCGATCGTGCTGGGCCTGACCCTGCCCGGCCTGCCCGCGGTCTGGAGCGTTTCCGGCAATGCCTTCCTGTTCGCGCTGGGCGCGCTGGCGCTGCTGCAGCTTCTGGGCCGCATCCGCGGCGGCGGGCCCGAGGTGCTGATCCTGTTCGGCGTGGCGCTGAACTTCACCGCAGCGGCGCTCTTGTCGCTGGTGCAGTTCGTCGCCTCGGCCGATGCGCTGCAGCAACTGGTGTTCTGGACCATGGGCAGCCTCGCCTCGGCGCAATGGCCGGGGGTGATGCTGATCGCGGTGGTGCTGGCGGTCTCGGTGCCGTTCTCGTTCCGCGCCGCCTGGAAGCTGACGGCGCTGCGGCTGGGCGAGGACCAGGCGCGCAGCTTCGGCGTCGACGTGACCGGGCTCAGGCGCTGGACGCTGTTCCGCGTCAGCCTGCTGTCGGCCGCCGCCGTGTCGATGGTCGGGGTGATCGGCTTCGTCGGCCTGGCCGGTCCGCATATCGCCCGGATGCTGGTGGGCGAGAACCACCGCGTCTTTCTGCCCGCCAGCCTGCTGACCGGGGCGCTGGTCATGTCGCTGGCCTCGACGCTCAGCAAGACGCTGGTGCCGGGGGTGCTGCTGCCGGTGGGGCTGGTGACCTCGCTGATCGGCCTGCCGATCTTCTTCGCGCTGATCCTGCGCGGCAGGCGGCGCTGATGCAGGGGCTGCTGGCGCAGGACATCTCGGTGCGCTACGGCGCGCGCAGCGTGCTCGCAGGGCTGGACCTGCCGCTTTTGCGCCCGGGCGAGGTCACGGTGCTGGCCGGACCGAACGCGGCCGGGAAATCGACGCTGCTGCGCGCCATCGCCCAGTTGCAGCCGCATGGCGGCAGGGTGCTGCTGGACGGGCGCGACCTGGCGCATGTGCCGATGCGCGACCGCGCCCGGCTGGTGGGCTTCATGCCGCAAAGCCTGCCGGCCGGCTCGTCGCTGGTGGCGCTGGAAAGCGTGATCGCGGCACGGCGGGCGGGCGACACGCTGGACGCGCGCGGTGCCGATGCCACCGCCATGGCGGTGCTGGACAAGCTGGGCATCGGCGCGCTGGCGCTGGAGCCGCTTTCGGCGCTGTCCGGGGGCCAGCGGCAGATGGTCAGCCTGGCGCAGGCCATCGTGCGCGACCCGCGCCTGCTGCTGCTGGACGAGCCGACCAGCGCGCTGGATCTGGCGCGGCAGGTGCGGCTCTTGTCGGAACTGCGACGGCTGGCGGCCGAGGGGCGCATCGTCGTCGCCGTGCTGCACGACCTGGCGCTGGCAGCGCAATGGGCCGACCGCATCGTGCTGATGCATGGCGGCCATACCCATGCCGAGGGCCGGCCGGAGGAGATCCTGACCCCCGCTTTGCTGGCCGAGGTCTACGGCGTCGAGGCCCGCGTCGAGCGCTGCTCGCGCGGCCGCATCATGGTGCTGATCGACGGCGAACACGCCCCGGGCTAGGGCCGGGCCGGCACGACCGGGCAAGCGGGCTCAATGCGCCCGCTGCCGGGCCCGGAATGGCAGGGGCGCGACCGAAATCCCGTCCTCGAGCAGCTGCTTGGCATCCTCGAGCCGCGCCTCGCCGTGGATCGCGCGCTCGGGCGCCAGCCCTTCATGCATGGCGCGGGCTTCTGCGGCGAAGGACATGCCGACGTAATCCGAGTTCGCCTCGATATGCTGGCGCAGCTTTTCCAGCGCCGCCTCGTGCGGGTCGCGGGGGCTGTGCAGATCCGGGGCATCGTCGCCGCCATGGGTGACGCGCGGTGCCATCAGCGCCTTCTCGACATGGACCGAGCCGCATTGCGCGCAAGTCACCTGTCCGGCCTTCCTGAGGCTTTCGAAACCTTCGGAATTGCGAAACCAGCCATCGAATTCATGGCCTTGGTCACAGCGCAGGGCATAGCGGATCATGTCGGCTCCTTTCCCTGCAAATATCGGGCCGCTCAGCCGCTTCCGCAAGCCCGTGCCCGCGCCAGCGTCCCGATCCGCGCGATCAGCGTGGCAGGATTGCCCGCCCGCGCCAGCAGCAGCGCCCGCGCGGCCTCGCCCATGCGACGCTGCCGGTCCGGATCGCGCAACAGCTCCGTCAGCAGGCGCGGCAGCCCGGCGGCATTGCAGGCCAGCGCCCCCCCCACCGCGTCCAGATCGGCATAGGCATCGGCCTGGTTCGCGACATGCGGCCCGTGCAGGATCGCGCAGCGCCAGGCCGCCGGCTCCCATGGCGTATGGCCGCCGTGATCGGCAAAGGAGCCGCCGGTGACGCAGATGCCGGCGGCGCGATACCACAGCGCCATCTCGCCCAGCGTGTCGGCCAGCAGCAGCGGCGCCTCCGGCCCGCCGCCCTGGCTGCGCCGGGCGAAATCCAGCCTGCGCGCGGCGATCAGCGCCGCCACGGCATCGCCGCGCTCGGGATGGCGCGGGGCCAGGATCAGCCGCAGATCCGGCGCGACCTGCCGCGCGGCCAGCCAGGCGTCCAGCATCGCCGCATCCTCGCCCTCATGGGTCGAGGCCGCCAGCACGGTGCGCCGACGGTCCGGCGCATCCGCGCCCGGCGCGATCCGCGCCGGACCGAGCAGCTTCAGGTTCAGCCGCGGCGTCAGCGCCTCGGGCCGCAGCCCCAGCGCCAGCAGCCGCGCCTCGCTGGCCGCGTCCTGCGCCGACAGCGCGTCGATGCGGCCCAGCATCGGCCCGATCAGCCCCGGCAGCCGGCCCCAGCGCGCCGCCGAACGCGCCGAGATGCGCGCGCCCACCACCACCTGGGCCACGCCCCGCGTCGCCGCCATCGCCGAGCGGTTGGGCCAAAGCTCGTTCTCGACCGTCACCAGCACCGAAGGCCGCACCCGGTCCAGGAAGCGCCCCACCGCCTGCGGCACGTCCAGAGGCGCCAGGCCGCAGGCATGGCCCAGCCGCCGCGCCAGGTCGCGGCCGGTCAAGCTGTTCGTCGTCACGGTCAGGGGAAAGCCGGGCGCCAGCGCCTCGGCCAGGACGCGGGCCGAAGTCAGCTCGCCGACGCTCGCGGCATGCAGCCAGATGCCGCCCGGCGCAACCTCGGGCCCCGACAGCGCCAACCGCTCGCGCCAGTCGCTTCCGGCCAGGGGCGCGGCCAGACCCAGCGCCGCGCCGGCCAGCGCCGTGGCGCCGCGCCAGATCAACGGGTCGCGGCCTCGGCAGCCTCGCGGATGGCGCGGATGTTCTTGCCATAGACGCCGGGATCGGCGACCGAGCCGCCGCGGAACACCGCCGAGCCCGCCACCAGCACATCGGCCCCCGCCTTGGCGACCAGCGGCGCGGTGCCCGGATCGACGCCGCCATCGACCTGGATATGCACCGGCCGGTCGCCGATCATGGCGCGCAGCCGGGCGATCTTGTCCAGTTGCGAATGAATGAACTTCTGCCCGCCGAAACCGGGGTTCACCGTCATCACCAGCACCATGTCGCAAAGGTCCAGCAGATATTCCACCGCCTCGGCCGGCGTGCCGGGATTCAGCGAGATCCCGGCCTTCTTGCCGGTGGCGCGGATCGCCTGCAGGGTGCGATGCGGATGCGGCCCGGCCTCGACATGCGCGGTGATCATGTCGGCGCCGGCCTCGGCATAGGCCTCGATATAGGGATCGACCGGCGCGATCATCAGGTGCACGTCCATGAAACTGGTCACATGCGGCCGGAACGCCTTCACCGCCGGCGGGCCGAAGGTCAGGTTGGGCACGAAATGCCCGTCCATCACATCGACATGCACCCAGTCGGCGCCCTCGGCCTCGATGGCGCGGATCTCCTGGCCGAAATTCGCGAAATCCGCCGACAGGATGGACGGGGCGATCTTGATGCGGCGATCGAAGGTCATGGCTGGCTCCCTGCACATACCCGCTCGGGTTACCGTCCCCGCCCGCGCGAGGTCAACCGGCATGAAGGTTGCATTTCGCCGTTTTCCAAATACCCCGCGGGGGTCCGGGGGCGCGAAGCCCCCGGCTTCCCCCTTGGGCTTTCCGCCGCAGGGCCTATATTGGGGCCAAGGCGCCGGGCCGTCGCCGGCCCCGCGCACCCGTATTCCGAAGGACTTGCAATGACCGAAACGAAGGATCTTTCCTGGGACGACAGCGTGCTGCCCTTCCAGCTGGAGCGCTCGGGCATGCGCGGCCGCGTCGCGCGCCTGGGCCCGGTGCTCGAACATATCCTGTCGCGCCACGACTACCCGGTCGCGGTCAGCGCCATGGTGGCCGAACTGACCACCCTGACCGCGCTGATCGGCCAGACCATCAAGCTGCGCTGGAAACTGTCGCTGCAGGTGCGCGGCAACGGCGCCATCCGCACCATCGCCACCGACTATTACGCCCCCGAGACCGAGGGCGGCCCCGCCCGGATGCGCGCCTGGGCCAGCTTCGACCCGGACCGGCTGCACGAGGGCGTCACCGGCTTCGACCAGCTCGGCCAGGGCTATTTCGCGGTGCTGATCGACCAGGGCGAGGGCACGACGCCCTATCAGGGCCTGACGCCGCTGGCCGGCGGCTCGCTGGCCGCCTGCGCGCAGGCCTATTTCGAACAGTCCGAGCAGCTTCCCACCCGCTTCGAGCTGACGGTCGGCCGCTCGCGCATGCCCGGCCAGGCCAAGGAGCACTGGCGTGCCGGCGGCATCATGCTGCAGACCCTGCCCGCCGCCAGCCACGCCGCCCCGGAAGGCGAGGCGCTGCAATCCGCCGACATCCTGCAGGGCGCGCAGTCCGAGGACTGGAACCGCGCCACCATGCTGATGGCCACGGTCGAGGCGATGGAGCTGGTCGATTCCGCCCTGCCCCTGCCGAACCTGGTCTTCCGGCTGTTCCACGAGGAGGAGCCCACCGCCTTCGCCGTGCAACCGCTGGTCTTCGGCTGTTCCTGCAATGCCGACCGGGTGCGCGACACGCTGTCGATCTATTCGGCCAAGGACATCGCCCACATGACCAACGGCGACGGCATCGTCACCGCCGATTGCCAGTTCTGCGGCGCGCATTACGAATTCGACCCGCAAAGCCTCGGCTTCGAGGCGACCATGGATGCCGAGGGCAATCTGCTGCCGCAAGCCGGGGCCAAAGAAAGCCGGGCCGCACTTTGATGACGGGGGTCCGCGAGACATTGATGCGGGCCCTGTCGGGAACGACCGGGCCCTCGTCCGATTTCGACTTCGGCGGCGCCCCGGCGCCCGGCGAGGCGGCGTTGCGCCCCGCCGGAGTGCTTGCCGCCTTCGACGCCGCGGACGGGCGGCTGCTGCTGACCAAGCGGGCCAGCAGCCTGCGCCACCATCCCGGCCAGATCGCCCTGCCCGGTGGCAAGGTCGATCCCGGCGATGCCGACGAGACCGCCGCCGCCCTGCGCGAGGCGCATGAGGAGGTGGGCCTCGACCCCGCCCGCGTCGAGGTCCTGGGCACCATGCCGCCGCATCGCACCGTGACCGGCTTTGCCATGACCCCGGTGCTGGCGCTGGTCCACGGCCCCTTCACCCCCGTCCCCGAGGCCGGCGAGGTCGAGGAGGTGTTCACCGTCCCCTTCGCCCATGTCACCGATCCGGCGAACTATCATGTCGAGGGCCGGATCTGGCGCGGCGCCCGGCGGGACTATTATGTCGCCCCCTGGGGACCCTATTATATCTGGGGCGCCACCGCCCGCGTCCTGCATTCGCTCGCCATCCGGATTTCAGCCAGGCTTTCCGCATGACCCGCCTGACCGCGCCCTTCCTTGACGATCCCGCCCTGGCGCGGGTGCTGGCCGCGCTTTCGGCCGAAGGCGCGCAGGCGCTGATCGTCGGCGGCGCGGTCCGGAACGCGCTGCTGGGCGAGCCGGTGGCGGATGTGGACATCTCGACCTCGGCCCGGCCCGAGGACAGCATCCGCCTGGCCGAGGCGGCCGGCCTGCGCAGCGTGCCGACCGGCATCGACCATGGCACCGTCACCGTGATCGCCGACGGCCGCGGCTTCGAGGTCACGAGCTTCCGCCGCGACGTGGAAACAGACGGCCGCCGCGCCGTGGTCGCCTATTCCGACCGGATCGAGGAAGACGCGCAGCGCCGCGACTTCACCATGAACGCGCTTTACGCCACCGCTTCGGGCAAGGTGCTGGATCCGGTGGGCGGCCTGCCCGACCTGGCCGCGCGCCGGCTGCGCTTCGTCGGCGACCCGCGCGCCCGCATCGCCGAGGACTACCTGCGCATCCTGCGCTTTTTCCGCTTCCTGGCCTGGTATGGGCGCGAGGCCGACCTGCAGGCGCTGGCCGCCTGCCGCGAGCTGCGCGCGGGCCTCGCCGGCATTTCCAGGGAACGCATCGGCCACGAGATGCGCAAGCTCTTGGATGCGCCCGACCCCTCGCGCGCCGTGGCGCTGATGGCCGAGGCGGGCGTGCTGTCGCTGGTCCTGCCCGGCGCCGATCCCGGCGACCTGCCCGAGCTGGTCGAGGCCGAGCACGAATTCGGCACCGGCGCGCTGCCCTGCTGGCCGCGCCGCCTGGCGCTGCTGGCGGCCCCGAACGCCGCCGGGGCGCTGCGGCTGTCGCGCGACGAGGCCCGCAGCCAGGACCAGATCGCCGCGGCGCTGGCGCTGCATCCGCCGGTCGCCGCCTGGCGCCACGGCCGCGCCGTCGCCGCGCAATCGGTGCTGATCCGCGCCGCCCGCGGCGAGGCGCCGCCCTTTGGCTGGTGCCACGAGCTGGCCCGCGGCGCCGAGGCGAAATTCCCGCTGGCCGCCCGCGACCTGATGCCCGAGCTTTCCGGCCCGGCCCTGGGCGAGGCCCTGAAACGCGCCGAGGCGGCATGGATCGAAAGCGATTTCACCCTGCCGCGCGAGGTGCTGCGCCGGATCGCGCTGCGACAGGAGGCCCGGGCCTGATGCATGATGTCTTCGCCCGCATGATCGACGCCTTCCGCCCGGCCGAGGGCCCGCCGCCGCGCAGCCTGCTGGCCTTCTTCCGCTGGTGCCTGTCGGGGGCATGGTCGGGGCTGGCGGTCGCGGCCGTGGCCTCGGCGCTGAGCGGCATCGCGGATATCGTCTCGGCGGTGCTGCTGGGCCGGGTGATCGATGCCGTCGTGACCAGCACGCCCGCGACCCTGGTCGCCGACAAGGGCGGGCTGATCCTGGGCTTCGTGCTGTTCTTCCTGGTGGTGCGGCCGGCGATCTTCGGCCTGTCCACCGCCTCCTCCAGCGTCATCATCGGGCCGAACCTGTTCCCGCTGGTGCTGTCGCGGCTGCACCGCTGGACCATGGGCCATGCGGTGACCTTCTTCGACAACGATTTCGCCGGCCGCATCGCGCAGAAGCAGACCCAGACCGCCCGGGCGGTGACCGACGTGGCGACGGAATTCGTCAACGTGGTGGCCTTCGCGCTGGCCTCGATCATCGGCTCGGCCGCCTTCCTGGTCTCGGTGGACGGCTGGGGCGCGGTGGCGATGCTGGCCTGGCTTGCCTGCTATGCGCTGCTGATCCGCTTCTTCCTGCCGCGCATCCGCACCCGCTCGGCCAGCCGCGCCTCGGCGCGGGCCATGGTGACGGGGCAGGTGGTGGACACGATCACCAACATCAAGACCGTGAAGCTTTTCGCCCATGCCGAGCACGAGGACCGCGCCGCACTTGGCGCCATGGCCGGGTTTCGCGAACGGGCGCTGGATTTCGGCCGCGTCAGCACCTGGTTCCGCTTTTCGCTGATGTTCGTCGCCGGCGCGCTGCCGGTGGTGCTGATCGGCGGCACGCTGATGCTGTGGCGCGAGGGGCTGGCGACGGCCGGCGACATCGCCGCCGCCGGCGCGATCTCGATGCGGCTGGCGCAGATGACCGGCTGGGTCAGCATGGCGCTGATGGGCGTCTGGGGTTCGATCGGCGAGGTCGAGGACGGCATGAAGACCCTGTCGCCGCCCCATGCCCTGACCGACGCCGCCGATGCGGTCGCGCTGGACCGCGTGGCCGGGCGCATCGACTTCGACCATGTCGATTTCGCCTATGGCCGCGACACGGCGCGGGACGGCGGCGGCGGCATCCGCGACCTGGACCTGCATATCGCCCCGGGCGAGAGGCTGGGCATGGTCGGGGCCTCGGGCGCCGGCAAGTCCACCATGGTCTCGCTGCTGCTGCGGCTTTACGACGTGGAACGCGGCGCGGTGCGGGTGGACGGCCATGACGTGCGCGCGGTGACCCAGGAAAGCCTGCGCCGCAACATCGCCATGGTCACGCAGGAAACCGCGATGTTCAACCGCTCGGCCCGCGACAACATCCTTTACGGCCGCCCGGATGCCACCGAGGAGGAGATCGTGGCGGCGGCCCGCGCGGCCGAGGCGCATGAGTTCATCCTGACCCTGCGCGACCATATGGGCCGCGCCGGCTACGACGCCCATCTGGGCGAGCGCGGCGTCAAGCTGTCCGGCGGCCAGCGCCAGCGCATCGCGCTGGCCCGCGCGCTCTTGAAGGACGCGCCGATCCTGGTCCTGGACGAGGCGACATCGGCGCTGGACAGCGAGGTCGAGGCGCAGGTGCAGGAGGCGCTGCACCGCGCCATGCAGGGCAAGACCGTGCTGGCCATCGCGCACCGGCTCTCGACCATCGCCGAGCTGGACCGCATCGTGGTGCTGGAAGCCGGCCGCATCGTCGAGCAGGGCAGCCATGCCGAGCTGCTGGCGCTGGACGGCACCTATGCCCGCTACTGGAACCGCCAGTCCGGCGGCTTCCTGGGCACCGACGAGGACGAGGAAACCACCGAGGCCGCCGAGTGATCTGGACCGTCGAGCGGCTGGGCCGCAAGGGCGATGGCGTGGCGGTCGGGTCCGGGGGCCGCGCCCTGGCGGCGCTGACCCTGCCCGGCGAGGTGATCGAGGGCGAGGCCGAGAACGGCCGCATCGCCAGCCCGCGCATCGTGACCCCCGCGCCCGAGCGGGTGCGCCCGCCCTGCCCGCATTACCGCGCCTGCGGCGGTTGCGCGCTGATGCACGGCTCCGAGGCGTTCGTGAAGGCCTGGAAGGTCGGCGTGGTGACCGAGGCGTTGCGGGCGCAGGGGCTTTCCGCGCCGATTGCCGGGGTGCATGTCTCGCCGCCGCGCTCGCGCCGGCGGGCGGTGCTGTCGGGGCGGCGGACGAAGAAAGACGCGCTGCTGGGCTTTCACGCCCGCGCCTCGGACGTGATCGTCGATATCGCGGATTGCCATGTGCTGCGGCCGGGAATCCAGTCGTCGTTGCCGCTGCTGCGGCGGCTGGTCGTCGCCGGCGCCTCGCGCGCGGGCGAGCTGTCGCTGACCGTGACCGAGACGCCGGCCGGGCTGGACGTGGCGGTGACCGGCGGCAAGCCGATGCAGCCGGCGCTGTTCCAAACCCTGGCGGCGCTGGCGGCCGAGGGCGATCTGGCGCGGCTCAGTTGGGACGGCCAAGGCATCACCCGCCGCCCGCCGGCGCTGCCCATGGGGCGGGCGCAGGTCGTGCCGCCGCCGGGCGGTTTCCTGCAGGCCACCGCCGAGGGCGAGGCGGCGTTGCTGGCCGCG
Source organism: Paracoccus simplex (assembly GCF_042648325.1). Classification (NCBI taxonomy): domain Bacteria; kingdom Pseudomonadati; phylum Pseudomonadota; class Alphaproteobacteria; order Rhodobacterales; family Paracoccaceae; genus Paracoccus; species Paracoccus simplex. The sequence continues at coordinate 52,228 of NZ_JBHRXE010000043.1, read as the reverse complement.
GTGCGCGGCATGTTGCGCGGTGCCGGCCGGGTGCTGGACCTGTTCGCCGGCTGCGGCACCTTCACCCTGCCGCTGGCCGAGACGGCCGAGGTCCATGCCGTCGAGGGGCTGGCCGCGCCGCTGCAGGCGCTGGACGCGGCCGCTCGCCGCAGCCCCGGCCTGCGCCGAATCACGACCGAGATTCGCGACCTTGCCCGCCGGCCGCTCATGCCCGACGAGCTGGCCTATGACGCAATCGTGATCGACCCGCCGCGCGCCGGGGCCGAGGCGCAGGCGCGCGAACTGGCCCGCTCGGCCGCGGACCGGCTGGCCTGGGTCAGCTGCGATCCCGTCACTTTTGCAAGGGACGCGCGAATTCTCGCCGAGGGCGGATGGGCGCTGGCGCGGCTCTTCGTGGTCGACCAGTTCCGCTGGTCGCCGCATGTCGAGACCGTGGCGGAATTTCGCCGAAGCTAGCGAAATTTTAATCTCTGTGCTATTTCTTGGGAAAACCAAGCGCATAGCGCAGACAGAGGGCAGTGATGATTCGGGCAATACGCGCATTTTTCGCGGTTGTCGCAGTGGCTGTTGTGGCAAGCTGCGGCGGCGGGGACAGCACTCAATCCAGAAAGACCTATCAGGGTCCGCCCATCACGCAGGTCGTGGTGAAGAAGGGCGAGCGCAAGATGTATCTCGTCAGCGGCCGGGAAGTGATCAAGAGCTATGAGATCAAGCTCGGCAATCAGCCGGTCGGCCGCAAACAATTCGAAGGCGACGGCCGCACGCCCGAGGGCATGTATTTCATCGACCGTTTCAACCCGCGCAGCCGCTATCACCTGTCGGTCGGCATCTCCTACCCATCCGCGCAGGACGTGACCCAGGCGGCGGCCAGGGGGCTGCGGCCGGGCGGCGACATCTTCATCCACGGCCTCGGCCCCGAGGGGCGGCAGCTGGTCCGGCAGCGCAACGATTGGACCGCCGGCTGCATCGCCGTCACCGACGAGGAGATCGAGGAGATCTTCACCATGCTGCGCCCGGGCGTGCCGATTTTCCTCTATCCCTAGGCGCCACCGGCAGCGCCTGTCACAAGGGCCCTGCGCATCGTCGCGGGGCTTTTGATCGCCGGGACGGCGCAGGCCGGCCGCCTGCCCGTCGCGCCTGCCATGTCATGCCCTGCCATGCCGGCCCGGGCCGGGCCGAATCGCCATCAGCCCGGCAGGGCCAGCCGGTCCAGCGCCGCCGCGTGCAGTGCGGGCGAGGCGCTGGCCAGGATGGCCCCGCGGGACCGCAGCGTCAGCGGCCGACCCCGCCAGTCGGAAATGACGCCGCCCGCCTCCTGCACGACCGGGCACAGGGCGCAGATGTCGTAAGCGTCCAGGTCGTCGCCGTTCAGGCAAAGATCCACCAGCCCGCGGGCCAGCGCGCCATAGGCGGCCGCGCCGCCGTCGAACACCCTGACCCGCCCGGCCGAGCGCAACCGGCGGTATCCGGCCGCGCTGCCGGGCGCGGTGAAACTGTCGGGATTCGCCAGGCTGACGACGGCCCTGTCCAGCGCGCGCTGCCCGCTGCTGCGGACAAGGCGGCTGCCGAAGCGCGTCCCGCGCCCCTCGGCCGCCACATAGCGGGCGCCCGGCGCCGGCAGGTCGATAAGACCCAGAATCGGCACTCCGTCGCGGCAGACGCCGATCAGCGAGGCGAAGTTCAGCAATCCCGCCGCGAACTGGCGGGTGCCGTCGATCGGATCAAGCACCCAGGTAAAGGCGCTGCTGCCGGCATCGGCGCCGTATTCCTCGCCCAGGATGCCGTGCGAGGGAAACTGCCGCCGGATGCACTCGCGCCACATCGACTCGATGGACAGGTCGGCCTCGGTCAGCGAGGTGCCGTCTGGCTTGTAGCGGACCGCAAGCGCACCGCGCCATGCCTGGGCGGAGATGTCCGCAGCCGCCGCGGCCAGGGCCAGCGCCGCGGCCAGGATTCGGTCGATCTCGCTCATCCCGACCTCCTGCCACGCAGCCGCCGGCCGAGGGCCCGTCTGCCGATGAAAGGCGGAAAGGCGCGGCCCGGTCCGGCCGCGCCGTCCGGTCAGATTCCGGCGCCGGGGGCGGCAAAGCCCCCGGCCATGGTCGTCGGCGTGGCGGTCGCGCCGCCGGTGATCAGCACCCACCAGATCTTGCCCGAGGGTTCCTGGTACCAGCCGACGCCCAGCTCGGTCGCGCGCGGGTCCATGACCACGTCGCGGGTGTCGCGGGTCTGCATCCAGGCGTTCAGCGTCGCGATCTCGTTCTCGTAGGTCTCGGAGATGTTCTCGCCGATCAGGTGGCCCATGTAGCCGTTGCGGCGGATGCGATCCAGCGGCGAGGAGCCGTCCGAGCCGAAATGCCAGGCGCGGTTCTGCGCCGCCATGTCGCGGGCATGGGCCTTGGCGGCCGCGTCCAGCATCGGGTTCTGCACCATGGGGGCGGCGGCGACATTGGCGCGCAGCGCATTGATCTGGCCCAGGATGCGGCCGGGGATCTGCGCCTCTTCCCGCGGGGTGATCTTGTAGGCGACCGGCAGCGGCTGGCCGTCGGGGCCGAGTTGCGTCTGCTGCGGCTGCTGGCAGGCGGCAAGCGCCAGCACCGAAACAAGCGCCAGGGTAGAGAGTTTCAGCATCATGTCCTGTCCCGAGAGGATATTTTGCGCCAGCCATACAAAAGGCAGCGCCTCGCTTCAAACGCAAGATTGCGTGAGGGCCACAGGCTGCGACTCTGTTGCGACAATGACGCTTGTTTGAATTGCAAGGGTCCGGGCCGGGGCGTAAATCCATGTCGTAACGCCATTCTTCGCAAATTCGGGCAGAGAAGACCGCCGCGAGCGGTCCGCCACATATCAGGAGCGACACATGATCACGCCGAAAAATCCGGTCTCGCGCCGGAAATTTCTGACCGCCTCGGCGGCGATGGGCGCGGCGGCGGGGCTGGCGGCCCCGGCCCTGGCCCAGGCCATCGACCCCTATACCGGCCAGCCGCTGCAGGGCGCGGCCGGCGGCGCCACCCCGGACGCGGGCATGGTGCAATATGACGCGGCCCAGGATTCGCGCCGCAACATCTCCAGCTTCCGCATGCAGGACTGGCAGCCCTATTTCAGCACCCTGACCAATGGCGCCATCCTGGTCGACCTGACCTCGCGCGCGCTGCATTACTGGTCCGAGGACCAGACCGTCTACAAGCTGTTCCCGACCTCGGTTCCGGTCAGCGCCGACCTGACCCGCACCGGCCGCACCGAGATCATCAAGAAGGTCAAGGGTCCGAGCTGGGCGCCCACCCCCGAGATGAAGAAGCGCAACCCGGAATGGCCGGATTTCGTGCCGCCGGGGCCGGACAACCCGCTGGGCACCCATGCGCTGTGGCTGAGCTGGCAGTATTACCGCATCCACGGCACGCATGACACGCGCAAGATCGGCCGCAAGTCCTCGAACGGCTGCATCGGCCTTTACAACGAACATATCAAGCAGCTTTACGACCTGACCAAGATCGGCACCCAGGTGCTGCTGATCTGACCCGCAGGCAGCGCGAAAAGGGGCCGGCAGGGCCCTTTTTCATGGCGGCGCGGACCGGCGCCGTTCAGCCCCCCGGACGGCTGGGCGGCCTTGCGCAGCAGGCGCAGGACCTGACGCTCCTCGGGGCCGAGCCCGGTATCGCGGGCGGTGCCGTCCTTGCCCAGCCGGAGCTTCAGCCCGCCCGCCAGATAGGCCTCGATGATCTGTGGGTGGACATAGCATCTGCGGCAGATGGCCGGGGTGTTGCCCAGCCGGGCGGCGACGTTGGCGATGGCCTCGCGCAGGTTGCGTTTGGCCTCGGCCTCGCTCTCGAAGGGATCGCAGCGTGCCAGCGCCTCGGCGGCCAGGACCGTTCCGGTCCAGGTGCGGAAATCCTTGGCCGTCACCTCGCGCCCGGCGATGCCGCGCAGGTAGTCGTTCACCTCGCCCGAGGTGATCCTGCGGCATTCGCCCGCCTCGTCGAGATACTGGAACAGCGGCTGGCCCGGCAGATCCTGCATCTTGCGCACGATGCGGGCGACGCGGCGGTCGCGGATGCCCAGATCCCAGGTCTTGCCCCCCTTGCCCCGGAAACGGAAGCGGACCTTGCCGCCGTCGATCCGGGCATGGCGGTTCTGCAGCGTGGTCAGCCCGTGCGAACGGTTCTCGCGCGCGTAGCTGGCATTGCCGACCCGGATCATCGTGGTTTCAAGCAGATGCACGACGGTCGCCAGAACCTTGTCGGGCGGCATCCCGGGCCGCGCCATGTCGACATCGACGCGGGCGCGGATCTTCGGCAGGCAGGCGGCAAACTCCAGCAGGTGATCGAACTTGGCACGGTCGCGGAAGGCGCGGAAGCGCGGGTGATAAAGATATTGCTTGCGGCCGCGCGCATCGCGCCCGGTGGCCTGCACATGGCCGCGCGGATCGGCGCAGATCCAGACCTCGGACCAGGCAGGCGGGATCGCCAGCGCCCGGATGCGGCGCCGCACGGCGGCGTCGCGGATCGTCCGGCCCCGCGCGTCGCGATAGGAAAACCCGGTGCCGCAGCGCCGGCGGGAGATTCCGGGCGCATCGTCGCCGGCATGGATCAGCCCCGCGGTTTCCGCGGCGTCCTGGGCGTGGGCGATGGGCGAATCCTCGGGCATGGCGACCGGAAAGCACGCGGCAACAAGGCGCAACGCGTTCCGGATCCGCCCGGTTGCGCGCCCGGCGGCAACCGGGTCAGGAAACCGGATCGTGATGCAGACGAGGGGGAAAAGCGGCCAGGATGCCGGCCGCCCCGACGCGCCGGATCAGACCGGGATCTGCCGCAGGATCAGGAACAGAATCGCCGACAGCAGCGCCGCGGCGGGGACGGTGACCACCCAGGCGGCGCCGATGGTCAGCACATGCAGCCGGCGCACCAGCTTGCGGCGGCGGCGCTCGTCGGCGGGGATCTCCTCGGTCTTCGGCAGCGTCATGCGGGCCCGTTTCAGCCGCCGCTCGGCGTCCCATTCGCGAAAGAAGCCCACGCCGAAGATCGCGCCCACCGCGATATGGGTCGAGCTGACCGGCAGCCCCAGCCAGCTGGCCAGGATGACGGTGATCGCCGCCGACAGGGCCACGCAATAGGCCCGCATCGGGTTCAGCTTGGTGATCTCGCTGCCGACCATGCGGATCAGCTTGGGCCCGAACAGGCTGAGGCCGAAGGAGATGCCGAAGGCCCCGATCAGCATCACCCACAGGGGAATGGTCACGGCCCCCTCGAAATTGCCGGTCTGCGCGGTCTGCACGATGGCCGCCAGCGGGCCGACGGCATTGGCGACGTCATTCGCGCCATGGGCAAAGCTCAGCAGCGCCGCCGAGGCGACCAGCGGAATCCCGAACAGCACCTTCAGCGACTTGTTGCGGTTCTCCAGCCCCTTGGACTGGCGGCGGGTGACCGGGATCATCACCAGCCAGCAGCCCAGCCCGATCATCAGGCCCAGCAGCAGCGCCGAGCCCATCGAGACCGCGATCAGCTGTTTCAGCCCCTTCATCACCAGATAGGCGGCAAAGGTGCCGGCCATGATCCCGACCAGCACCGGCACCCAGGTCCGGGCGGCGGCGATCTTGTCGTCGCGATAGATGATCCGGCTTTTGATGAACCACAGGAAGCCGGCCGCCACCACGCCGCCCATCACCGGCGAGATGACCCAGCTTGCGGCGATGGCGAACATCTGGTCCCAGCTGACCGCACCGAAACCGGCACCCGCCATGCCTGCGCCCATCACCCCGCCGACCACGGCATGGGTGGTCGAGACCGGCGCCCCGATCCATGTCGCCAGGTTCACCCACAGGGCCGAGGCCAGCAGCGCCGCCATCATCGCCCAGATGAAGATCGCGGGCGTGTCCAGCGCCTCGGGCGCGACGATGCCCTTGGCCACGGTCGAGACCACGTCGGCCCCAGCGATCAGCGCGCCGGCGCTTTCGAAGATCGCCGCGATGATGATGGCGCCGCCCATGCTGAGCGCATTCGCCCCCACCGCCGGACCCATATTGTTGGCGACATCGTTGGCGCCGATGTTCAGCGCCATGTAGGCGCCGAACACCGCGGCGGCGACGACGATCGGCATCTCGCCGTGCTGGCCCAGCAGCATCGCCGCGGCAAGCCCGGCCAGGATGATGAAGACGAAACCGATGCTCGGCGCCACCAGGGGCCGCGAGACATAGACCGCGGCCGCCTCGAGATTGGCGAAGCGGCCCAGGTCGCGGTCCAGCGTGTCGAGATGTCGGGGCTCGAGATCCTTGTTAGACATGTTCCGCCTTTCTGTTCCCGCGGGTGCTAGGAGGGAATCGGTGGCATATCAAGATGCATCCGACGCCCGGCGCACCGCGCCGCCCCGCACCGCCTGCGGGACCGGTCAGCCCGGCTCTGCCCGCAAGCCCTTGACCAGCGCGAAGCAGGCCCCCAGCAGCACGATCGCAAAGGGAAAGCCGGTCGAGACGGCCATGGCCTGCAGCGCCGCAAGCCCGCCGCCCAACAGCAGCGCGATGGCGACCAGCCCCTCGAAGGTGGCCCAGAACACCCGCTGCGGCACCGGCGCGTTCACCTTGCCGCCGGCGCTGATCGTGTCGATCACCAGCGAGCCGGAATCCGACGAGGTGACGAAGAACACGATCACCAGCACGATGCCGATCAGCGAGGTGATGCCGGTCAGCGGCAGATGCGCCAGCATCTCGAACAGTTGCAGTTCCAGCGCCGCGTCCTGGACCGAGCGCAGGCTCTGGTCCACGACCTGGCTGATCGCCGTGCCGCCCAGCGCGGTCATCCAGATGGTCGAGACCAGCGACGGGATCAGCAGCACCGCGATCAGGAACTCGCGCACCGTGCGGCCGCGGCTGACACGGGCGATGAACATGCCGACAAAGGGCGACCAGCTGATCCACCAGGCCCAGTAAAAGGCGGTCCAGCCCTGGCGGAAATTGTCGTCGTCGCGCCCCAGCGGGTTCGACAGCGCCGGCAGATATTCCACATAGGCCAGCAGGTTCTTGAAAAAGCCGGTGGCGATCTGGGTGGTGGGGCCGACCAGCACGATGAAGACCAGCAGCAGCAGCGCCAGCGCCATGTTCGCCTCGGACAGCAGCTTCACACCCTTGTCCATGCCAGCCACCACCGATGCGGTGGCGATGCCGGTGATGAAGATGATCAGGAAGATCATTGCCCCGGTGGTCGCGGGCAGGCCGAACAGGAAGTTCAGCCCGGCGCTGGCCTGCTGCGCCCCGATGCCCAGCGAGGTGGAAAGCCCGAAGATCGTCGCAAAGACCGCCAGAATGTCGATCACATGGCCCGGCCAGCCCCAGACCCGTTCCCCGAAGATCGGATAGAAGACCGAGCGCAGCGTCAGCGGCAGGCCCTTGTTGAAGGCGAAAAGCGCCAGCGACAGCGCCACGATCGCATAGATCGACCAGGGATGCAGCGCCCAGTGGAAGATCGTCGCCGCCATCGCCAGCCGCCGCGCACCTTCGGCATCGCCCGGCACGCCTTGCAGCGGCGCCCAGTCGGTGCGGATGCCGTCCGGCCCGACGGTCGGGCCGTCGAAGGCGGCGGTGTAGTTCCCCAGCGGCTCGGACACGCCATAGAACATCAGGCCGATGCCCATGCCGGCGGCAAACAGCATCGAGAACCACGAGAGATAGCTGTAATCGGGCACCGCCTGCGGACCGCCCAGCCGGATGCGGCCCAGCGGCAGCACGATCAGCACCAGGCACAGCAGCACGAAGACATTGCCGACGATCAGGAAGAACCAGTCGAGATTGGCGGTCAGGAAATCGCGCAGCCCGGAAAAGAACGGGTCCAGCGTGTTCTGGAACATCAGGGTCAGCAGGGTGAAGGCGACGACCCCGAGCGCCGAGATGCTGAAAACGACGTTGTGGATATCCAGCTCGAACACGAAGCGTCGGCGATAATTGATGTTGTCCTGGCCGATCTCGTAGGCGGTGTCGATGATCTGCGTCGGGCCCTCGGGCGCCGGAACTGCTTCGGGGGTGATCGGGTCGATCGGAACCTGCGTCATTTCTGCCAAAAGGTCTTTTCCCTGATTGTGCGATCTGGTCCAGCACGCCCTGGGCGCGCAACGGAAATAGACGGCCCGAGGACAAAAACCTGCAAAAAGGCCGCAACCAACCCGGCGTTTTTACCGGAACAAGCGCAAAAACGCAACGCGGGCGGCGGAACCGGCTGTCTGGCGTGGTGTGGCGGCATGACGTAGCGGCAACCGCACGCGCGCCGCTGCCCGGGTTGTCGTCAGCGGCGGGCTTGGGCTAACCTTTGCCCAGAGGATCCGGGAAACAGGGATAGGTACATGAAACTCAAGACTTTGCTTGCGGCTTTTGCCATTGCCGCCTCTTTCGGCCAGGCCGCTGCGGCGCAGGAAATGTCGTTTTTCCGCATCGGCACCGGCGGCACGGCGGGCACCTATTATCCGATCGGCGGGCTGATCGCCAACGCCATCTCCAGCCCGCCCGGCTCGCGCGCCTGCGAGGACGGCGGTTCGTGCGGGGTGCCGGGGCTGGTGGCGACGGCGGTGGCCTCGAACGGCTCGGTCGGCAATGTGAACGCCATCAACGGCGGCGCGATGGAGGCCGGCTTCAGCCAGTCCGACGTCGCCTATTGGGCGCAGACCGGCACCGGGCTGTGGGAAGGCCAGCCGGCGGTCGAGAAGCTGCGGCTGATCGCCAATCTCTATCCCGAAAGCATCCATCTGGTCGCCCGGGCCGATGCGGGCATCGCCTCGGTCGCCGATCTCAAGGGCAAGCGGGTGTCGCTGGACGAGCCGGGCTCGGGCACGCTGGTCGATGCCAAGATCATCCTGGAGGCCTTCGGCATGTCGGAAGCCGACGTGACGGTGGAATATCTCAAGCCCGACCAGGCGGCGGACCGGATGCGCGATGGCGCCATGGACGCCTTCTTCTTCGTCGGCGGCTATCCGGCCGGCGCCATCGCCGAGCTGGCCAGCCAGCATGACGTGGTGCTGGTGCCGATCACCGGCCCCGAGGTCGACAAGCTGCGCGAGACCTATACCTTCTTCGCCGCCGACACCGTTCCGGCCGGCACCTATGAAGGGCAGGCTGCCGATGTCTCCACGATCTCGGTCGGGGCGCAGCTGGTGACCAATGCCGACCAGCCCGAGGAGCTGATCTATGGCATCACCAAGGCGCTTTACAACGAGAACACCCAGAAGCTGTTCGCCGCCGGCCATGCCAAGGGCAAGCTGATCACGCTGGACAGCGCCACCCAGGGCGCCGGCATCCCCTTCCATCCGGGCGCCGAGCGTTTCTACAAGGAAGCCGGCAAGCTCGAGTGAGCATGGCCGCAGGCTGACGAAAGGACGCGGCCGGCCCCCGGTCCGCGTCCTTTGCCCTTGAACCGAACGGCAGGACCCCCCATGACCGAGACAACCCGCCCGCTTTCCGAGGATGAGCTTCGCGCCCTGGAGGAAGAATACGATCCCGAGGCGCGATTCCGCACCGTGACGCGGCCGATCGCCATCCTGTCCGGGATCATCCTGTTCCTGCTGTCGTGCTATCACTTCTACACCGCCGGCTTCGGCATCCCGCGCGCCACCACGCATCGCGGGCTGCACATGGGCGTGTCGCTGTTCATCATCTTCCTGAGCTTCTCGGCCCTGGCGCGCAACCGCCACAAGACCGACGGCTTCGCCATTCTCGGCGTGCCGGTGACGGACTGGGTGCTGGCCATCGGCGGCGCGGTCAGCGCCTTCTACGTGCCCTGGATCTATGACCAGTTGCAGTTCCGCGTCGGCAACCCGCTGGCCATCGACATCGTCATGGGCACGGTGCTGCTGCTGGTGCTGATGGAGGCGGTGCGCCGCTCGATGGGCTGGCCGCTGCCGGTCATCGCCGGGCTGTTCATCGCCTATGCCTATTTCGGCAAGTCGATGCCCGGCATCCTGGTCCATCCCGGCGCCGACTGGTCCACCATCGTCAACCACCTTTACCTGACCTCGCAGGGCATCTACGGCACCGCGCTTGGCGTCATCGCCACCTATGTCTTTCATTTCGTGCTGTTCGGGGTGATGGCGCAGAAGATCGGCCTGGGCCAGCTGTTCATCGACCTGGCCACGGCGCTGGCCGGGCGCTTCGCCGGCGGGCCGGCCAAGGTCTCGGTGATCTCCTCGGCCATGCTGGGCACCATCTCGGGCTCGTCGATCGCCAATACCGTGACCACCGGCGCGCTGACCATCCCGGCGATGATCAAGATCGGCTTCAAGCGCCATTTCGCCGCCGCGGTCGAGGCGGCGTCCTCGACCGGCGGGCAGATCACCCCGCCGGTGATGGGCGCGGTCGCCTTCCTGATGGTCGAATATCTGGGCATCCCGCTGCGCACCATCCTGATCGCGGCGGTGGTCCCGGCCTTCATGCATTTCTTCGGCGTGCTGGTTCAGGTGCATCTGGAAGCCAAGCGCCTGGGCATCCGCGGCCTGCGCCAGGAAGAGCTGCCCAAGGCCTGGAAAGTCCTGCGCGAGGGCTGGCTGTCGGTCTTGCCGCTGGTGCTGCTGGTCTGGATGCTGATGTCGGGCCGCACACCCTTCCTGTCGGCCTTCTGGGCCATCACCGCCTGCATGGTCGTCTATCTGATCCAGCGGGTCATGGCGGCGGGCGCCGTCGAGGGCATCAGGGAAACCGCCACCGGCATCTATGAAGGCTTCGTCGCCGGCGCCCGCCAATCCCTGGCGGTGACGGCGGCGGCGGCGCTGGTCGGCGTGGTGATCGGCATCGTCACCCTGACCGGCGTCGGCTTCAAGATCGCCTTCATGGTGACCTCGGTGGCGGCAAACTGGGCCGCCTCGCTGCACGGGCTGCTGGCCGTGCTGCCCTTCGAGCTGTTCAGCATCGAGACCCTGACGCTGCTTTTCACCCTGCTGATGACGGCGGTGGTCTGCGTGCTGATGGGCTGCGGCGTGCCGACGACGGCAAACTACATCATCATGGTCGCGGTGGCGGCGCCGGTGCTGGGCATGATGAATGTCGAGCCGCTGGTGGCGCATTTCTTCGTGTTCTATTTCGGCGTGCTGGCCGACGTGACGCCGCCGGTGGCGCTGGCCGCCTATGCCGGGGCCGGGATCGCCGGGGCCAACGGCTTCAAGGCCGGCAACACCGCCTTCCGGCTGTCGATGGGCAAGGCGATGGTGCCCTTCGTCTTCGTCTTCTCGCCCTCGCTGCTGCTGGTGACGCAGGCCTTCACCCTGCCCGACTTCCTGCTGGCCTTTACCGGCGCGGTGCTGGGCATCGTGGCGCTGTCGGCGGCGATCACCAACTGGCTGCTGGGGCCGCTGCTGACCATCGAGCGGCTGCTGCTGCCCGTGGCGGCGCTGATGATGATCGCGCCCGAGCTGGTCTCGACCGTGATCGGCGCAGCGATCCTGGGCCTGGTGCTGCTGCGGCAGTATCTGGCCGGCCGGTCGGGACCAAGGCCCGAGCCGGCCACCTGAATGACGGCGCGGGCCTCGGCCGGACGGCCGGGGCCCGGCACCCTGTCCTCAAAGCAGGCCGGGCTCGCCCGCGGCGGCAATGCGGATCGGACAGCCAAGCCCGGTCAGCCGCTGCTGCGCCACCTCCTGGAAGCCGGCCGCCGCCTCGCGCAGCCAGTCGAGAAACAGCCGCACGATGCGCCGGTTGAGGTGCCGGTCGGGGCAGACCGCCCAACAGGCCGGAAACTCCACCGCGGCGAAATCGGTCGACAGCGGCACCAGCGCGCCGCTTTGCAGTTCGTCCAGCGCCAGCGTCACCGATTCCAGCACGATGCCCATGCCGTCCAGCGCCAGCTGGATCGCCATGGACGAGCGGTCGAAGCGCAGCGGCGCCTGCTGGTCCGGCGCCTCGATGCCGTGGACCGCCAGCCAGACATCCCATTGATACAGCGCCTTGACCGAATGGATCAGCCGCGCCTGGGCCAGCTGGCGCACCGGATCGGCCTCTGCCGCGGCCAGCATGTCGCGATAGGCCGGGCTGCACATCGGCAGCACATAGTCGCGGATCACGCATTCCGCATGCAGCCCGGCCCAGTTGCCCGAGCCGTAGCGCAGGTCCAGGTCCATGATCTCGGTCTCGAAATCCGAGAAATCGGGCGAGGCATCGACCCGCACGCCCCATTCCGGGTTCAGTTCCAGGAAATGCTTCAGCCGGGGCGTCAGCCAGCGCACCGCGAAGCTGGGGCTGGAGCGCAGGTTCAGCTGCCGGCTGTCGCGCTGGCGCAGCACCGCCGAGCGCGCGCCGCGGATCATGCGAAAGGCGGCGGTGGTGGTCTGGAACAGCATCTCGCCGTCCAGGGTCAGCGTCAGCCGGCGGTCCTGGCGGCGAAACAGCCGCACGCCCCATTGCTCTTCCAGCTGCTTGAGCTGCTGGCTGACCGCGGCGGTGGACACGCCCAGTTCGGCGGCGGCCAGCGTCACCCGGCCGGTGCGCGCCACGGCTTCGAAATAGGCAAGCGAGTTCAGGTTCGGATTGAGCGGCATGGTTCCTCTTGCCCCCAGAGGACAGCCAGAGGCGGCGCCCGTCAAGGCGCCGCGCCGCGAAACCCGGCCACGGCTCAGCCGATGCCGTTCAGCCGCCGATAGGCGGCGATGACCTGGCTGTCATCGGCAAGCCCGTGGCCGGCGCCGCTTTCGGCCAGGAACATCTGATGCGCCGCGGCGGTCAGCGGCAGGCCCATGGCCGCGCCCCGGCCCGCCGACAGGGCGATGCCCAGATCCTTGACGAAGATGTCGACGGCGCTGGTCACCTCGGGGTTCCGGCGCAACATGCGCGGCCCGCGATCCTTCAGCATCCAGCTTGATGCCGCCGAGCCCGAGACGATCTCCAGCAGGGTGGCGCCGTCGATGCCGGTCTTTTCGCCCAGGGCCAGCGCCTCGGCGGCGGCGGCCAGATGCACGCCGCAAAGCAGCTGGTTGATCGCCTTGACCATGGCGCCCTGCCCCGGTTCGGGCCCGCAATGGTAAAGCCTGTCGCCCATGGCGCGCAGCACCGGCGCCACTGCCTGATAGCTGGCGGCGGGCGCGCCGACCATGATGGTCAGCGTCCCCGCCCGCGCGCCCACCACCCCGCCCGAGACCGGGCAGTCGATCAGCTCGCGCCCGGCCGCCGCCACCTCGCGCGCCAGGGCGGCGACGTCCTGCGGCGGGCAGGTCGCCATCAGGCAGATGCGCGCCGCGGGCGGCAACGCCGCCAGGCCGCCGGCCTGGAACAGCACCGCCCGCGCCTGGTCGATATTCACCACCATCAGCACCAGCAGCGCCGCATCCGCGCAGGCGGCGGCCAGATCGGCCGGGCGCTGCCCCCCGGCGCCGGCCAGCGCCTCGACCGCGGCCGGCCGGGTGTCGAACCCCGCGACCGCGTGGCCGGCCCGCAGCAGGTTCTCGGCCATCGGCAGGCCCATCGAGCCAAGGCCGACGAAGGCGATCTTCCGTTCCTTCTGCATGTCCGTTCCTTAGTAGATGGTGAATGCGGGGATGTAGGAGATCAGCACCAGCACCAGGAAGGCGACCAGGTAGAAGGGCCACAGCTCCTTGACTACGGCGCCGATCGGCACCCGGGCGATGGCGGCGCCGATGAACAGCGTCGTGCCGATCGGCGGGGTGAACAGGCCGATGGACAGGTTGATGCAGATCATCACCCCCAGCTGGATCGGGTCCATGCCGATGGCCTGGCCGATGGCGACGAAGGTCGGCCCCAGCAGCAGGATCGCCGCCGGCAGGTCCAGGAACATGCCGACCACCAGCATGATCAGGTTCATCATCAGGATGATCAGGACCGGCGTGCCCAGCGTCTCTTGCGACCATTGCGCGACCATGGCGGGGATGCGCTCGGTGATGAGCACATGGCCGACCAGGCTCGAGGCGGCGATGACCAGCATCACCACGCCGGTGGTGATGACGGTGCCGACCAGGGCCTCCTGCAGCCGGGCCAGGGTCAGGTCGCGATACAGCAACAGGCTGACCACCAGCGCGTAGAACACCGCGATGACGCTGACCTCGGTCGGGGTGGCGATGCCGGCGCGCAGCAACAGGATGATGAAGAACGGCATGGCCAGCGCCGGCAAGGCCGACAGCAGCGAGCGGCCGAAGCCGGTCAGCTCGGCCCGGTTCGACAGGCGGGGGAAGTTGCGCAACCGCCCCGAGAAATAGCACACCAGCATCATGCCGAAGGCCAGCATCAGCCCCGGCAGGATCGCCGCCGAGAACAGCGAGGCGATCGAGGTGTTCGAGACCGTCGAATAGAGGATCAGCGGGATCGAGGGCGGGATCAGCCCGGCGATGGTCGAGGAGGAGGCCGTGACCGCGGCGGCGAAGCCCGCCGGATAGCCCTCGCGTTTCTGCCAGGGGATCAGCATCGAGCCCAGCGCCGAGGCCTCGGCCACCGCCGAGCCCGAGACGCCGCCGAAGATGGTCGAGCCAACCACCGTCACCTGACCCATGCCGCCGTGGAAGCGGCCGACCATGGCGGCGGCGAACTGCACCAGCTTCTGGCCCAGCGTGCCCGACATCATCAGCGAGCCGGACAGGATGAAGAAGGGAATGGCCAGCAGCGGAAAGCTCTGCGTCGGCTGGAACAACTTCACCACCGCCAGGACGGTCGGCGTGCCGCCCTGCCACCGGATGGCGGTGCCCGAAGCCATGATCAGCGCATAGCCGACCGGCACGGAAAGAAACAGCAGCAGGGCGAAAAGCCCGGTCATCATGAAGGTCATGTCATATGCTCCGCGTCCGGGTGGCTCAGCGTCGCGGGATCGTCGCTCGACGCCACCCGCACCAGGTTGACCAGCGAGGCGAGCGCGATGCCGCCAAAGCCGAACAGCATCGAGCTATAGGCCCATGCCTGGCCCAGCCCGGTCATCGGAAAGACCTGCGCCTTGGTGATCGCGATCACCCCCAGCGACAGCCAGGCCAGCACGGCGAACACCGCTCCGACCATCACATGGATCGCCATCAGCAGCAGCCGCAACTGGCGCTTGTCCAGTTGGGCGCGCAGGAATTCGGCGGCGATATGGGCGTTGCGGTTGGCACCGATGACGATGCCGCCCATGACCAGCCAGGGAAACAGCAGGTTCGGCACCTCGTTCGGCCAGCCCAGGCCCGCGCTGGTGAGATAGCGCACCACCACCTCGGCCATCAGCGCCAGAAAGATCACCACCACTGAGCCGGTGGCGATCAGCACCGCGCAGCGGTCCAGCACGGCGCCGACCGCATTGGCGATGCGCAGGGCGGGGGAAGCCGCGCTGTCATCGCCCTGCGAACAGGTGGCCTGGATCATTGGCCCGCCGCCTTGGCTGCGGCGACGATCTCGTCCACCAGTTCGGGATAGTCTTTGCGCCACTTGTCATAGACCGGCTGCGTCGCCTCGACGAAGGGCGCGGGGTCGACCTCGTTGAAGGTGACGCCGGCGGCTTCCATCTCGGCCTGCAGCGCCTCGGTCTGCTCGCGCACCATCTGACGGTTCAGGGCGCCGGCTTCTTTCGCGGCATCGCGGACGATCTGCTGATCCTCGGCCGACAGCGTGTCGAAGATCATCTTCGAGGCCAGGAACGGCGTCGCCTCGTATTTGTGATGCGTGAGCGAGATATAGGGCTGGACCTCGTGCAGCTTGGAGGAATGGATGTTGATCAGCGGGTTCTCCTGCCCGTCCACCACGCCCTGCTGCAGGGCGATGTAAAGCTCCGAGAAGGCCATCGGCGTCGGCGAGGCGCCGAGCGCGGCGAAGATGTCGATGGTCATCGGATCGGGCGGCGTGCGCAGCTTCATCCCGGCCAGGTCGGCGGGGGTCTGGACCGGCTTCTTGGAGTTCGACACCTCGCGGATGCCGTTGTTCCACCAGCCCAGCACCACCAGGCCCTGCTGTTCGGCGGCGGCGGCGATCTTGTCGCCGACCGGGCCGTCCATCACCGCCTCGGCCTGGGCCAGATCCTGGAACAGGAAGGGCAGGCCCAGAAGCGCGATCTCGGGGACCACGGCCGAGGTGGTGCCCTGCGAATTGGCGGAGAAGGCGACGGTGCCCAGCCGCATGTTGGTGATCGTCTCGGCATCGTCGCCGAATTGCGCGCTGCCGCCCACATCGACATGCAGACGGCCGCCGGATTTCTGCTCGACCAGCTCGGCGAATTTCAGCGAGGCCACGTCCTTGGGGTTTCCGGCCGCCGCATTGTGCGAAAGCTGGAAGTTCTGGGCCCAGACCGGCAGCGCGCAAAGCGCAAGCGCCGCGGCGGCGGCGAATAGATGACGGATTGTCATGTGACTCCTCCCTAGAAAAACCTCTCGGGCCGGTCAGGAGGGCCGTCCCGCCCGACCTGCCGGCGACCGCGGCGGGCGAAGCTCGTCCCGCGCCCCCGGCATGTCAAGCATGGTGCTTATATGGCAGAGCGTCCTCCTCGCCCGACTGGCAAGACCCTCGCCGATTCCCGGCAGCAGGTCATCTAAGCTGTTCTTAACAACTCCGTAGGAAAACTTAATTGCCTGCCGGCCGATCCGCCGCCAGTAAAAAGCGACGCGGCCATTGCCGCAGCCGCGACTGCCGGAGGAGGAATCATGCAGGATGAACGCGCGACAGCCCTGCTGTCGAACACCAGCCTCGCCCGCCGCGCCTGGGAGATCCGCCGCAAGGCGATCCGCATGGGCGAGGTGCAGGGACAGGGTTATGTCGGGCAGGCGCTCGGCATCGCCGATGTGCTGGCGGTGTCCTATTTCCACGCGCTGCACCTGCGCCCGCACGAGCCGGAATGGGAAGGCCGGGACCGCTTCCTGCTGTCCATCGGCCATTACGCCATCGCGCTTTACGCCGCGCTGATCGAGGCCGGCATCCTGCCCGAGGCCGAGCTGGAGACCTATGGCACCGACGATTCCCGCCTGCCGATGTCGGGCATGGCCGCCTATACGCCGGGGATGGAGATCACCGGCGGCTCGCTGGGCCAGGGCTTGGGCATCGGCGTCGGCATGGCGCTGGGCCTGCGCGCCAAGGGCAACCCCGCCTTCGTCTACAACCTGATGTCGGATGGCGAGCTGGGCGAGGGCTCGACCTGGGAGGCAGCGATGTCCGCCGCCCATCACAAGCTGGGAAACCTGATCTGCATCGTCGATTTCAACGACCAGCAGGCGGACGGCAAATCGACCGAAATGCTGTGCGCCGAGCCGCTGCAGGACAAATGGGCGGCCTTCGGCTGGCACGTCCAGCGGGTGGACGGCAACGACATCCCGGCGCTGGTCCGCGCCTTCGACGCCGCGCGCGCGCTGGCCGAGCCCAGGCCGCGGGTGATCGTCTGCGACACGGTGATGTGCAAGGGCGTGCCGTTCCTGGAAAGCCGCGAGATCACGCATTTCGTCCGCGTCGAGCCCGACGAATGGCAACAGGCGCTGGCGGTTCTGGACGCCGGCCGCCCGGATTGAGGAGGGACAGGACATGACCATCGCCCATCATCGCTACGACCCGCATCGCAAGTGGCAGCCCCGCCCGGCGCCGAAACCCGGCGAGGCGGCGCGCACCTCGGCCATGATCGCCTCGCTGGCGGCCGAGGGCTACGAGACGGTGTCCGCGCCCTTCGGTCAGGCCCTGGTCGCCGAGGCGCGCCGCAACGACCGGATCGTCGGCCTGACCGCCGACCTGTCGAAATACACCGACCTGCATGTCTTTGCCGAGGCCTTCCCGGACCGCTTCCACCAGATGGGCATGGCCGAACAGGTGATGATCTCGGCCGCCGCCGGCATGGCGCGCGAGGGCTTCGTTCCCTTCGCCACCACCTATGCGGTCTTCGCCAGCCGCCGGGCCTATGATTTCATCGCCATGGCCATCGCCGAGGAATACCTGCCGGTCAAGATCGTCTGCGCCCTGCCCGGGCTGACCACCGGCTATGGCCCCAGCCACCAGGCGACCGAGGATCTGGCGATCTTCCGCGGCCTGCCGAACCTGACCATCGTCGACCCCTGCGACGCCATCGACGTGGCCGAGGCGGTGCCGGCCATCGCCGCCCATCCCGGCCCGGTCTACATGCGGCTGCTGCGCGGCAAGGTGCCTTCGGTGATCCGCCGGCACTGCCCCGATTACCGGTTCGAACTGGGCAAGGCCCGGCTGCTGCGCGACGGCAGCGACGCCTTGGTCATCGCCTCGGGCTTCATGACCATGCGCGCCCTGGACGCCGCGGTCGCGCTGGAGCGCGACGGCATCTCGGTCGCGGTGCTGCATTGCCCGACCATCAAGCCGCTGGACACCGAAACCATCCTGGCCGAGGCCGGCAAAACCGGCCGGCTGGTGGTCACCGCGGAAAACCACACCCGCATCGGCGGTCTGGGCGAGGCGGTGGCGGCGACGCTGCTGACCCATGGCGTCGCCCCGACCTTCCGCATGATCGGCCTGCCGGACCAGTTCCTGGATGCCGGCGCCCTGCCCACCCTGCACGACCGCTACGGCATCTCGACCGCGGCCGTCGCCGCACAGATCCGCGGCTGGCTGTGACGCCCGCCGCAACCTTCGCAAACCAAGGGAGAATCGCATGACCACCGCTCTGCTTCAGGGCCAGTTCGCCGTCATCACCGGTGCGGCGTCGAAACGCGGCCTCGGCAAGGCCACCGCCCGGCTTTTCGCCGATCACGGCGCCACCGTCGCCATCCTGGATCTGGACGAGGCGGCAGCGAAGCAGGCCGCCGCCGATCTGGGCCCGCAGCATCTTGGCATGGCCTGCAACGTCACCGACCTTCAGGGCGTGCAGCAGGTCATCGACAGGCTGATCGAGGAGTGGGGCCGGATCGACATCCTGGTCAACAACGCCGGCATCACCCAGCCGCTGAAGATCATGGACATCGCGCCGCAGAATTATGACGCGGTGCTGGACGTCAACCTGCGCGGCACGCTGTATTGCAGCCAGGCGGTGATCCCGCATATGCGCGCCCGCAAGCAGGGCCGGATCGTGAACCTGTCCTCGGTCTCGGCGCAGCGCGGCGGCGGCATCTTCGGCGGACCGCATTACTCGGCCGCCAAGGCCGGCGTGCTGGGCCTGACCAAGGCCATGGCGCGCGAGCTGGCGCCGGACAATGTGCGGGTGAACGCGATCTGCCCCGGCTTCATCGCCACCGACATCACCGGCGGCCTGCTGACCCCCGAGATGCTGGACAGCATCAAGGCCGGGATTCCCATGGGCCGCCCCGGCACCGCCGAGGACGTGGCCGGCTGCGCGCTGTTCCTGGCCTCGGACCTGTCGGCCTATGTGACCGGCTCCGAGGTGGACGTGAACGGCGGTTCGCTGATCCACTGATCACCTGCCTGGCGGCGCCGGCGCGGCGCCGCCCCTGATCCGCGAAAACGGGGGGAAAGATGAAGCTCGGACTGGGCAGCTATGCCTTTCGCTGGTCGATCGGCATCGGGGACCGGCAGCCGCCGCGCCCGATGACGGCGATGGAGCTGCTGGAGATCGCGCATCGCCACGGCCTGTCGGTGGTGCAATATGCCGACAACCTGCCGCTCGACCGGCTGGGTGCCGACGAGCACCTGGCGCTGAAGGCCCGGGCGGACCGTTACGGCATGGCGCTGGAACTGGGCACGCAAAGCTTCGATGCCGAGGAACTGGCCCGCTACATCCCCATCGGCGCCCGCCTCGGCGCCCGCATCCTGCGCGTGGCGCTGGATGCCGAGGACGCGCAGGTGCCGGTGCCGGAGCTGGCGGCGCAGCTGCGCGAGCTGCTGCCGGACGGCAAGCGCGCCGGCCTGCGCTTCGCCATCGAAAACCATTTCAACTACCCCTCGCCGCGCATGGTCGAACTTCTGGACCGGGTGGCGGACGAATCGCTGGGCGTCTGCCTGGACGTGGCCAATTCGATCTGCGCCGGAGAATGGCCGATGACCACGGTGCGGATGCTGGCACCCTATACGATCAACCTGCATCTGAAGGACTACCAGATCACCCCCGACCCCCATGGCGTCGGTTTCCGCATCCACGGCACGCCGCTGGGCGAAGGGCGGGCCGAACTGGCGCAGATCCTCGACTGCCTGTCGCATTGCCCGCCGGAGATGAGCGTGATCCTGGAACATTGGCTGCCGCATTCCGAGGACATGGCGGCCACGCGCGCGCAGGAACATGCCTGGCTGGAACGCACCGTCGCCGCCGCGAAGCGGCTGGTGCCGCTGAACTGAGCCGCCGCAGAGCGAGGAGAGGACCATGACCCCACGCAGCAAGAAGCTGATCAACGCGCCCGAAGCCATCATCCCCGAATTCATCGAGGGCTATGTCGCCGCCCATGCCGCGCTGCTGGCCGTCGAGGGACCGACCGGCCGCGCCATCGTCGCCCGCCACGGGCCGCGCGACGGCAAGGTCGGCATCGTCATCGGCGGCGGCTCGGGTCACGAGCCGGCCTTTGCCGGCTATGTGGGCCGCGGCCTTGCGGATGCAGCGGCGGTGGGCAATGTCTTCGCCTCGCCCTCGCCGGCGCAGATCCTCGACGCCGGCCGGGCCGCCGATGGCGGTGCCGGGGTGCTGCTGCTTTACGGCAATTACACCGGCGACGTGCTGAACTTCACCATGGCGGCCGAGGAACTCGGGGCCGAGGGCACGCCGGTCCGGCAGGTGGCGGTGACCGACGACATCGCCTCGGCCCCCGCCGAGCGGCGGGCCGAGCGGCGCGGCGTGGCCGGCGATTTCTTCGTCTTCAAGATCGCCGGCGCCGCCGCCGACCTGGGCGAGCCGCTGCCGCGGGTCGAGGCGCTGGCCCGCCGCGCCAATGACAACTGCCGCTCGATGGGGGTCGCGCTTGGCCCCTGCTCGCTGCCGCAGACCGGCACGCCGAATTTCCGGATCGGCGACACCGAGATGGAGATCGGCATGGGCATCCATGGCGAGCCGGGCATGTATCGCGCCCCGCTGGCTTCGGCCGACGCGGTGACCGACGACCTGATGCAGAAGATCCTGGCAGAGCTGTCGCTGTCGGCCGGCGACCGGGTGGCGGTGCTGGTGAACGGCCTGGGCGCGACGACGCAGCTGGAACTGTTTCTGCTGTTCCGCCGGCTGCGGCAGATCCTCGACGGGCTGGGCGTGACCATCCATGCCAGCTGGGTCGGGGAATATGCCACGGCGCTGGAAATGGCCGGTGCCTCGATCACCCTGCTGCGGCTGGATGACGAGCTGGCGCGGCTGCTGGATCATCCCTGCCGCAGCCCGGCCCTGACCGTGGGCGTCGAGGCGCCGCCGCCGACCACCCGCCGCACGGCGCGGCGCAGCATCCGCCGCGAGGACACCGCCGCGGCGGATGCTGCGGCCCTGCAGGCCGGCGGCCGCATCACCCCGGCGCTGTTCGTCGCGATGATGCGCGCCGTGGCCGCCGAGATCCGGCAGGAGCGGAACTGGCTGTCGCAGCTCGACGGGGTGATCGGCGACGGCGACCATGGCGTGACCATGGATATCGGCTGGTCGGCGGTGCTGCCCGAGCTGGACCGGCTGGAGCCGGAGGCGCTGATCGGCGCCGTCTCGGAACGGATCGGCCAGACCTTCCTTGCGGCGGTGGGCGCCTCGTCGGGGCCGCTTTATGCCGGGGCGTTTCGCCAGGCGGGACGGGCGGTGCAGGACCGGCTGAACCTGGACGGCGCCGCGCTGGCGGCCTGGATCACCGGCATCAGCGACGGCATCCTGGCGCGCGGCGGCGCCAGCCCCGGCGACAAGACCATGATCGACGCCTGGCTGCCGGCGGCCGAGGCCGCATCCGCCGCCGCCGCGGCCGGCGCGGACGAGATCGGGGTGCTGACGGCGGCGCGGGATGCGGCCGAGGCCGGGATGCGCCGGACCGCCGGGATCGAAAGCCGCCGCGGCCGCTCGGCCAAGCTGGGCGCCCGGTCGCTGGGCCATATCGACCCGGGCGCCGCATCGGCCTTTGTCAGCCTGCGCGCCATGGCCCGCAATCTGGTCCGGACAGCCGCCGCGGAGCCGGCAGCGCCCTGACGGCCGGCGGGGCGCCTTTCGGCTGCCGCGCGCCGGGTCTCAGACCCAGCCCGCCAGGTTCTCGGCGATCACCGACGCCAGCACGTCGATATGCGCGGGCTCGGCGTTCAGGCAGGGGATATAGGTGAATTCCCTGCCGCCGGCATGGACGAAGGCCTCGCGGATCTCGCCCTGGATCTCCTCCAGCGTCTCGATGCAATCGGCCGAGAAGGCGGGCGAGATCACCGCGATCTCGGTGATGCCCTGTTTCGCCAGCTCGGCCACATGCTCGACCGTATAGGGGCGCAGCCATTCCTCGGTGCCGAAGACCGACTGGAAGGTGGTGTCGATCACGCCCTCGGGCCAGCCCAGCCGCTCGCGCAGCAGGCGCGAGGTCTTCTGGCACTGGCAATGATAGGGGTCGCCCTCCAGCAGATAGCGCCTGGGCATGCCGTGATAGCTGGCGACCAGCTTGCGGGGCTGGCGGCCGCCCAGCGCACGCTCGACCGAGCCGGCCAGCGCCGCGATATAGTCCGGCCGGTCGAAATAGGGCGGCACGGTGCGCGCGGCCGGCTGCCGCTTTTCGGCCATCAGCGCGCGGAAGAACTGGTCGTTCGCCGTCGCCGTCGTCGCACCCGCATATTGCGGATAAAGCGGCAGGAACAGGATGCGGTCGCAACCCGCCTTGACCATCCGCGCGACCACGTCGGGGGTCGAGGGATTGCCGTAGCGCATGCAGAAATCGACCATCACCCGGTCGCCCCACAGCGCCGAGGTCCGCTCGCGCAGCGCCGCCACCTGGTCCCTGGTGATGGTCATCAGCGGGCTTTCGTTCGCCTCGTTGTTCCAGATGGTCTTGTAATTCGCCCCCGAGGTGAAGGGTCGCTTGGTCAGGATGACCGTCTGCAGCAGCGGCTGCCATTTCCAGGCCGGATAGTCGATGACCCGCTTGTCGGACAGGAATTCGGACAGGTAGCGCCGCATCGACCAGTAATCGGTCGCGTCGGGCGTGCCCAGATTGGCGATCAGCACCCCGATCTTGCGAGGGGGCATCGCGGGATGGCTGGCGGGGGCGTGCTCGGGAAGGGTCATTCAGGCTTTCTCGTGCGGGACAGGGCCTCGGCAAGCGGCATCCTGGCCGAGCCCGGGCGAAGCGGTTTCTGCTGGCTGGCATCGGGCGCCCAGCCGGTCAGGAAGACCAGCTCGAAGGTGGCCCGGATGCGCATGCCGTCCTGCGGGTCGGGGTGATCCCCGGCATAAAGCGCGGCGGCGCGCATCAGGACATCGCGCCGCGTGGGATGGCGCAGCCGGCCGGCCAGCGCATTGCCCTCGCCCATGGCGCGCAGGTCGCGGGCCAGGTGGAACAGGCTGCGATAGCTGGCGACCTGGGTGATCTGGTCGGCGACCGGCAGCGCCAGACCGACACGCGGCAGCAACCCGCCCAGATCGCGGATCTCGCCCATCGGCAGGACGCGCGGCGACAGGCCGCCCGAGACCTCGGCCTCGGCGCGGGTCAGCACCTCGCGCAGCTCGGAGAGGCTGCGCCCGCCGGGACAGGCGGCGATCAGCAACCCGTCGGGACGCAGCGCCCGGGCCGCCTGCGCAAGCTGGCCCACCGGATCCTCGGCCCAATGCAGCGCCATGGCATGGATCACCAGGTCATGCGCGCCGGGCTGCAGGTCCAGCCGGGGCGCGTCGGCGACGATCTTCGCGCCGGGCATGGCCTTTTGCCAGAACTCCGGCAGACCCGTCACCACGGCGATGGCGCTAAACCTCCTGTTAACCTCCGCCAGCCTATCCTCGATCTCGTCGGCGACGATTCGGTGCAGGAAATCCACCGGCCCAAGGTGCAGGGCGCGGCGGCGGTTCCGCTCGAGCGCGCCGCGGTCGGTAAGGCTGGGAACGGGGGTGGAACGGTCAGGCATCATGGAGGCAGAACATAGGGGGCTTCGCGGCCTGATGAAAGGCGCATTGCGGCTGATCTACCCGCCGCAATGCCTGTGCTGCAGCGCGCCGGTCGCCGAGGAGGGCGGGCTGTGCACCGCCTGCTGGCGCGAGGCGGAATTCATCCAGGGAACCTGCTGCGGGCGCTGCGGGGTGCCGCTGCCCGGCGGCGGACCAGGGGACGAGGCCGACGAGGCGGCGGGACTGCTGGTCTGCGACGACTGCCTGCGCGTCCAGCGGCCCTGGCTGCGCGGCCGCGCGGCGCTGGCCTATCGCGGCACCGGGCGCAAGCTGGCGCTGATGCTGAAACACGGCGACCGGCTGGACCTGGCGCCCGCCCTGGGCGATTGGGTGGCGCGGGCGGCGCTGCCGCTGCTGCGGCCGGACATGGTGGTGGTGCCGGTGCCGGTGCATCCGCGCCGGCTGCTGAAGCGGAAATACAACCAGGCCGAGATGCTGGCCCGGCGCGTCGCGCGCGCGCATGGGCTGGCGCATCTGCCGGGCGGACTGCGGCGGCTGCGGCACACGCCGATGCAGGACCATGGCAGCGTCGGCGACCGTTTCGCCAATGTCGCGGATGCCATCGCCGTGCCGGCGCGCATGGCGCCGCGCCTGCAGGGCCGCGCGGTGCTGCTGGTCGATGACGTGATGGCCTCGGGGGCGACCATGGCGGCAGCGGCCGAGGCGTTGCGCGCCGCCGGAACGGGGCCAATCTCGGTGGTGGTTCTGGCGCGGGCGGTCAAGGATGCATAGATAAGGGCCGAAGCATGACTACCGGGACGCGCTTATGGCCAAGGTCGAGATCTATACCACCCCCACCTGCCCCTATTGCACCGCCGCCAAATCGCTGCTGCGCAAGAAGGGCGTCGCCTATGAGGAAACCGATGTCAGCCGCGACCCGCAGCTGCGCGGCGCCATGACCCAGCGCGCCGGCGGCCGCCGGACCGTGCCGCAGATCTTCATCGACGGCCAGCATGTCGGCGGCAGCGACGACCTGCATGCGCTGGAGCATCGGGGCAAGCTGGACGGGCTGCTGGGCCTGACGGCATGAGCGAGGCGCTGACGGCGGCTCTGGTGCAGCTCAGCGTCTCGGACGATCCGGCGCGCAACCTGCCGGTCACGCGGGCGCTGGTGCGCGAGGCGGCGCAGGGCGGCGCCGGCTGGGTGCTGACGCCCGAGGCCACCAACCTGCTGGGCGGCAGCCGCGACTTGCAGCAGCGCATCCTGCATGTCGAGGCCGAGGACCCGACGCTCGCCGCCCTGCGCGAGGATGCGCGCGCGCTGGGGATCTGGCTGCTGATCGGCTCGCTGTCGCTGAAAACCGGCGATCCGGCCGAGACGCGCTTTGCCAATCGCAGCTTCCTGATCGCCCCCGACGGCGCGATCCGGGCACGCTATGACAAGCTGCACATGTTCGACGTGACGGTGTCCGAGAGCGAATCCTATCGCGAATCGGCGGCCTTCCGTCCCGGCGGCCGCGCCGTGCTGGCCGAGGGGCCGCTGCCCATCGGCATGACGGTCTGCTACGACCTGCGCTTTCCACAGCTCTATCGGGCGCTGGCCAAGGCCGGGGCAAAGGCGCTGACCGTGCCCGCCGCCTTCAACGACACCACCGGCGCCGCGCATTGGGAGGTGCTGCTGCGCGCCCGCGCCATCGAGACCGGCTGCTTCGTGCTGGCCCCGGCGCAATGCGGCAGCCATGCGGCGCATTTCGATGCCGGGCGCCGGGTGCGCCGCAGCCACGGCCATTCCCTGGCGGTCGGCCCCTGGGGCGAGGTGCTGGCCGATGGCGGCAGCGAGCCCGGCGTCACCTTCGTCACGCTTGACCCCGGGGCCGTCCCTGGGGCACGGTCCCGCATCCCATCGCTTACGCATGACCGAGACTTCACCGGCCCATGATCGACAAGACCCATGACAGCCCGGCAGGCCATGCCGACATCTCGGCCGATGCCCTTGCGGCCAGCCTGTTTTCCGAGGTGTTCATCGCCGACCAGCTGGCGCGCGACCTGATCGGCAAGGCGCTGCCCAAGGGCATGCAGATCTCGCATTTCTCGGTGCTGAACCTGCTGGCGCATCTGAATGTCGAACGCACGCCCGCTGAGCTGGCCGAAGCCTTCCACGTCACCCGCGGCGCGATGACCAACACGCTGTCGCGGCTGGAATGGGCCGGGCATATCCATATCCGCCCGGACTGGGACGACGCGCGGCGCAAGTTCGTGGCGATCAGCCCGGCGGGCCGGGCGGCGCGGGACGCGGCACTGGCGGCCTTCATGCCGCGAATCGCCGATGTGGTGCGCGATGTCGGCGCCGATCGGGTGCGCGCGGCGCTGCCGGTGCTGCGCATGCTGCGCAAGCAGTTGGAAGAGACGTTGCGTCACGAATCGCGCGGCGGACGCTGAGGGCGCCGGGTCGTCCGGGTATTTGGGAAACGGTGAAAGACCGGCCGCGCGGCGATCGAGCCTCTGCCGGACGAGGAAATTTCAGGCGTCGTGCAGCGCGGTCATCGCGTAATTGACCGATAGGTCGCGATGCGACAGCGACCAGCTCCAGCCCAGCGGGTTGAAGACCATGCCGCAGCGGTCGACGACGCGCAGCCCCGCCGCCTCGCTCATCCGCGCCAGTTCGTCCGGGGTGATGAAGCGGCGCCAGTCATGCGTCCCCTTGGGCAGCCAGCGCATGACCCATTCCGCGCCGACGATGGCGGCGGCGAAGCTGCGCGCCGTGCGGTTCAGCGTCGAGGCGATCAGCATGCCGCCCGGCGCCACCAGGTCGCGACAGGTGGCGATGAACTGCGCCGGGTCGGCGACATGCTCGACGATCTCCAGCGCCATGACCACGTCGAAACGGCGCCCCTCGGCCGCCAGCGCCTCGGCCGTGGTGGCGCGGTAGTCGATGGCAAGGCCCTGGTCCGCGGCATGCAGGCCGGCGATGGCGATATTGCCCTCGGCCGCGTCGGCGCCGGTGACCGCGGCGCCCAGCCGGGCCATCGGCTCGGCCATCAGCCCGCCGCCGCAGCCGATGTCGAGCAGCCGCAGCCCGTCGAAGGGCCGGGGCGCGGTCAGGTCGCGGCCGAACTGTGCCGCGATCTGGGTCGTGACATAATCCAGCCGCGTCGGGTTCAGCATGTGCAGCGGCTTGAACTTGCCGTTCGGATCCCACCATTCCCGCGCCATGGCCTGGAACTTGGCGACCTCGGCCGGGTCGATGCTGCTGGGGGCCGGGCTGGCGGGGGCTGGTCTTTCGGTCATCTGGCCGTCCTTCATGTGGCGGGCGCGCACGAGGCGCTATATAGTGGTGCCATGGACAGATTGGCAGGGCAAATCGGCGGCACACCGTCGCATGGCAGGCTGCATCCGATGGTCGAACCCTTCGACCGCCGGATGATCGAGGTCGGCGACGGCCACATGCTGCATGTCGAGCAGAGCGGCAATCCGGGCGGCGTGCCGGTGATCGTCCTGCATGGCGGGCCCGGAGGCGGGTGCAGCCCCTTCATGCGGCGCTTCTTCGATCCGGCGCATTACCGGGCGGTGCTGTTCGACCAGCGCGGCTGCGGCCGCTCGCAGCCCCATGCCACGGTGGCGGCGAACACCACCGGACACCTGATCGCCGATATCGAGACGATCCGCCGCGAGTTGGGCATCGAGCGCGCCATCCTGTTCGGCGGCAGCTGGGGCGCGACGCTGGCGCTGGCCTATGCCCAGGCCCATCCCGACCCCGTGGTGGCGCTGGTGCTGCGCGGGGTGTTCCTGGGCCGCCGGGCCGAGCTGGACTGGTTCTACGGCGGCGGCGTCGCCCGCTTCTTTCCGGACCGCTGGGCCGAATTCCAGGCCCCGATCCCCGAGGCCGAGCGCGGCGACATGATCGCCGCCTATCACCGGCGGCTGTTCAGCGGCGACCGCGGACAAGAGATCCGCCATGCCCTGCCCTGGCTGGTCTGGGAAAACGCCCTGGCGGGACTGGAGATCAACGGGCCGGGCCATGCGCCCCCGGACTACGCCCGCACCTTCGCCCGGCTCGAGAACCACTATTTCGCCCATGACTGCTTCCTGGCCGAGGGCCAGCTGCTGCGCGACCGCCACCGCATCGAGCATATCCCGGCCGTGATCGTGCAGGGCCGCTATGACATGGTCTGCCCGCCCGCGACCGCCTGGGAACTGGCCGAGGGCTGGGGCAAGGCCGATCTGCGGCTGGTCCCCGCCTCGGGCCACGCGCTGAGCGAGCCGCGAATCGCCGCGGAACTGGTGCGGGTGATGGACGGTTTCCGGGATGCGGCGCGATAGGGCGCGCCGCCTGTTCCGGCGGGGTGCGACGTGACTTTCCTGTTCTTCCTGATCGCTTGCGGCGCGGCGGCCGCGGCCGGCCTGATCTTTCCGCCCGGCGGCTGGTATGACGGGCTGCGCAAGCCGGATTTCACCCCGCCACGCTGGGCGTTCCCGCTGGCCTGGACCACGCTTTACCTGCTGCTGGCCTGGGTGGGCGCGCGGCTGGCGGGCCTGCCCGGCGCCGGGCCCGCCCTGGCGCTGTGGTCGGCGCAGATCGCGCTGAACACCCTGTGGACGCCGGTATTCTTCGGCGCGCGCCGGCCGGGCGCGGCCATGGCGGTGCTGGCGGTGCTGTGGCTGGTCAGCGCCGCGCTGGTGGTCGCGGCCTTCCGGCTGGAGCTGCTTTCCGGGGTTTTGCTTCTGCCCTATCTGGCCTGGCTGACCCTAGCCGGGGCGCTGAATTTCCGCATCTGGCGGGACAATCCTGCACCGCGTTGAACGGCCCCGCCGGTTTTCCTTGCAATCGCCCGCGCCGCGCCCTATATGCGGCTCAACAGCGGCGCAGGCGTCCACACCCTGCCCACCGGTAAGACGCACGGGCCGCCTCGGCCCGTTTTTTGTATTTGGGGTATCACGAATGACCGACCTCATCGCCAAGACCGCCATCGACCGGCGCCTGGCCGAGATCATTTCCCCGGTCATCGAGGATCTGGGTTTCGAACTGGTGCGCATCCGCCTGCAGGGCGGCAAGACCGCCACGCTGCAGATCATGGCCGACCGCCCCGAAGGCGGCATCAATGTCGACGACTGCGCCGACATTTCCACCGCCGTCAGCGCGGTGCTGGATGTCGAGGACCCGCTGGAGGACGCCTATCACCTGGAGGTCTCCAGCCCCGGCATCGACCGGCCGCTGACGCGGCTCAAGGACTTCGCCCTTTTCGAGGGCTACGAGGCGCGGCTGGAAACCAACCAGCCCATCGACGGCCGCAAGCGCTTCAAGGGCGTGCTGGCCGGGGTGGAGGGCGACGAGGTGCTGCTCAACATCGACGAGGGCGGCGAGACCCATACCATCGGGCTGAACTTCGACTGGCTTTCCGATGCGAAGCTGGTGCTGACCGACGAATTGATCGCCGAGATGCTGCGGCAAAAGAAGGATGCGGGCGTGCAGATCGACAATCTGGACGAAGCCGCTTTTGACGAGATCGAAACGGAATCCGGCGACAACGCCGGTGCGAAGGAGTGAGGAATGGCCATCACCTCTGCCAACCAGCTTGAGCTTCTGCAGACCGCCGAGGCGGTCGCGCGCGAGAAGATGATCGACCCCGATCTGGTGATCGAGGCGATGGAGGACAGCCTGGCCCGCGCCGCGAAGTCGCGCTACGGCTCGGAAATGGACATCCGCGTCCATATCGACCGCAAGACCGGCAACGCCACTTTCACCCGCGCCCGCACCGTGGTCGAGGATGACGCAGTCGAGAACTACCAGGCCGAGTTCACCGCCGACCAGGCCCGCGCCTATTTCGAACCCTCGAAGGACGGCCGCGCGCATTGGCTGCGCGATGGCCAGGGGCTGACCGATTTCTCGGGCAAGCCGCAGCCGGGCGACGTGTTCCAGGAACAGGTGCCGCCGGTGGATCTGGGCCGCATCGCCGCGCAATCCGCCAAGCAGGTGATCCTGCAGCGCGTCCGCGAGGCCGAGCGCGACCGCCAGTACGAGGAATTCAAGGACCGCGCCGGCACCATCATCAACGGCGTCGTCAAGCGCGAGGAATACGGCAACATCATCGTCGATGTGGGCCGGGGCGAGGCCATCCTGCGCCGCAACGAGAAAATCGGCCGCGAGAGCTATCGCCCGAACGACCGCATCCGCGCCTATGTCAAGGATGTGCGCCGCGAGGCGCGCGGCCCGCAGATCTTCCTGTCGCGCACCGATCCGCAGTTCATGGCCGAGCTGTTCAAGATGGAAGTGCCGGAAATCTATGACGGCGTGATCGAGATCAAGGCCTGTGCCCGCGATCCGG
The DNA here is from genome assembly GCF_042648325.1 of Paracoccus simplex. Classification (NCBI taxonomy): domain Bacteria; kingdom Pseudomonadati; phylum Pseudomonadota; class Alphaproteobacteria; order Rhodobacterales; family Paracoccaceae; genus Paracoccus; species Paracoccus simplex. Next base: position 22,081 of record NZ_JBHRXE010000043.1, on the reverse strand, counting down.
GGTCGCGCGCCAAGATCGCCGTGATCAGCTATGACAACTCGATCGACCCGGTCGGCGCCTGCGTCGGTATGCGCGGCTCGCGCGTGCAGGCCGTCGTCGGTGAATTGCAGGGCGAAAAGATCGATATCATCCCGTGGTCCGAGGACCAGGCGACCTTCCTGGTGAACGCGCTGCAGCCGGCCGAGGTGGCGAAGGTGGTCTTCGACGAGGACGCGACCCGCATCGAGGTGGTGGTGCCGGACGAGCAGCTCAGCCTCGCCATCGGCCGCCGCGGCCAGAACGTGCGGCTGGCCAGCCAGCTGACCGGGCTCGATATCGACATCCTCACCGAAGAGGAAGAATCGAAGCGCCGCCAGGCCGAGTTCAACGCCCGCACCAAGCTGTTCATGGACACGCTGGACCTGGACGAGTTCTTCGCCCAGCTTCTGGTGGCCGAGGGCTTCACCAACCTGGAAGAAGTGGCTTACGTCGACGTTGACGAGCTGCTGTCGATCGAGGGCGTGGACGAAGGCACCGCCGAGGAGCTGCAGACCCGGGCCCGCGAACATCTGGAGGCCGCGAACAAGGCCGCGCTGGAAACTGCCCGCGCCCTGGGCGTCGAGGACAGCCTGATCGAGTTCGAGGGCCTGACCCCGCAGATGGTCGAGGCGCTGGCCAAGGACGGCGTCAAGACGCTGGAGGATTTCGCCACCTGCGCCGACTGGGAGCTGGCCGGCGGCTGGACCACGCAGAACGGCCAGCGCGTCAAGGACGACGGCATCCTGGAACCCTTCGACGTCTCGCTGGAAGACGCGCAGAACCTGGTGATGACCGCCCGGGTCATGCTGGGCTGGGTCGATCCGACCGAGCTCGAATCGGCCGACGAGGCCGAGGCGGCCGAGCCGGGCGACGAACAGGAGGCCGGGGTGTAACGCCCCGGGAGCCGGATGACACGCGGGGGCCGTATCAAGGACCGCGAGACGCCCGAACGGCGCTGCATCGTCACGGGCGAGGTCCAGCCGAAGGCCGGGCTGATCCGTTTTGTCGCGGGCCCCGATGGCGAGGTGGTGCCGGATCTGGCCGAGAAGCTGCCCGGACGCGGCTTCTGGGTGGTGGCCGACCGGCAGGCGCTGGACAAGGCTGCCGCCAAGGGCTTGTTTTCGCGAGGCGCCAAGGCGCGGGTGACCGCCCCGCCCGAGCTGCTGGCGCTGATCGAATCCGGGTTGTCGCGGCGGGTGACGGACACGCTGTCGCTGGCGCGCAAGGCCGGGCTGGCGGTCGCCGGCTTCGAGAAGGTCAAGGACTGGCTGGCCGCCGGAAAGGCCAAGGTGCTGTTGCAGGCCAGCGACGGATCGGAACGCGGCAAAGGCAAGCTCTGGACCCCGCCCGGGGGCCGGTGGTTCGGCTGCATGACCGCATCAGAATTGGGTTTGTCCTTTGGGCGCGATCATGTCATACACAGCGCGCTTGCGCCGGGGGGCCTGACCGAAAAATTGATCAGGGACGCGAGCAGACTGACGGGTCTGCGCGAGCATGACGGCGGCAATGCGGCCGCCGGGAAGGAATGAAGATCGGATGAGCGATACTGACGGAAAGAAACCCCTGGGTCTTGGTGGCGGCCGCTCGGGCCATGTGAAGCAAAGCTTCAGCCACGGCCGGACCCATAACGTGGTCGTCGAGACCAAGCGCAAGCGCGTGGTCGTGCCCGGCAAGACCGGCCCGGCAGCGGGCGGCGGGCGCTCGGGCTCGCCCTCGGCCGTGTCGGGCGACCCGTCGAAGCGTCCCGCCGGCATCTCGGATGCCGAGATGGAGCGGCGCATGGCCGCTCTGCGCGCCGCCAAGGCCCGCGAGGTCGAGGAAGCCGCTCAGCGCGTTGCCGAGGAGAAGGCCCGCGAGGAAGAACGCGAACGCCGCCGCCTTGAGCTGGAAGCCAAGGAGCGCGAGGAGCGCGAGCGCGAGGAAGCCCTGCGGCTGAAGGCCGAGGAGGACGAGCGCCGCGCCCGCGAAGCCGAGCTGCGCGAGAAGAAGAAGGCCGAGATCGCCAAGCCCAAGACGGAAGCGCGCCCGGCCACCCCGGCCGACCGCGCCGCCGCCGAGGCCGCCGCCGTGCGCGCCGAGACCAAGGGCGTCAGCGCCGCCGGTCCGCGCAAGACCGACCGCGACCGCGACACTCGCGGCCCAGCCGACGACCGCGACAACCGCAACAAGGGCCGCGACGACAGCCGCCGCACCGGCAAGCTGTCGCTGAGCCAGGCGCTGGACGGCGAAGGCGGCCGGCAGCGCAGCCTGGCGGCGATGAAGCGCAAGCAGGAAAAGGCCCGGCAGAAAGCCATGGGCGGCAGCCAGCGCGCCGAAAAGCAGGCCCGCGACGTGCAGCTGCCGGAAACCATCGTGGTGTCGGAACTGGCGAACCGCATGGCGGAACGGGTGGCGGATGTCATCAAGTCGCTGATGAAGATGGGCATGATGGTCACCGCCAACCAGTCCATCGACGCCGACACCGCCGAGCTGGTGATCGACGAGTTCGGCCACAATGCCGTGCGCGTCTCGGATGCCGATGTGGAGCAGGTCATCGACCAGGTCGAGGACAAGCCCGAGGATCTGAAGCCGCGCGCGCCGATCATCACCATCATGGGTCACGTCGACCACGGCAAGACCTCGCTTCTGGATGCGATCCGTCACGCCAACGTGGTCTCGGGCGAGGCCGGCGGCATCACCCAGCATATCGGCGCCTATCAGGTGAAGGCCTCGAACGGCGCCACGCTGACCTTCCTCGACACCCCCGGCCACGCCGCGTTCACCTCGATGCGGGCCCGCGGCGCGCAGGTGACGGATATCGTCGTGCTGGTGGTGGCGGCGGATGACGCGGTCATGCCGCAGACGGTCGAGGCGATCAACCACGCCAAGGCCGCCAAGGTGCCGATGATCGTGGCGATCAACAAGATCGACAAGCCGACCGCCAATCCGCAGAAGGTCCGCACCGACCTGCTGCAGCACGAGGTCGTCGTCGAGGCCATGTCCGGCGAGGTGCAGGACGTGGAAGTCTCGGCCAAGACCGGCCAGGGCCTGGACGCGCTGCTGGAAGCCATCGCGCTGCAGGCCGAGATCCTGGAGCTGAAGGCCAATCCCGACCGCCCGGCACAGGGCGCGGTGATCGAGGCTCAGCTGGATGTCGGCCGCGGCCCGGTCGCCACCGTGCTGGTGCAGAACGGCACGCTGAAGCGCGGCGACATCTTCGTCGTCGGCGAACAGTGGGGCAAGGTCCGGGCGCTGATCAACGACAAGGGCGAGCGCGTCGACGAGGCCGGTCCCTCGGTCCCGGTCGAGGTGCTGGGCCTGAACGGCACGCCGGAAGCCGGCGACGTGCTGAACGTCGTCTCGACCGAGGCGCAGGCGCGCGAGATCGCGGATTACCGCGAGCAGGCCGCCAAGGACAAGCGCGCCGCCGCCGGTGCCGCGATCACGCTGGACCAGATGCTGGCCAAGGCCAAGGCCGACGAGAATGTCGCCGAGCTGCCGGTGGTGGTGAAGGCCGACGTGCAAGGCTCGGCCGAGGCGATCGTCCAGGCGCTGGAAAAGATCGGCAACGACGAGGTGCGCGTGCGCGTGCTGCATTACGGTGTCGGCGCGATCACCGAATCGGACATCGGACTGGCCGAAGCCAGCCGCGCCCCGGTCATCGGCTTCAACGTCCGGGCCAATGCCCCGGCGCGGAACGCCGCCAACCAGAAGGGTGTCGAGATCCGCTACTACTCGATCATCTACGACCTGGTGGATGACATCAAGGCGGCGGCCTCGGGGCTGCTGTCGGCCGAGGTGCGCGAAAACTTCATCGGCTATGCCGAGATCCGCGAAGTCTTCCGCGTCACCGGCGTCGGCAATGTCGCCGGCTGTCTGGTGACCGAGGGCGTGGCCCGGCGTTCGGCCGGCGTGCGCCTGCTGCGCGACAACGTGGTGATCCACGAGGGCACGCTGAAGACGCTGAAGCGCTTCAAGGACGAGGTCAAGGAAGTGCAGTCCGGCCAGGAATGCGGCATGGCCTTCGAGAACTATGACGACATCCGCAAGGGCGACGTCATCGAGATCTTCGAGCGCGAGGAAGTGCAGCGCCAGCTGTGATCCCGCATCCGAACGGCATGAGGGGGCGGGCCTGCGGGTCCGCCCTTTCGCGTTCGGGGTGTCGGAAAATGAAAACGGGGCCCCTTGCGAAAGGGCCCCGTCATGATTCTGGGCACATACCGTATCTCGATCAGGTCAGAAGAACCGGCTTGCCCTCGTAGGTCTTGCTTCCCACGCGGACAACGATGTTCCCGTTCGCCTGCTGACGCTCGAACACGCCTTGGACAGAAATACAGCTTCCGATCGTAATCGTGCGAATCATGTCCTGAGTACTCCTCCTCCTCTACAGGGTTTCAGAATTGCCACAAAAATGTAAAATGTTAACTAATATTGTCCAAAGATGCGGCCAATGGAGGAGAAAAACCCGGCGGGGTGGTGTCAAAGCCTCAGATCCAGTCGCGCAGGATCGGGATCAGCGGCACATCCGCCGGCGGCATGGGATAATGTGACAGTTCCGTGCCGCGCGCCCAGGCCAGGTTCTGGCCCTCGCGCGGCATCGGCACCCCCTGCCAGCGCCGGCAGGCAAACAGCGGCATCAGCAGGTGGAAATCGTCATAGGCATGGCTGGCGAAGGTCAGCGGCGCCAGGCAGGATTGCCAGGTCTCGATGCCCAGCTCCTCGTGCAGCTCGCGGATCAGCGCCGTCTCCGGGCTCTCGCCCGGTTCGACCTTGCCGCCGGGAAACTCCCACAGGCCCGCGAGGGACTTGCCCTCGGGGCGCTGTGCCAGAAGCACGCGGCCATCGGCGTCGATCAACGCCACGGCCGCGACAAGCACGATCTTCATGAGCGGTAATCGGCGTTGATGTCGATGTAGCGATGCGTCAGGTCGCAGGTCCAGACCGTGCGCTTGCCCTTGCCCAGCCCCAGATCGACGCCGATGACCAACTGGTCGCGCTTCATATAGGCGCTGGCGGCGGCCTCGTCATAGCCGGGCGCGCGCCAGCCGTTCTCGGCCAGCACCATGTCGCCGAAGCGGATGGTCAGCCGGTCGCGGTCGGCCACGGCCCCCGACTTGCCAACGGCCATGACCACACGGCCCCAGTTCGCGTCCTCGCCGGCGATGGCGGTCTTGACCAGGGGCGAATTGGCGATGGCCATGGCGACGCGATGCGCGTCGGCGTCGCTGGTCGCGCCGGTCACCTGCACCTCGACGAATTTCGTCGCGCCCTCGCCATCCCGGACCACCTGCTGCGCCAGATCCAGCATGACCCGGGTCAGCGCCTTGCCGAAGGCCCGTGCCGGGGCCGAGCGCAGGTCGGTGATCGGCGCCGCCTTCGACTTGCCGGTCGCCGCCAGGATCAGCGCGTCCGAGGTCGAGGTGTCGCTGTCCACGGTGATGGCGTTGAAGGTCTGGTCCATGCGCGCCGACAGCATCTTCTGCAGCAATGCCGGGGCGATCTGCGCATCGGTGAAGACATAGACCAGCATGGTCGCCATGTCGGGCGCGATCATGCCCGAGCCCTTGGCGATGCCGACGATGTTGATGATGCCGCCCTCGCCCTCGAAACTGGCGGCGGCGCCTTTCGGGAAGGTGTCGGTGGTCATGATGGCGCGCGCCGCGCCGGCCGCGCCGGCCGTGTCCAGGTTGGCGGCAAGATCGCCGATCACGGCGGTGATGCGCTCGGCCGGCAGCGGCTCGCCGATCACCCCGGTCGAAGACGAGAACACCCGCTCGCGCGGCACGCCCAGCGCCTTGGCGACGCCGCCGGTGACGGCATCCACCGCCTCTTGCCCGTTCTTGCCGGTGAAGGCATTGGCATTGCCCGAATTCACGATGATCGCCGCGCCCTTGGCGGTATCCTGCGTCAGCGCCAGCTTGGCCTGGCAGTCCAGCACGCTGGCGGCGCGGGTCGACGACCTGGTGAAGGCGCCGGCGATGGCGGTGCCCGGCGCCAACCGCACCAGCATCACATCCGTGCGGCCCTTGTACTTCACCCCCGCCGCGCCCGAGGCGAACTCGGCCCCCGCGACCACCGGCAGATCGGGAAAACCGGCCGGCGCCAGCGGCGAGACCGGATTTCCGGTCTTCCTCACCGCCGCCGCGGCCGCCTCGGCGCCCTTCTCGACGCGCGACTCGACGCTGACCGCAGCCTCCTTGAAGGCGGATTTCAGCTTCTTCAGCTTCTTCTTGAGCGATTTCAGCTTGTCGGCATCGGAAAGCCCGGACTTCTTGTCTTCGGCCTTGGCCATCTTGGTCACTCTCCCAGGATCTCGGTCTTGTTCAGCAGGTCGGGGGCCAGCCCCTCGGTCTTCTCGACCTTCGACTCGGCGACGCGCTTCTCGATGGCGGCCTGCACCTTGTCGCGGCGGACCTGCACGGCCAGCTGTTCCTTGACCTCGTCGAAGCTAGGCGGCGTGACCTCGCGCGAGTCGACCAGCTTGATGACATGCCAGCCGAACTGGGTCTCGACCGGGTCCGAGACCTGGCCCTTGTCCAGCTGCTTCACCGCCTCGGCAAAGGGCGCGACCATCTGCTCGGGCTGGAACCAGCCCAGGTCGCCCTTGTTCGGACCGGAATTGTCGGTGGATTTCTCTTCGGCCAGCTTGCCGAAATCGGCGCCGTCCTTGATCTCTTTGGCGATGGCCTCGGCCTCTTCCTTGGTCTTCACCAGGATATGGGCGGCGTTGTATTCGACCTTCGGCTCGGTCTGGCCGCCGAAGGCCTGGTCATAGGCGGCTTTCAGCTCGGCCTCGCTCGGCTCGGCCCCCGCGACCTTTTCCAGGACCGAGCCGGCCAGATAGGCGCGCTTCTCGATCTCCAGCGCGGCGGTGTCGCGCTTGCTCAGCGGCTGGGCGCTTTGCGCCACGGCGGTCTGGCGGATCAGCTGGTCCAGCATCAGATCCCACAGCGCCGCGTCCGGCAGTCCCTGCGTCGCCTGCGGATCCAGCCCCTGACGCATGGCGATCATCTGGCCCAGGGTGATCGTTTCGTCATTGACCTTGGCAACCACGGTATCGGCGTCCTGCGCCAGGGCCGGAAGCGCCCCCAGCGTGACGGAGGCAAGGGCGGTCGCGGCGAGGAGCGGTTTCAGCATGAGGTTCCCTTTCATGGGACGGCGCCGGCCACGCGCAGGTGAACAGGCGCAAACATTGACACTCAGGCGGCTGGCGCATACATCCGGCCCAACCGAAAATGCGCGCCCGTCGCCGTTTTTCCGGCCCAAGTGATAGGGCAAGGCGAATGGTGCCGGCAAGTGGGCGGAACGTCCCGCGCACCCCCAGATACGCGATTTTGAAGGCTCACATGCTCGGCATCGGAAACTTGGCGAAACTGGTCTTTGGCACGCCCAACGACCGCAAGGTGAAATCGGTCCGCCCGCTGGTGGCCCAGATCAACGCGCAGGAGGAGAAGTTCCGCGCCCTGTCCGATGCCGACCTGATCGGCAAGACCCGCGAATTGCAGGGCCGGGCGCAATCGGGCGAGGATCTGGACAAGCTCCTGCCCGAGGCCTTCGCCAATTGCCGCGAGGCGGCACGCCGCGCGCTTGGCCTGCGCGCCTTCGACACCCAGCTGATGGGCGGCATCTTCCTGCATCAGGGCAATATCGCCGAAATGAAGACCGGCGAGGGCAAGACCCTGGTCGCGACCTTCCCGGCCTATCTGAACGCGCTGGCCGGCAAGGGCGTGCATGTCGTCACCGTCAACGACTATCTGGCCAAGCGCGACGCGCATTGGATGGGCAAGGTCTTCGCCCAGCTCGGCATGACCACCGGCGTCGTCTATCCCTTCCAGGACGATGCCGAGAAGCGCGCCGCCTACCAGGCCGACGTGACCTATGCCACCAACAACGAGCTGGGCTTCGACTACCTGCGCGACAACATGAAGGGCTCGATCGAGCAGATGACCCAGCGCGGGCATTTCTTCGCCATCGTCGACGAGGTGGACAGCATCCTGATCGACGAGGCGCGCACGCCGCTGATCATCTCGGGGCCGTCGCAGGACCGCAGCGAGCTTTACAAGACGCTGGACGCCTTCATGCCCGAACTCGCGCCCGAGCATTACAAGCTGGACGAGAAGACCCGCAACGCCACCTTCACCGAGGAAGGCAACGAGTTCCTTGAAAAGCGCCTGCAGGCCGCCGGCATCCTGCCCGAGGGCCAGACGCTCTACGATCCCGAATCGACCACCATCGTCCACCACGTCAACCAGGCGATGCGGGCACACAAGCTGTTCCAGCGCGACCAGCACTACATCGTGCGCGACGACGAGATCGTGCTGATCGACGAATTCACCGGCCGGATGATGAAAGGCCGCCGGCTGTCGGACGGCCTTCACCAGGCCATCGAGGCGAAAGAGGGCGTGGCGATCCAGCCCGAGAACGTGACGCTGGCCAGCGTCACCTTCCAGAACTATTTCCGCCTTTACGACAAGCTCTCGGGCATGACCGGCACCGCCGCCACCGAGGCCGAGGAATTTGCCGAGATCTACAAGCTCGGCGTGGTCGAGGTGCCGACCAACCGCCCGGTGCAGCGCATCGACGAGCACGACCGCGTCTATCGCACTGCGGCCGAGAAATACACCGCCGTCATCGAGGCGATCAAGGAAGCCCATGAAAAGGGCCAGCCGATCCTGGTCGGCACCACCAGCATCGAGAAATCCGAGATGCTGTCGCAGATGCTGACCCGCGAGGGCATCCAGCACAATGTCCTGAACGCCCGCCAGCACGAACAGGAAGCGAAGATCGTCGCCGATGCCGGCAAGCTGGGCGCGGTGACCATCGCCACCAACATGGCCGGCCGCGGCACCGACATCCAGCTGGGCGGCAATGTCGAGATGAAGGTGATGGAGGCGCTGGCCGCCGATCCCGAGGCGCATCCCGACGAGCTGCGCACTCGCATCGAGGCCGAGCACGCCGCCGAGAAACAGGCGGTGCTGGACGCGGGCGGGTTGTTCGTTCTGGCGACCGAGCGCCACGAAAGCCGGCGCATCGACAACCAGCTGCGCGGCCGCTCGGGCCGGCAGGGCGACCCCGGCCGTTCGCTGTTCTTCCTGTCGCTGGAAGACGACCTGATGCGGATCTTCGGCTCGGAACGCCTGGACAAGGTGCTGTCCACGCTGGGCATGAAGGATGGCGAGGCCATCGTTCACCCTTGGGTCAACAAGTCGCTGGAACGCGCCCAGGCCAAGGTCGAGGGGCGCAACTTCGACATCCGCAAGCAATTGCTGAAATTCGACGACGTGATGAACGACCAGCGCAAGGCGATCTTCAGCCAGCGGCTGGAGATCATGCATACCGAGGAGGTCGGGGAGATCGCCGCCGACATGCGCGCGCAGGTGATCGACGACCTGATCGACCAGCACCTGCCGCCCCGCGCCTATGCCGAGCAATGGGATGTCCAGGGCCTGCATGACGCGGTGATCGACAAGCTGAACATGGACCTGCCGATCGCCGACTGGGCGGCCGAGGACGGCGTGGACCAGGAGCTGATCCGCGAGCGCATCCAGCAGGCCACCGATGCCTATATGGCGCAGAAGACCGAACAGTTCGGTCCCGAGAACATGCGCCAGATCGAAAAGCAGGTGCTGCTGCAGCAGATCGACGGCAAGTGGCGCGAGCATCTGGTGACCCTGGAACATCTGCGCTCGGTGGTGGGTTTCCGCGGCTATGCGCAACGCGACCCGCTGTCGGAATACAAGACCGAGGGCTTCCAGCTGTTCGAGACCATGCTGGACGGGCTGCGCGTCGACGTGACCCAGCAACTGGCCCGCATCCGGCCGCTGACCGATGCCGAGCGCGAGCAGATGCTGCGCGAATACCAGCAGCAGCAAGCGGCGACCGAGGCGCAGATGCACCCCGAGCACGAGGAGGCCGAGGGCGGCGAGGTCTCGGGCCGCGTCGCCGGCTTCGACGAGACCGACCCCACCACCTGGGGCAACCCGTCGCGCAACGACCCCTGCCCCTGCGGCTCGGGCAAGAAGTTCAAGCACTGCCACGGCGCGCTGGCATGAATTGGGGGCCTTCGGGCCCCTTTCTCATGCGCCGCGCGGATGGCACGTCCGGCATGGGTCTTTGACCAACGAAGAAGCAGGGGCCGCCGCGCTCGGGTCTTCTCTGTTGCCCAAAGACCCATTGCGGCCGCGAAAGCGGCGCGGCGGCTTCCTAGTCGGGCACCAGCATGTAGCCCGTCCCGCGCACCGTCTGCAGATAGCGCGGCTCCTTCGGGTCGGGCTCGATCTTGCGGCGCAGCCGGGTGATCTGCACGTCGATGGCGCGTTCCGAATTCTCGCCCGGCTCCTCGGCGGGGCTGCGGCCCAGATCCTCGATCAGCGCGCCGCGGCTGACCGGCTGGCGCGGCGTATCGGCCAGGCGCTTCAGCAACGCCTGCTCGGTCCCGGTCAGACGCAAGGGCGCGTCGCCCTGCCACAGCTCGCCCTTGTCGGCATCATAGCGCAACGGGCCCAGCGACAGGAATTTCGGCCCCCTGGCTTCGGCCACCGGGATGCGGCGCAGGATGGCGGCGATGCGCAAGAGCAATTCGCGCGGCTCGAAGGGTTTCGGCAGATAGTCGTCGGCGCCGCTTTCCAGCCCCTCGATGCGGTCGCCGGTCTCGCCCTTGGCGGTCAAGAGCAGGATCGGCGTCGGCATGCGCTGGCGCAGGTCGCGGGTCAGCGAGAAGCCGTCCTCGCCCGGCATCATCACGTCGAGCACGATCAGGTCGAAATCCAGCCCCTCCAGCAGGCGGCGGGCATGGGCGGCGTCGCGCGCCGTGGTGACCAGGAAATCATTGCGCATCAGGAAACGGCGCAGCAGGCTGCGGATGCGTTCGTCGTCGTCGACGACCAGGATATGGGCCGCGGGTTGCGGATCGGGACTGTTCATGACGGGTCGGGCAGATCTTTCAGCGCACGATACTGCCGAAGCGTGTCGCGGTCCATCATCGCCTCGAGCACCTGCCGGAAACCCGCCACCGCCTGCGGCCCCGCGGCACGATAGGCGGCGCGCATCCGGGCGCGCTGCGCCTCGGACAGCTGGCGTTCCAGGATCGCGCCCTTGTCGGTCAGGTAGAGCTGCCGTTCGCGCCGGTCGCGGCGGCCGATGCGGCTTTCGACCAGCCCGTCCTCGATCAGCGCGCGCAAGACCCGGTTCAGCGATTGCTTGGTCACGCCCAGCACGTCCAGCAGCGCCGTCACCGTCAGTCCCGGCTCGCGGTTGATGAAATGGATCGCCCGGTGATGGGCGCGGCCATAGTCCAGCTCGGCCAGGATCATGTCGGGATCGGCCGTGAAGGCGCGATAGGCGAAGAACATCGCCTCGATCCCGCGCCGCAGCTGGTCATCGGTAAGAAACAGCAGGCTTTCGCCGCCCGTCGCCGCGATTCCAACCTTGTTCTGCATGGCTTCTCCGTAATGCATGGCTCCTATTTATGTCAGACTTATTGACTTTCCAACCATGAATGGATAGCCCAGACCCCAAGTTGCGCAACTTTCTTTGCCAGACACGCTCTGAGGGCGCAACATTCCGAAAACAGAACCGGCCGGAGGAAAGAATGGCGGGCGCATATGACGATCGTGACGGCAAGATCTGGATGGATGGCAAGCTGGTGGAGTGGCGCGAGGCGAATGTCCACATCCTGACCCATGCGCTGCACTATGCCAGCTCGGTGTTCGAGGGCGAGCGTTGCTACAGCGGCAAGATCTTCAAGGGACACGAGCATTCGCTGCGGCTGATCGAATCGGCGCGGCTGCTGGACATGCAATCGCCCTATACCGCCGAGGAGATCGACGCCGCCAAGGAGGCGGTGCTGAATGCCAACGGCTTCAAGGACGCCTATGTCCGCGCGGTGATGTGGCGCGGCTCGGGCGAGGACATGGGGGTTTCCGCCCGCCGCAACCCGGTGCGCATGGCCGTCGCCGCCTGGGAATGGGGCAGCTATTACGGCGAGGCGAAATGGCAGGGCGCCAAGCTCGACATCGCCAAGTGGAAGCGGCCCAGCCCCGAGACCATCCCCACCGCCGCCAAGGCCGCCGGGCTTTACATGATCTGCACCATGTCCAAGCACGCCGCCGAGGAGAAGGGCTGCTCGGACGCGCTGTTCATGGACTGGGAAGGCTATGTCGCCGAGGCCACCGGCGCCAATATCTTCTTCGTCAAGGATGACGAGGTGCACACGCCCCTGGCCGACCGCTTCCTGAACGGCATCACCCGGCAGACCATCATCCAGATGCTGAAGGACAACGGCACCGCGGTGCACGAACGCCGCATCAAGCCCGAGGAGCTGGACAGTTTCCAGGAATGCTTCCTGACCGGCACGGCGGCCGAGGTGACTCCGGTCGGGCAGATCGGCGATTGGCATTTCCAGGTCGGCGACACCACCCGCAAGATCGCCGCGGATTACGAAAAGCTGGTCCGCGCCTGATCGCGGCCGGGGCCCGGGGACAATAGGAAAACCGGCCGGGCGGCAGCGCCCGGCCGGTTTCATATTGGCAGGTCAAGGGTCAGACCTGATGGCCGCGCTCGATCCGGGCGAATTCGGCAGCGCGGCGATTCGTCGCCTCGCTGCGGGCGCGGGGCCGCATGCGCAGGGCGGCGATGGCCGGATGGGTGCCGGATTCGCGTTCCTGCCGCGTATAGTATTGCGTGCGGCCCGCGCTGGTTTCGTGACTGCGGTCTGCTAGATGTCTGGTCATTTCGGTCTTCCTCCCGCGCGGAAGTATAGCGCCGATGCGGGGGCATTTCACCCCCTGCCCGCCCGGATGCGACTTCAGGCCGCCTTGATGCCCGGCGCCGCCGCCAGCATGGCATGCAGCGCCACCGCGTCGTCATTGGCGCGCAGCTTGGCGCGCAGATCCTGGTCGCGCAGCGTGCGCGAGACCAGCGCCAGCGCCTTCAGGTGATCGACACCGGAATTCTTCGGCGCCAGCAGCGCAAAGATCAGGTCCACCGGCTGGCGATCCACGGCGTCGAAATCCAGCGGCTTTTCCAGCCGCAGGAACAGGCCGACCACGCGGTCGAGCCCATGCAGCCGCGCATGCGGCAGCGCCACGCCATGGCCGACTCCGGTCGGGCCCAGGCTTTCGCGTTCCTGCAGCGCATCCAGGGTCTGCGGCGCATCCACGCCATAGACCGTGCGCGCCTGCTCGGCGATTTCCTGGAACAACCGCTTCTTGCTGGTGGTCTGGCTCATCGTCCGCACGGCGGCGGGGGAGAGAATGTCGCTGATTTGCATGTCGCCCGAAAATTGTCAGGTCCCGGCCGCGGGCTGCGCGGCCGGGACGTTTGGTTCAACAAGACTGCCCTTCTGCGTCAGTCTAGCCCAGATTGCGAGGGTCGATCCAGCCCACGTTGCCGTCCTCGCGGCGGTGAACGACGTTCACGCCCCCATGTTTCTCGTTGCGGAAGACCAGCAGCGGGCTGCCGGCCAGTTCCATCTGCATCACCGCCTCGCCCACGGACAGGGTGGGCACGCGGGTTTCCATCTCGGCGATGATCATGGGCTGCAGGCCGTCCCCTTGCGATTCCCATTCGTCCTCATCGGCGGCCAGCACATACATGCCCGCCTGCTCGAAGGCAATCGGTTCGACCCGGTCCTTGTGGTGATCCTTGAGCCGGCGCTTGTAGCGGCGCAGCTGCTTGTCCATCCGTTCCTTGCACTGTTCGAAGGCGGCATAGATCTCGGTCGAGGCACCCTTGGCCTGCACGTTCAACCCGGTCGAGAGATGCACCACCGCATCGCAGATGAATTCATGCGCGTTGCGGGAAAAGATCACCGTGGCATCCGTAGGACGTTGAGAATACTTGTCAATCGTCTCACCCAGCTCGGCCTTCACATGGGTCGAAAGCGCATCGCCGATATCGATCTGTTTTCCGCTGATCTGGTAGCGCATGGTGGTCCGTCCTTTCGGTTGCCCGGCGGCGGCAGGCAAGCAGCCCATGCGCCGCCGAGGTTTTCCGGCAGGGGCGTCCTTGCCCCCGCCATAACCTCATTTGGTGACAGCCATGCGCCCGTGTCAACGGCCGCGCGCAGGGATCGGCGCGGCCTCGCGCTCAGTTCATCCGGAAGCTCTCGCCCAGGTAGACCCGGCGCACCTGCTCGTCGGCGACGATCTCGGCCGTGGTGCCGGATTTCAGCACATGGCCGTCATGCAGGATATAGGCGCGGTCGACGATCTCCAGCGTCTCGCGGACGTTGTGATCGGTGATGAGCACACCGATGCCGCGGCTTTTCAGGGCGTGGACCAGGCCGCGGATCTCGCCCACGGCGATCGGATCGACGCCGGCGAATGGTTCGTCCAGAAGCAGATAGGCCGGATCGGCCGCCAGGCAGCGGGCGATCTCGACCCGGCGCCGCTCGCCCCCGGACAGCGCCATGGCCGAGGCATTGCGCAGATGGCCGATCGAGAAATCGCCCAGCAGCTCCTCGAGCCGCTCGCGGCGCTGATGCACATGCGGCTCGACCAGTTCCAGCACGGCCATGATGTTCTGCTCGACCGTCAGGCCGCGAAAGATCGACATTTCCTGCGGCAGATAGCCGATGCCCATCTGCGCGCGGCGATACATTGGCAGCCGCGTCGCGTCCTGGCCGTCGATCAGCACCTGCCCCGAATCGGGCGCCACCAACCCGGCCACGCAATAAAAGCAGGTGGTCTTGCCAGAGCCGTTCGGACCCAGAAGCGCCACCACCTCGCCCCGGTCCAGCTGCATCGCCACGTCGCGGATCACCGGCCGGTTGCGATAGGACTTGCGCAGCCCGCTGACGCGCAGGCCCTGTGCCGCCTCGGCCGCCATCACCGGTTCCCCGGCTGCAGGACGCTGCGCACCCGGCCCGAGGCATTGGCCGTGCCGGTCGTCAGGTTCACCGTGACCTTGTCGCCCGACAGCACATTGCCGCCTTGGGTCAGCAGCACATCGCCGGTCAGCACCACATTGCCCGATTCGACGTCGTAATCGGCGGCCTTCGCCTCGGCCGCGTCCTCGCCGCTGACCAGGGTGACGTTTCCTGCGGCGTGCAGCGCGCTGATCCGGCTCTGGTCGCCCTGGGCATAGGTCACGGTCACGCTGTCCGCCGAAAGCCGCATCGCCCCCTGCCCGATCAGCACATTGCCCGAGAAGGTGGCCTTGCCGGTCTTCTGATCGACGGACAGCGTGTCGGCGGTGACCTCGACCGGCTGCTTGATGTCCTGCGCATTGCCGAAACCCGTGCCCTGCGCGCCGGCCGAAGCCGCCAGGGCAAGCGACAGGATCACGGGCAAAAGCGGTCCGGACCGGATCATCGGGTTTCCTTTCTGGCGCATGAGATGCCCCCGGGCGCGGCGTGTGGGGACGCAAAGGTCATGGCCGGTATATCAATCGGACTCCGCCGCTCAAATCAAGAACATGATCGCCGCTGCCCTCACCCGAGGGTTTCAGCTCCATCCGGCCCGCCGTCAATTCGCCGAAAGGGGCAAGGGCGTTCACCTCCTGCTCCGAGACCACGGTGCCGGCCGTGGTCGACGCCAGGAATTCCGGTGCGGTCAGCACCCAGCCGTCGGCGGTGGTCATGCGCGCGCCTTCGCCCAACCGGATCTGGTCGCCCTGCAGCGAGGCGGCGCCGGCGCTGACATCGGCCGCGCGCCCGTCCCTGGCGCGCAGGGTCATGCGCACCGCCTTGGCCGCGCCGCCGCCGCCGGCATCGGGCACCGCCTCGGCGCCGGTCACGCTGATCTGTGCCCCGTCTTCGGTCACGCCGGCATAGGTCGGCTGTGTCACCGCCTGACGCTCGGCCAGCTCCTGCGGGTTCACGTCGGCATAGGGGATGTTTGCGTCCGGCTCGGGCTTGCGGCCCAGCAGGAACAGCACCGACAAGAGCGCCAGCGCCGCCAGCGGCAGGATCACGCGCAGCCAGGCGACGATGCAGGACCGGGTCGGCACCGCTAGACCATCCCCGTGCGCAGGAAATCATGGATATGGATCAGCCCGGCCGGCCGGCCGTCGGGCGTGACCACGAACAGGCTGGTGATGCGGCGCGACTGCATCTCGGCCAGCGCCGCCTCGGCCATCTGGTCGAGGCCGATGGTCCGCGGGTTGCGGGTCATCACCTCGGCCGCCGTGTGCTCCAGAAGGCCCTGCATGTGCCGCCGCAGGTCGCCGTCGGTGATGATGCCGGTCAGCGTGCCCTCGGCATTGGTCACGCCGGTCACGCCGAAACTTTTCTGGCTGATGGTCAGCAGCGCATCGGCCATGGGCGCGGTCTCGGCGACCAGGGGGATGTCCTCGTGCATCAGGTCGGCCACCCGCGACAGCCGGGCGCCCAGCTTGCCGCCGGGGTGGAAGGTGCGGAAATGCTCGGGCGTGAACTTGCGATGCTCCATCAGCGCCACGGCCAGCGCGTCGCCCAGGGCCATGGTCATGGTGGTCGAGGTGGTGGGCACGATGCCGGTGCCGCAGGCCTCGGGCGCGGCGGGCAGCACCAGCGCCACGTCAGCCTGACGCAGCAGGGTGGAATCGGGCCGGCTGGCGACGCCGATCAGCGGGATCTGGAAGCGCCGGGTATGCGCGATCAGGTCGGCAAGCTCGGGCGTCTCGCCCGAATTCGACAGCACCAGCGCCAGATCGCCCTGGGTGACCATGCCCAGGTCGCCATGGCTGGCCTCGGCCGGGTGGACGAACTGCGCCGGCGTGCCGGTCGAGGCCAGGGTGGCGGCGATCTTGCGCCCGACATGGCCGGACTTGCCCATGCCCGACACCACGACCCGGCCGTTCGCGGCCAGAATCGCCGCGACGGCGCGGTCGAAGCTGTCGCCAAGCCCCTCGGCCAGCATGGCCAGCCCCTCGGCCTCGGTGCGGATCACCCGCAGGGCGGTGTCGAGATATGCGCTCATGGCCCGCTACCTAATGGTGGAAGATGTCGTTTTCATCCCCCCAGCCGCGCAGGTCCAGATGGGCGCGGGCGGGAAGGAAGTCGAAACAGGCCTGCGCCAGGCCCAGCCGCCCCTCGCGCTCCAGCCGCTTTTCCAGCTCGGCCTTGAGCGCGTGCAGGTAAAGCACGTCCGAGGCGGCATATTCCAGTTGCGCGTCGGACAGCTCGGCCGCGCCCCAATCGCTGGTCTGCTGCTGCTTGGAGATGTCGACGCCGACCAGCTCGCTCAGCAGGTATTTCAGCCCGTGCCGGTCGGTGAAGGTGCGCACCATCTTGCTGGCGATCTTGGTGCACCAGACCGGCTTGGTCACCACGCCGAAGGCGGCTTCCAGCGCCGCGATGTCGAAGCGGCCGAAATGGAACAGCTTCAGCACCTTGGGATCGGTCAGCATCCGGGTCAGGTTCGGCGCCTGGTGCTGGCCGCGGGCGATCTGCACCAGATGCGCATTGCCGTCGCCCGAACTCATCTGCACCAGGCACAGCCGGTCGCGGCGCGGGTCAAGGCCCATGGTCTCGGTGTCGATGGCCACCACCGGGCCAAGGTCCAGATCGTCCGGCAGATCGTTCTGATAGAGATTGATGCTCATCTTGCTGTCCCGGGCTGCGGCTTTGCTGGTCTGTAACCCCTTTGCCCCCGGCAGCGCCAGCCCCGTCGTCCGGGCTCGGCAAAGGCCGGCCTTTCCCCGGCGGGCGGCGGGGGGTGACGCAGATCGGCAACAATCCCGACTGTTTTTATCAGTTCCCGATATTGAATTCCGAGTAAATTACTTGTGTATAGAGGCCGGCAGCCTATAACGCGCGCCAGTTCCTCAACGAAACAAGGAAAAGACATGCAGTTGCGCCAAATCCTCCCTCTGGCGGGGGTGTCCACGCTTGCCCTGGCGACGGCCCTCTACGCCCAGGAATCCGCCCCGTCCGCGCCGGGCGAGACCCTCGTGCTGAACCCGATCACCCTGGTCACCGACGGCCAGGAGAACGTCGAGGCCACCGGCGGCGTCTCGGTCACCGCCGAGGATCTCGAGGCGCTGCAGCCCGCCGACGTGTCCGAGCTTTTCGCCCGTGATTCCGCCATCACGGTCTCGGGTGGTGGCGGACCTGCGAAGAAGATCAGTGTCTTCGGCATCGAGCAATCACTGCTGGCCGTTACCGTGGACGGGGTGCCGCAAGCGCAGACCAGCTGGCACCATACCGGTTCTAACGTGATCGACCCGGCCTTCCTGAAATCCGTCGAGGTCGAGGCCGGCGCCGCAGCAGCCGATTCCGGCTTTGCCGCCGCTGCGGGTGCGCTGCGTTACGAGACGGTGAGTGCGCTCGACATGCTGGAAGCGGGGCAGAACATCGGCGGCCGTGCAGCACTTTCCTATGGCTCGAATGGTCGCGGCTTCTCGGGCAGCTTGGCCGGCTATGGCCGCAGCGGCGGGTTCGACTGGTTCATCATGGCCCACAGCTCGAACGGCGACAATTATGATAGCGGCGACGGCAAGGAGATCCTCGGCACCGAGCCTGCTGCGCGGAATATCTTGGCCAAGCTCGGCTACGAGTTCGAAGGACATCGGATCGAGCTCGGCCTGGAACGCAGCCGCGACGACGCCGATCGTCTGATCAAGGCGAATATGGGCCTTGCCGGCGACGAGGTTCATCCGCTGAAGGTCAGCCGCGACACAGTCAAGCTGACCTATACCTCGACGGACCCGACCGACATGTGGGATCCCGAGGTTTCGCTTTACTTCAGCCAGTATGAATACTGGCGACCGAACTATACGACCCGCACCAACGGCAACGCGATCTTCGAGGAAGAGCAGTTCGGCGGCAAGGCGCAGAACACCTTTACCATCGGGGCCGGCAAGATCACCGCTGGGGTCGATTTCAACGAACACGACTACTCCACCGACAACTACGGCAACAACAACCGTCGCTACCGCAACTTCTCGACGAGCCAGATCGGCATCTTCGCTCAAGGACGGTTCGAGTTTGAGAACGGCTTCAACCTTTCGACCGGCGCCCGCTACGACGCGCACCGCTTTACCGATTGGAACGGCGAGCGGTTCAGCGATTCCGGCGCCAGCGTGAACGGCACCCTCGCCTATCGCATCAACGACAATATCGAAGTTTTTGCCGGCGCTTCACGCACCTGGCTGGGTTACGTCATCGGCGATTATGGCTATGTCCATGCCCGCGATGACGGCTTCGTCACCGACCCGAACCTAGACACGGGCACGGCCAAGAACCTCAAGATTGGCGCGAACTTCAACGGCGACGTCTGGCAGGCCGGCATCACCGTATTTGACACGAAGATCGATGGGTTGCTGAGCTATGAATCCTCGACGCTCCTGACCAACCGTGCCGAGGAATACCGCAGCAAGGGATTCACCCTGCACGGTGCCTATGATTTTGGCTCCACCAGGATCGGTGCCTCCTTCACCAAGGCGGACGTTACCGGCGATGACGAAGATGTCGTGGCGAATAACGGCGTCTATTTCATGCCCGTGGGCGAGACTGCCGCACTCTGGGTCGATCACGAGTTGGCGGCATGGAATACGGTGGTCGGCGCTTCGGTTGAGTGGGCTGGTTCCATCGACGAGCGGGTTGTCGAAGGCACGACTTATTACAAGCAACCCTCCTATACCGTGGTCAACGCCTATGCGGAATGGACGCCCCCGGCCTACGGAAACATGGCGGTCCGGCTCAGCGTCGATAACCTGTTCGACAAGAACTATTACGAGCGCTCGGGTTTTGGCGCGAATGACGGCCGCGGTGGGATCGAACCGGTTTGGGCACCCGGCCGCACGATCACTCTGGGCACCACGATGAAGTTCTGACTTCCGGCCTGCTCGGCATATGGACATGAAAGGCCCTCCTTCGCGGGGGCCTTTTTGCATGTCACCATGCAATCATGATATTTGAAATATCATTATCGCCATGCTAGACATCCATCATCAAGGATTGGGAATCACTGCATGATGACCTCGGCCCAGATGCGGGCGGCGCGTGCCCTGCTTGGCATCGACCAGAAGCGGCTGGCCGAGCTTTCCGGCCTGTCGGTCCCGACCATCCAGCGCATG
Source organism: Paracoccus simplex (assembly GCF_042648325.1). Lineage (NCBI taxonomy): Bacteria > Pseudomonadati > Pseudomonadota > Alphaproteobacteria > Rhodobacterales > Paracoccaceae > Paracoccus > Paracoccus simplex. The sequence goes on along the minus strand of NZ_JBHRXE010000043.1, from coordinate 2,083 downwards.
GAGGCCAGCGACGGCAATGTGCGCGGCGTGGTCGAAAGCCTGACCCGGGTGGTCGAGGCGCTGGAGGCCGCCGGGATCGAGCTGATCGGCGAAGGCGCGGTCAGCGGCGCGGGCGGGCGCGGCGTGCGGCTGAAATCCGGTCCACAGACGTAATCGCGACGGCGACCGCCGACACACAGCCGACGATCCCGCCGCCTCCTTCGCGAAGGTGCGGCCCCAGATGAACCAACAGGCCAGCATGGCGCCCGGATTTGCGCCGCTGTTCACCCCGAAACTGATCACCGTCCTGCGCGAGGGCTATGGCGCGGCCAAGCTGCGCGCCGATGCCCTGGCCGGGCTGACCGTCGCCATCGTGGCGCTGCCCCTGTCGATGGCCATCGCCATCGCCGCCGGCGCCTCGCCGGCGCAGGGGCTCTATACCGCCATCGTCGGCGGCTTCCTGGTTTCAGCGCTTGGCGGCTCGCGCTTCCAGATCGGCGGACCGGCGGGGGCCTTCATCGTGCTGGTCGCCGGCATCGTCGCGCAGCACGGCATGTCGGGGCTGATCCTTGCGACCTTCCTGTCGGGGCTGATGCTGGTCGCCATCGGGCTCTTGCGGCTGGGCACCTTCATCAAGTTCGTTCCCTTTCCGGTGACGGTCGGCTTCACCGCCGGCATCGCCGTGATCATCTTCACCAGCCAGCTGAAGGAGATCTTCGGCCTGGCGCTGACGCATGAGCCGGGCGCGCTGGTCGAGAAGATCCCGGCGCTCTGGCAGGCCCGCGCCAGCCTGACCCCGGCGGCGCTGGCGATCGCGCTGGGAACCGTCGCGGTGATCCTGGGGTTGAAACGCGCCCGGCCGCATTGGCCCGGCATGCTGATCGCCGTGGCGCTGGCGGCGGGCTTCACCGCCGCGACCGGGGCGGATGTCGCGACCATCGGCAGCCGCTTCGGCGGCATCCCCTCGACCCTGCCCGCCCCGGCGCTGCCGGAGTTGTCGCTGGACAGGGTGCTGACGCTCTTGCCCGCCGCCCTGTCGCTGACGCTGCTCGGCGCCATCGAATCGCTGCTGTCGGCTGTGGTGGCGGATGGTATGACCGGCCGCCGCCACCGCTCGAATTGCGAGCTGGTGGCGCAGGGCGTGGCGAATATCGGCTCGGCGCTGTTCGGCGGCATCTGCGTCACCGGCACCATCGCGCGGACCGCGACCAATGTGCGCGCCGGGGCGCATGGGCCGGTGGCGGGGATGCTGCATGCGCTGTTCCTGCTGGGCTTCATGCTGGTCGCGGCGCCGCTGGCGTCGTATATCCCGCTGGCGGCGCTGGCCGGCGTGCTGGCGGTGGTGGCCTGGAACATGGTCGAGAAACCCGCCATCGCCATCCTGCTGCGCTCGGGCTGGGGCGAGGCGGCGGTGCTGGCGGTGACCTTTCTGCTGACGGTGTTCCGCGACCTGACCGAGGCCATCGTGGTGGGTCTGGCGCTGGGTTCGGTGCTGTTCATCCAGCGCATGAGCCAGGCCGTGGGCGTCGTGGCTCTGGTCGGCGCCGACACGGCCGACAGCGCCCAGCCGCGCCCGGACCAGCCGCAGCCGCGCGACGTGGTGGTCTATCGCATCTCGGGGGCGCTGTTCTTCGGCGCCACGGCCTCGATCGGCTCGGTTCTGGACCGCATCCAGGACGGGTTCCGGGTGCTGGTGGTGGATTTCAGCGCCGTGCCCTTCCTGGATTCCACCGGCGCCAACATGATCGAGGGGCTGGCGCACAAGGCGCGACGCCGCGGCATCGCGCTGTGGCTGACCGGCACCAGCCGCGACATGCGCCGGGTGCTGCTGACGCATGGGCTGCGCCGGCCGCTGGCGCGTTACGCGCCGACGGTCGAGGAAGCGTTGCGCCGGCGTCGCGGGTCATAGCGATTCTGCGCGGCCGGCGCCGGCTTCGGCGTCCGGCCTCCGGCGGGGGTATTTTTGCAACGGTGAAGACGGGGGCGGAACGGGGCGGCCCGCTGGCCGCCCGGCGCGGTTCTCAGCCCATGCGCTCGGATGCGTAGCTTCCGGGCGATGCGGGGAAGACGACGGTCTTGTTGCCGTTCAGGAACACCCGGCGGT
>NZ_JBHRXE010000042.1:0-25607 GCF_042648325.1 Paracoccus simplex | reverse complement strand
GGCGGCCCCGGCGGGCAGCTGACCTATATCAGGCGCCAGGCGCCCAATTACGAGGTGCTGAGCGAGGAGGGGCTGGCCCTGATCGAGGCCAATGCCGACACGGTGCTGGAGGAGGTCGGGATCGAGTTCCGCGACGATCCCGAGGCGCTGGCGCTGTGGAAGGAGGCCGGCGCCGACCTGCGCGGCCAGCGCGTCCATTTTCCCAAGGGGCTGCCGCGGACGCTGCTGAAGACCGCGCCCAGCGTCTTTACCCAGCATGCGCGCAACCCGGCGCGCTCGGTGCAGATCGGCGGCGATGCCACTGTCTTCGCCCCGGTCTATGGGCCCCCCTTCGTGCGCGACCTGGACGGCAACCGCCGCTATGCCAGGCTGGAGGATTTCCGCAATTTCGTGAAGCTGGCCTATATGGCGCCCTCGATGCACCATTCCGGCGGCACGGTCTGCGAGCCGGTGGACGTGCCGGTGAACAAGCGTCACCTGGACATGCTGCTGGCGCATATGACGCTGTCGGACAAGCCCTTCATGGGTTCGGTCACGGCGCCCGAGCGGGCCGAGGACACGGTGGCGATGGCCCGGCTGCTGTTCGGCGAGGATTTCGTCGACCGCAATGCCGTGACCGTCAGCCTGATCAACGCCAATTCGCCCATGGTGTTCGACGACACCATGCTGGGCGCGGCCAAGGTCTATGCCCGCGCGAACCAGGCCTGCATCGTCGCGCCCTTCATCCTGGCCGGCGCCATGAGCCCGGTGACGGTGGCGGGGGCGCTGACCCAGGTGCTGGCCGAGGTGCTGGCCGGCGCCGCCTTCGTCCAGTTGGTGCGGCCGGGTGCGCCGGTGCTGTTCGGCACCTTCGCCTCGTCCATGTCGATGCAGTCGGGGGCGCCGACCATGGGCACGCCCGAACCGTCGCTGGTCGCCTATGGCGCGGCGCAGTTGTCGCGGCGGCTGGGGCTGCCCTTCCGCACCGGCGGCTCGCTTTGCGCCGCGAAGATCCCCGACGCGCAGGCGGCCTATGAAAGCGCCAACACGCTGAACGCCACCCTGCTGTGCGGCGCCAATTTCGTCCTGCATGCCGCGGGCTGGCTGGAAGGCGGGCTTTCCGCTTGCTACGAGAAGTTCATCATGGATGTGGACCAGTTGGGCATGGCGCAGAAATTCGCCGCCGGCGTCGATCTGTCCGAGAACGGCCTGGCGCTGGATGCGATCCGCGAGGTCGGGCCCGGCAGCCATTACCTGGGCTGCGCCCATACCCAGGCGAATTTCCAGACCGCCTTCTATCGCTCGCTGGTGGCCGACAACAATTCCTTCGAGCAATGGCAGGCCGAGGGCGAAAAGACCGCCGCGCAGCGCGCCAACCAGATCGCCCGGCGCTGGCTGGAGAGCTACGAGCCGCCGCCGCTGGACCCGGGCATCGCCGAAAGCCTGACCGATTTCGTGGCGCGCAAGAAAGCCTCGATGCCGGACGCCTTCACATGAAAGCCGCCGGTCTCAGCGCGCGAGAAGGTGGAGGAGCTGATCCATCGTGAGGTGTGGCGCACCACCGCGCCGGGGCGGCCTGGGCGCTGAACGGCCCGAGCGGGTCTGGGCCGCGCTTGGTCCCAGCGGCCTTGTGCTGCGCGGCGGGCTGAATTTCGCGGCGGATGAGCCGCGACCGCCGGGGCCGGACGGCCAGCCGGCGGCCGCGGTGCTTCTGGTCGGCAATGCCGGCGCCGGCTATTGGCCGGTTTTCACGCGCTGGCGGGACCGGCAGGATCCGCCGCCCACCGATCCGCTTGACCGCTGGTCGCGCGCGGTGCTGGAGAGGGCGGCCGCCGCCATCGGCGCGCGGGTGCTGATGCCCAACGACCGGCCCTTCGCGCCGTTCCAGCAATGGGGGATGCGGGCCGAGGGGCTGAAGCCCTCGCCGCTGGGGGTGCTGATGCATCCGCGCTTTGGCCTGTGGCACGCGTTTCGCGGCGCGCTGCTGCTGGATTGCCCGCTGGCGCCCGCCGCGCTGCAGCGTCTGAACGCGGCGGCCGGCGCGCCGCACCCTTGCGATTCCTGCGCCGACAGGCCCTGCCTGCGGGCCTGCCCGGTCGCGGCCTACGGGCCGGGGGGCTTCGACCCGGCTGCCTGCAAGACGCATCTGCGCCGCCCCGAAGGCGCCGGCTGCGGCGCTTCCGGTTGTCTGGCACGCAACGCCTGCCCCGAAGGCGTGGCATGGCGCTACCCGGCCGTGGTGCAGAGGTTTCACCAGCGGGCCTTTCTGGACGGCTGAAACCGGCCGGGCAGGGGCGGGTGGCCCGGGCCCGGCCTTGCTCAGCTGGCCTGCGCCAGCGGGATGATCTTGCGCTCGGCCCGCTCCTGCTGCGGCGAATGGGCGTAAAGCTCGCGGTAGCACTTGGCGAAATGCGAGGCCGAGACGAAGCCGCAGGCCATCGCCACCTCGAAGACCGACAGCGAGGATTGCATCAGCAGGTGGCGGGCGCGGTCAAGCCGGATCTCCAGATAGTAGCGCGCCGGAGAGCGGCCCATCTCGTGATCGAACAGCCGCTCGACCTGGCGGCGCGACAGGCCGACATGGCCGGCGATCTCGACCAGGGACAGCGGTTCGGCCAGGTTTGCCTCCATCAGCTCGATGATGGTCAGCACCTTGGGATTGTGGATGCCCAGCCGGGCGCGCAGCGGCAGGCGCTGGCGGTCGCCGGGGCTGCGGATGCGGTCGGTCAGCAGCTGCTCGCAGACCCGGTTCACCAGGCTTTCGCCGAAATCGTCGCGGATCAACTGCAGCATCATGTCCAGCGCCGCGGTGCCGCCGGCACAGGTATAGATGGTGCCGTCCACCTCGAACAGGTCGGCATGGACATCGGCGGCCGGGAAGGCCTCGGCGAAGCCCGGCAGGTTCTCCCAATGGATGGCGCAGCGCCGGCCGGCCAGCAGCCCGGCCCGCGCCAGCACATAGGCCCCGGTGCACAGCCCGCCGATCGCCACCCGGCGGCTGTTCACCTCGCGCAGGAAGGCAAAGGCCGGGCGCTGCTGATAGGTCTCGATGTTGAGCCCGGCGCAGACGATCACCATCGAGGGTCGATCCGAGCCGGCCAGCTTGCGCCGCTCCTCCTCCAGAGAGGTGTCGACCGTGCATTCCACCCCGTTCGAGGCCCGGACCGGCCGGCCGTCGACGCTGGCCAGCCGCCAGCGATAGCCCTGATAGCCCAGCATCCGGTTGGCGGCCCGCAGCGGCTCCAGCGCGGTGGCAAAGGCGATCATGGTAAAATCGGGCACCATGAAAAAGACGATCGAACGCTTGATAGCGCCGCCGTGTGTCACTTGTTACTCTCCTCCCCAAGCGGACCGCCGGCTTGCGGCCGCGATCCTCGGGAAAGCGTCTGCCTGCAGGCGAAATGCGTCAATAGCGCCGAGGGCCGGCCCCCTGCGACATGGTGCCGCCGGGCCGGCGATGGCTTGCCAGCCCGCCGCAAGCTGGCCCAGACTGCCGACCGGAAAAGCAGCGAAGGGGACGGCGATGCGGCATGGCGGGCAGATACTGGTCGATGCGCTGAAGGCGAACGGGGTCGGGCGGGTGTTCTCGGTCCCCGGCGAGAGTTTCCTGGCGGTGCTGGACGGGCTTTACGCCTCGGGCATCCAGAACGTCACCTGCCGGCACGAGGGCGCCGCCGCGATGATGGCCGAGGCGCAGGGCAAGCTGACCGGCCGCCCGGGCGTGGCTTTCGTCACCCGCGGCCCCGGCGCCAGCAATGCCAGCGCCGGGGTGCATGTGGCGCGGCAGGATTCGACGCCGATGATCCTGTTCGTCGGCCAGATCGCCCGCGGCGACCGCGACCGCGACGCCTTTCAGGAGGTCGATTACCGCGCCATGTTCGGCCCGCTGGCGAAATGGGTGGCCGAGATCGACCAGACCGAGCGTATCCCGGAATATCTTTCGCGCGCCTTCCACCTTGCCATGTCGGGTCGACCGGGTCCGGTGGTGCTGGCGCTGCCCGAGGACATGATCTCGGCCCGGGCCGAGGTGCCCGACATCGCGCCGCCCGCCGCGCCGCTTTCCGCCGTCGCCGGCGAGTCGGTCGCGGCCATCGCCCATGCGCTGGCCGGGGCCGAGCGGCCGCTGGTGGTGCCGGGCGGGACGCTGTGGTCGCAGGCCGCCGCCGGGGATCTGGCGCGTTTCGCCGAAAGCTGGGGCCTGCCGGTCGCGGTGCCCTTCCGCCGCCAGGGGCACATGGACAATGCGCATCCGAACTATGTCGGCGACCTGGGTGTCGGGATGAACCCGGCGCTGGGACAGGCGCTGTCGCAGGCGGATTGCCTGCTGTCGCTGGGCTCGCGGCTGGGCGACACGCTGACCCGCGGCTATGAGCTGATGGACCCGGTGCGCCCGCGGGCGCGGGTGATCCATGTCCATCCCTCGCCCGACGAGCTGGGGCATCTGTGGCGGCCCGATCCCGGGCTGGCGGCCGATCCGCGCGCGGTGGTGGCGGCGCTGGCGGCGCTGCCCGACGCGACGCGCTGGGACGCCTGGACCGCCGGGCTGCGCGCGGGCTACGAGGCCTGGCAGCAGCCCCGCCCCACCCCGGGCGCGGTGCGGATGGAGGCGACGGTGCGCTGGCTTTCCGACCACCTGCCGCCGGACGCGATCGTCACCAATGGCGCGGGGAATTACGCGGCCTTCATCCATCGCTATTACCGCTTCCGCCGCTGGGGCACGCAGCTGGCGCCGACCTCGGGCTCGATGGGCTACGGCCTGCCGGCCGCCATCGCCGCCAAGCTGCAGCATCCGGGCCGCATCGTGGTCTGCATGGCCGGGGACGGCTGCCTGCAGATGACCGTGAACGAGCTTTCGACCGCCGCCCAGCATGGCGCCGCCGTCATCGTCATCGTGGCGAATAACGGCCATTACGGCACCATCCGCATGCATCAGGAACGCAGCTATCCCGGCCGGGTCTCGGGCACGGCGCTGGCCAATCCCGATTTCGTCGCGCTGGCCCGCGCCTATGGCGGCCATGGCGAGCGGGTCGAGCGGCAGGAGGATTTCGCCGATGCCTTCGCCCGGGCCAAGGCGGCCGGGACGCTGGCGGTGCTGGAACTGGTGCTCGACCCCGAGGCGCTGAGCACCGGCGCCACGCTTTCGGAAACCCGCGCGGCGGGCGAGGCGGCGCTGCGACGGGCCTGAGGCCGGGCGGCTGGCACGCCGGTCTGGCGCCTACGGGACCGGATGGCGGCCGGCCGCGTCCGGACCGGGGCGCGCGGTCAGCGCCGCAGGCGAAGCCCGGCGACAAGAGGGCGCATGGCCGGTGCTGCCGGACGCCGGGAAACGAAGCCGGGACACAAGGATCTTCCGGAAAGCCCGCCCTAGAACCCGCCGATCCAGACCAGCGCCGCGGCCAGCGCCGCAGCCGCCGGCACCGTCACCAGCCAGGCGCCCAGGATCATCCGCATGTAGGATCGGCGCACCAGATGCCGTCGCCGGCGTTCCTCGTCCGGCAGCGGCGCGTGGCTCGCCGCCAGCCGCCGGTCGCGCCATTCGCGATAGAAGCCGACGCCGAACACGCCGCCCACCGCGACATGCGTGGTCGAGACCGGCAGGCCCATCAGCGAGGCCGCCAGCACCGTCGCCGCCGTCGCCAGCGACACGCAAAGCGCGCGCGCGGCGTTCAGCCGGGTGATGCGGCTGCCGACCATGTGCACCAGCCGGCGCCCGAACAGCAGCACCCCCAGCGCGATGCCCAGGCCCCCCAGCAGCAGCACCAGCCGGCCGCGCAGCGCATCGCCGCCCGCCGCCGACAGGCTGTCGAGGATGATGGTCAAGGGCGCCGCCACGTTCGAGGTGTCGTTGGCGCCGTGGGCGAAGCCCATCACCAGCGCCGAGGCGGCCAGCGGCACCGCCAGCAATTGCTTCACCGCCAGCCGCCCGCCGCCGGCGCCGCGCAACTGGCGGTCGATGCGCCGCCGGGTATAGACCCAGCCCAGCAAGGCACAGACCAGCACCAGCACCGCGTTCGCCGCCAGTCCCGTGCCGTGCCAGGCCAGTTCGGCCACCCCCGCCAGCATGGCCGAGGTCAGCGCGACGGCAACCGGCATCCACATGCGGGCGGCAGCCAGGCGATCCTCGCGGTCCATGACCAGCCAGCGCAGCAATGCCATCAGCCCGGCGGCGATCAGCCCCGCCACCAGCGGCGAGACGATCCAGCCGAAGGCGATCATCGCCATCGCCGGCCAGTTCACCGCGCCCAGGCCGAAACTTGCCATGCCGGCCCCGGCGATGGCGCCGACCACGGAATGGGTGGTGCTGACCGGCGCGCCCAGCCAGGTGGCCAGGCTGATCCAGCTGCCCGCCGCCAGCAGCGCCGCCAGCATCATCCGCGCCGTCGCCTCGCCTTCGCCCAGCGTGCTGCCGACCAGCCCTTCGGTCAGGGTCGCGGTGACGCCGCCGCCGGCGATGACCGCGCCCAGCACCTCGAGGACGGCGACCGAGAGCAGGCCGGTGGTCATGCCGATGGCGCCGGCGGCGACCGCCGGCCCCAGGGCGTTCGCGACGTCGTTGCCGCCGATCGACATGGCCAGATAGGCGGCGACGGCCATGCTGGCCGCCAGGATGCCAAGCGCCGGCTGGTCGGCGAAGAAGCCGGTGCCGACATAGGCGGTCGCGGCGATGAAGATCAGCCCCAGACCCAGACGCATGAACGACCGCGCCGAATGCAGCACCGCCCGCTCGGTATGGGTGACGCGGCTCAGATCCTTGTCGAGCGTGCGGTATTCACGGGGTTCGCGCCTCATTCCGGGGGGCGCCGGTGCTGCGCCGGCAGGCTGCGCAGCAGCTGCTTCAGCCCGGTCTCGGCCACCATCCGTGCGGCGTCCCCGGGGGTGAACCAGCGGCGCTTGCGCTCATGCGCCTCGGGGAACTGCGCCTCCAGCGCCTCGACGTAAAGCGGGAACACCCGGACCTCGACCGGGATGGCGAAGCCGCGATCCTGGTCCTTGTCATAGTGATAGCGGCCGATCTCGGTCTCGCTGATGCGGCCCTGGACGCCGGCCTCCTCCCAGGCCTCCTGCCGCGCGGCGTCGGCCAGGCTGCGGCCGGGCATGGGCCAGCCCTTGGGCACGATCCAGCGCCCGGTGCCGCGGCTGGTCACCAGCAGCACGTCGCCGCTGGCCTCGTTCAGGCACAGCGCCGCGACCTGCAGGTCGGGCGGCCGGCGGCCGATCAGCCGCGCCAGCCTTTCGCGGAACTCGGCGATCATGCCGGATCCTCCGCGTCGCGGATGCGGCCCCGCGTCGCCTTCACCTCGCCGCGCTGGGTCTTGGCGGCCAGCCGGCGGCGCTGGCTGCCCAGGGTGGGCCGGGTGGCGATGCGCTTGCGGGGCGCGATCAGCGCCTGGCGGATCAGCTCGGCCAGCCGCTCGCGCGCCAGTTCGCGGTTGCGGGCCTGGCTGCGGGTTTCCTCGGCCCGGATCAGCACGGCGCCGTCCTGGGTCCAGCGCCGCCCGGCCAGCCGGCGCAGCCGCGCCTTGACCGGCGGGGCCAGATGCGGCGACCGCTCGGCCTCGAAGCGCAGTTCCACCGCGGTCTCGACCTTGTTCACGTTCTGCCCGCCCGGTCCCTGCGAGCGGGTGAACTGTTCGGACAGCTCCCATTCCTGGATGGTGATCTGATCGTTGATGCGCAGCATGATGCGAATATGTCGCAAATCGCCGACAAGAAAAGGCCAAGCGAATCCGAAACCGCGCAAATTGCTTCAGTGCAGCCGGATTGCCGCAGTCGCCGAGGCGCCATTCGCATCCACCACCGTCAGCTCGGCGAAGCCGGGACCGGGATTGGGCAGGCTGGCCATGGGCTGCGGCTGGGCGATGGCGGCGGGCGCACCGTTCAGCAGGAAGGTCCAGGGCCCGCGCCCGCCCCGCGCCTTGGCGGTCAGCGGCCCTTGCGCCTCAAGCTCGGCCCCGTCCGGCGGATAGGTCAGGCGCAGCGCATCGGGGCTGGCGGGGCTGGCCGCGGCGGCACTGGCCTCGCCCGCCGGGGCAAAGCGGCGCAAGGGCAGCGGCAGGGCGCTGTTCGGCAGCGTCAGCGTCTGCGGCGGCGGCGGCGGCAGCGCGACCGGGGGCAGGGCGTCGAACAGGTCGAACAGCACCGGCGCCGCCAGCTCGCCGCCGAAGGCGCCCGGCACCGGCGTGCCGTCCGGCCGCCCCAGCCAGACCGCGCCGACCCGCGCCCCGTCGAAACCCACCGCCAGCGCGTCGCGATGCCCATAGGAGGTGCCGGTCTTGTAGGCCATCGGCCGCTGCCGCGCGCCATGTGGGGCGGGGTTCTGGCTCAGGATATGGCCGACCTGCCAGGCCGCGACCGGGCCGAACATCGGCGCCGCCAGTTCCCGGCTGCCGCCCGGCAGCGGCGACAGCGTGATGCCCCGCCCGCCGCGCGCCAGGGCCGCATAGCCCTCGGCCAGCCCCTCCAGGGTGACGCCGGCGCCGCCCAGCACGATCGCCAGCCCCGGCATCTCGCCGGCCAGGCGCATTTCGACCCCGCCGCGGCGCAGCGCCTGGACGATGCGGTTCGGGCCGACCGCCTCGGCCAGCTTCACCACCGGGATGTTCAAGGACCAGATCAGCGCGTTTCTCAGGCTGACGGTGCCGCGGAAATGCTTGTCGAAATTCTGCGGCTGCCAGCGGCCGAAGGCGGTGGGCCGATCCTCGATCAGCGTCTCGGGATGCGCCAGCCCGTCGTCGAAGGCCATCCCGTAGACGAAGGGCTTCAGGGTCGAGCCCGGAGAGCGCCAGGCCCGCGCCATATCGACGAAACCGCTCGACGCGCCATCCGTCCAGTCCGCCGCGCCGACCTCGGCCAGGATCTCGCCCGTCCGGTGATCGGCCAGCACCACGGCCGCCGACAGCCGCCGCCCGGCGCCGCGCACGGCACGCGAGGCCAGCTCCTCGGCCCGGCGCTGCAGGCGCGCATCGAGGGTGGTCTCGATCCGCAAGGCGCCGGGATGCTCGCGCAGCAGCCGCGCGGCCAGCAGCGGCGCCAGCGCCGGAAAGGCCCGCCGCACCCGCGGCACCGGCTCGGCCATCGCCGCCTGCGCATCGGCGTCCGAGATCAGCCCGGCCCGCGCCGCCCGCACCAGAACCCGGTCGCGCGCCGCCTTGGCGGCCAGCGGAAAACGGTCCGGCCGCCGCGCCTCGGGCGATTGCGGCAGCGCCACCAGCAGCGCCGCCTGCGCGGGGGAAAGCCGCCGCGGCTCCTTGCCGAACCATTGCAGGCTGGCGGCGCGGATGCCCTCGACATTGGCGCCATAGGGGGCAAGGCGCAGGTAAAGCTCCAGGATCTCGCGCTTGCCCAGCCGCCGCTCCAGCGCCAGGGCCAGCCGCATCTGCCGGGCCTTCCCGGCCCATTGCCCGGTCGGCCCTTCCTCGATCAGCCGCGCCACCTGCATGGTCAGGGTCGAGCCGCCCGAGACCACCCGCCCATGCCGCAGCGCCTGCCAGCCCGCCCGCAAGAGCGCCCGCGCATCAATGCCGGCATGGCGGCGGAACCGCCGGTCCTCCCAGGTCGTCAGCATGTCAAGAAACAGCGCATCGACCGGCCCGGCATCCAGCCGCCAGCGCCCGTCCGCGACCTGGAAGGCGCGCAGCAGCCTGCCGTCCCGCGCCACCACCTCGACCCCGACCGGCACGTCCAGCCGCGGCAGCGCCGTCGCATCGACCCAATCGTCAAACCGGTCCCGCGCCCCGGCCCCGATGCCCAGGACCAGGACGGCAGCCATCAGCGACAGGGCGAAGCGGCGCGATCTCATGCCCGATCCATATGCCAGACGCGGCCAAACCTCATCTTCCTCGTTCTCCAAATGCTCAGGAAACCGCGACGCGGACCGGAGGCCGGCGCTTTCACCGTTTTCCAAATACCCCGGCGGCCGCGCAATCCGCGCCTATTTCGCCTCGTCCTCGCCGAACAGCCCCTTCAGCCCGCGCGCGATCAGGTTGCCGACCTTGGGGCGCGGCTGGTGGATGAAGGGCAAGGGCCGGCAGACCTCCATCGCCGCGATGCCGACGCGGGCGGTCAGCGCGCCGTTCACCACCCCCTCGCCGAAGCGTTTCGAGACCTTGGCGAGCAGGCCGCCGCCGGCGACGGTATGGATCAGATCGTCGCCGGCCGCCACGGCGCCGGTGGCGACCAGATGCGTCATCACCGTGCGCGCCAGCCGCCAGCCGCCGACGGCGCCGGCGCGGCCGCCATAGATCTCGGCCATGCGGCGGATCATCCGCAGGTTCGCCGCCAGCGCCGCGATCACATCGGCCAGCGCCAGCGGGATCAGCGCGGTGGCGGCGGCAACGGTGCGGGCGGCGGCCTCGATCTCGCGCCGGGCCTGCTGGTCCAACGGCGCCAGCAGCTCGGTCTCGGCCAGGGCGATCAGCGTCGCGGCGTCATAGGCGTCGGGTTTGCGCTCGCGCAGCCGGGTCAGGCCCCATTCCAGCTCGGGCCGGGCGCGATACAGGCTTTCCATCCGCCCCACCACATGCTGCGCCGCCTTCAGGTCGCCGGATGCCAGCGCCGCCCCGGCCTCGCGATTGATGCCGTCGATGGCGGCAAAGCGCGACCAGGCGCGGTATTCGCGAAACGCCATCGCCAGCGCGGCGAGGCAGAACAGCCCCATCAGCCCGATGCCGATCCAGCCGAGCAGCGGATAGCTGTTCAGCAGGTCGGTCAGGTAACGCAGCGCCGCGACCGACAAAAGAAAGGTGAACAGCGCCACGCCGCTATTGATGAAGAAGCGCGTCAGCCGCGACGGACCGCGCCCGACCAGCCGCGCCACCAGCTGCATGGTGCGCGGCTGCGGCAGGGGCGGCAGCCCGTCGTCGATCATCGGCGCATCGGCGGGCGAGGGCAGGGCCTCGCCCTCGCGCCACTCGGCCCGCGGCGCCTTGCGGTCGCGCTGGTCCGGTCTGGGCGGTTCGGAGCGGTCCGGTTCGGCTCGGCCGGGCTGGGGCTGGGTGGGTTCGGTCGCGGCCTCCGGCCCGGGCGCCGCGCCCATTTCCAGCAGCACCGGCCCGCGCCGTTTCGGGGGGTCAGCCATGGCGCTCTCCTATAGCCTGTCGCCGATCAGGAATTCCGCCGCGCGGTCCAGGCGGATATGCGGCGGCCCGTCGCCCGGCCGCAGCGTGCCCGGCGCCGGGGCGAAATCCATGATCGCGTAATCGCCGTCCAGCCAGCGCGTCGCGCCCTGGCTTGCCGGCACCAGCAACTCGGCCGGGTTGGCCGGCAACTCGCCCGGATAGAAGGCCGCCTGCCGCCCGTCCATCAGCGTGCCGCGCACGGCGGGCAGCTCCTCGCCTGCCTCTCGGATCATCTCCTCGGTGGTGGTGCGCAGCGCGGCGATGGACATGGCCTCGGTCCGCGCCCCCGAGAAATCGGCGCGGTCGCGCGCCTCGCGCAGCATGGCGGCGGTGATTGCGGTCAGGCGCGGGTGCTGGATGTGGTGCAGGTGGTCGGCCTTGGTCGCGGCGAACAGGATGCGCCCCACCCGGCGCGAGCCCAGCAGCTGCGCCAGCCAGCCCGCGCGGCCGGGGCGGAAGGCGGTCAGGATGTCGGCCATGGCGCGGCGCATGTCCTCGACCGCCGGCGGGCCGGCATGGATGGCGCCCAGCACGTCCATCAACACCACCTGCCGGTCGATGCGGGCGAAATGGTCGCGGAAGAACGGCTTCACCACCCGCGCCTTGTAGGCCCCGAAGCGCCGCGCGAATTCGCGCCCCAGTGGCGTCGCGCGCATCTCTTGCGGCAGCGGCGTGAAGGTCAGCGCCGGCGAGCCGTCCAGTTCCCCGGGCATCAGGAAGCGGCCGGGGGTGCAGTCCGACCAGCCCGCCTCGCGCGCCAGGTGCAGGTGGCTTGTATAGGCGGCGGCCAGCGCCTGCGCCGCCGTCTCGTCAAAGCGGGCGGGATCGGTGGCGGCCAGCGCGGCGCGGAAATCCCCGGCGCCGGGGCGGCCGGCCATGCGGTCCAGCACCTCCTGCGACCATTGGTCGAAATCCTTCTCCATCAGCCGCAGGTCCAGCAGCCATTCGCCGGGATAGTCCACGATGTCCAGATGCAGCACCTGCTGGCCGCGCCAGCCGGCGATCAGCCCGCGCGGCTGGATGCGCAGCGACAGGCGCAGCTGGCTGACATGGCGCGTGCCCTCGGGCCAATGCGGGTCGGGGCCGGTCATCGCCGCCAGGTGCCGTTCGTAGTCAAAGCGCGGCACGGTGTCGTCGGGCTGCGGCTGTAGCCATGCCGCCTTCAGCGAGCCGTCGGCCGCGGCCCGCAGCGCCGCCATGCGGCCACGGTCCAGCAGGTTCGCCACCAGAGAGGTGATGAACACCGTCTTGCCGGCCCGCGACAGCCCCGTCACCCCCAGCCGGATCACCGGGTCGGAGATGCCCAGGCCTTGCATCAGATCGTCGGCGATACCCATTCCGTCCCTCGCTTTGGCCGGGTCAAGATAGGCAGGCCGGGGGCGGATGTGTAGAGGCAGGTCTTTTCGCCCCGACGGCGCTTTGCCATAAGGCGGGGATGCAATTGCCCATCGACGCCGTATTGCCCGACCTGACCGCCGCGCTGGCCGCGCATGGCCGCGCCGTGCTGATGGCGCCGCCGGGGGCGGGCAAGACCACCCGCGTGCCCCTGGCGCTGCTGCCCGTCATTCCCGGCCGCATCACCATGCTGGAGCCGCGCCGCCTGGCCGCCCGCGCCGCGGCCGAGCGCATGGCCGAGACGCTGGGCGAGCCCCTGGGCCGCACCGTCGGCTATCGCATCCGCGGCGAGGCGGTGCCGGGCGCCCGCATCGAGGTGGTGACCGAGGGCATCCTGACCCGGATGATCCAGTCCGATCCCGGGCTTTCGGGCATCGGCTGCGTGATCTTCGACGAATTCCACGAGCGCAGCCTGAATGCCGATCTGGGTCTTGCCCTGACATGGGAGGCGCGGCAGGCGCTGCGTCCCGACCTGGCGCTGCTGGTGATGTCGGCGACGCTGGATGCCGAGCCGGTGGCGGCGCTGATGGAGGGCGCGCCGGTGATCCGCTCGGAAGGCCGGGCCTTTCCGGTCGAGACGCGTTGGCTGTCCCGCCCCTTGCCCGCCGGCGCCCGGCTGGTGCCCGAGGCGGCGCGGCTGATCGTCCAGGCAGAGGCGGAGACGCGCGCGATGGGCGGCACCATCCTGGCCTTCCTGCCCGGCGAGGGCGAGATCCGCCGCGTGCAGGCCATGCTGGATGTCCGGGCCGAGATCCTGCCGCTTTACGGCGCCATGGATTTCAAGGCGCAGCGCGCCGCCCTGCAACCCGCGGGCGGCGAACGGCGGATCGTGCTGGCGACCGCGATCGCCGAGACCTCGCTGACCATTCCCGACGTGAAGGTGGTGGTCGATGCCGGCCGGGCGCGGCGGGCGCGTTTCGATCCCGGCTCGGGCATGTCGCGGCTGGTGACGGAACGTGTCAGCCGCGCCGAGGCCGAGCAGCGCCGCGGCCGTGCCGGCCGGGTCGCGCCGGGCATCTGCTATCGCATGTGGGCGCGGGCCGAGGAAGGCGCGCTGCCCGCCTTCGCCCCGCCCGAGATCGCCGTGGCCGACCTGGCCGGGCTGGCGCTGGAACTGGCGATCTGGGGCTCGGACGGGCGCGACCTCGCCTTCCTGACCCCGCCGCCCGGGGCGGCGCTTTCCGAGGCGCGGGGGCTTCTGCGCGATCTCGGCGCGCTGGACGCGGGCGACCGGATCACCGATCACGGCCGGCGGCTGGCGCCGCTGCCGCTGCATCCGCGTCTGGGGCATATGCTGGTCACGGCCGGGCGCGAGGCCGCCGACCTGGCGGCGCTGATGGCCGAGCGCGATCCGCTGGCCGGTGCGCCCGCCGACCTGACCCTGCGTTTGGCGGCGATCCGCGACCTGCGCGCCTATCAGGACCGCCACCCCTGGCCGGTCAACCAGGGCGTGCTGCACCATATCCGCGACGAGGCGAAACGCCTGCGCCGGATGGCGGGCGAAGGCGCCGGCCTGTCGCCGGGCGCCATGGCGGCGCTGGCCTATCCCGACCGCATCGGGCTGCGCCGCAAGGGCGAGCAGCCGCGCTATGTGCTGTCGGGCGGCAAGGGCGCGGTGCTGCCCGAGGGCGACGCGCTGGCCGCACGGCGGCTGATCGTGGCGACCGACCTTGATGGCGATGCGCGCGAGGCGCGCATCCGCATGGCGGTGGCGGTGGAGGAGGACGAGATCCGCGCCCTGTTCCCCGACCGCATCGAAACCGCCGAACTGGTGGAATGGTCCCGCCGCGACAACCGCGTCCTTGCCCGCCGGCAAGAGCGGTTTGGGGCGCTGGTGCTGGCCGACCGGGCGCTGGACGATCCCGACCCGCAGGCGCTGGCGCGCGCCGCCTTCGACGGGCTGCGCGCAAACGGGCTGAGCTGGAGCCCCGGTGCCGCGCGGCTGCGGGCACGGATCGCGCTGATCCCGGACCTGATCGGGAATCTGGGGCCGGTCGATGACGAAAGCCTGCTCTCCGATCCCGACTGGCTGCTGCCCTGGCTCGGCAAGGCCCGGACCCTGGCCGACCTGCGCGCGCTGGACCTGACCGAGGCGCTGAAGGCGCGCATCGGCTGGGACGGCCAGCGCCGGCTGGATCAGGCGGCGCCGGCGCATTTCGTCACGCCGCTGGGCCGCAAGGTGCCCATCGACTACGACCACGAGACCCCCTCGGTCGAGCTGAGGCTGCAGGAACTGTTCGGCCTGTCGCGTCATCCGGTGGTCGGCAACCGGCCGCTGCGCATCACCATGCTGTCGCCCGGCGGCAAGCCCATCGCGGTGACGACCGACCTGCCGGGCTTCTGGGCCGGCAGCTATGGCGAGGTCAGGAAGGACATGCGCGGCCGCTATCCGCGCCATCCCTGGCCGGAAAACCCGCTCGAGGCCGACCCGACCACCCGCGCCAAGCCGTGCGGAACCTGATTGCGTCTTCGTTGCCCAAATACCCCTGCGGCCGGGCAACCTAGACCGATTTCAGCCCCCTGAGCCGGAAGGCCAGCACGATCATCGCCGCGCCGATCAGCAGCGCGAACAGCCCGATCAGCCAGGCGATGCCAAGCAGCCCGGCCGTCGGCACCAGCGCCAGCAGCACCCCCCAGACGACCAGCAGCAGGCCGCTGAGACCCAGCGCCCATTCGCCCTCGATCTCGTCGCGCAGCCGGATGGCGGCGATGATGCGGAAGATGCCGGCGACCACGCCCCAGGCGGCCATCCAGATGATGAAGGCCAGCGCCGTGGCCGCGGGCCAGAACAGCGCCATCAGGCCGATGATGACCGACAGCACGCCGTCCAGCGCCCAGGCCCACCAGCGGTCGTCCGCGGCCTTGCGCCGGAAGGCCGTGATGATCGCCATCACGCCGTCGAAGATCGCATAGGCGCCAAAGACCAGCAGCAGGGCATAGACGGTCAGCCCCGGCCAGATCAGCGCCATCAGGCCGAACAGGATCGCCGCGATGCCGCGCAGCAGCGGCACCCACCAGTGATCGGCCATCACGCGGATCAGCTTCTCCATGATAGTTGTCCCCCTTTCAGGCGCTTTCGGGATCGCCGGATCGAACAGCCTTGGATCCGGTCTGACAGGGAAAGATTAACATGGGGTTGCGCGGAGCGGCGCGTGCGGGCCTCAACAACCGAAATTTGTTGCGAATTTGCTACAATGCCGTCAATCCAGCCGCTCGGGCAGGGCCATGCCGCGCAGGATCTCGGCGGCGGGCATCGGGCGCTTGCCCTCGCGCTGTGCCGCGATCACCTCGATGGCGCCCTGGCCGCAGGCGATGGTGAAGCCCGAAAGCACCTGTCCCGGCGCGCCCGAACCGGCGGCGGGGCGGGCGCGCAGCAGCTTCACCCGCTCGTCCCGGATCAGGCACCAGGCGCCGGGAAAGGGCGAAAGCCCGCGGATCTGCCGGTCCACGGCCTCGGCCGACTGGCGCCAATCGACCCGCGCCTCGGCCTTGTCGATCTTTTGCGCATAGGTCACGCCCTCGGCCGGTTGCGGCCGGGCGGGCAGGGGCAGGCGGTGCAGCGTCTCGACGATCAGCGCCGCACCCATTTCCGCCAGCCGGTCGTGCAGGTCGGCGGTGGTGTCCTCGGGGCCGATGGCGGTGCGTGCCTCGGCCAGCACCGGGCCGGTATCCAGCCCCGTCTCCATCTGCATGATGGCGACGCCGGTTTCCGCATCGCCGGCCATGATCGCCCGATGGATCGGCGCCGCCCCCCGCCAGCGCGGCAGAAGCGAGGCGTGGATGTTCAGGCAGCCCAGCCGCGGCGCCTCCAGCACCGGCGGGGGCAGGATCAGGCCATAGGCCACCACCACCGCCACGTCGGCGGCAAGCGCGGCGAAATCCGCCTGCTCCTGCGGCGCATTCAGCCGCTCGGGGGTGCGGACCGGCAGACCCAGCGCCTCGGCGGCGCGCTGCACGGGCGAGGGGCGGGGCTTCTGCCCGCGTCCCGCCGCGCGCGGCGGCTGGGAATAGACCGCGACCACCTGGTGCCGCGCGGCGATGGCCCGCAGCGCCGGGACCGAGAAATCGGGTGTGCCCATGAAGATGACGCGCATCGCTGCCCTCCTTAGTGTCGGGATCTCATATCCCGGGCGCGGGCGCGGCAAAACCCTGCATGAAGGCACGGATGTCGCGAGTGGCGCGCGCCCGCGCCTCGGCGTCGAACTCCAGCGGCGAAAGCGAGGAGCGCTCGCGCTGGTCGAAGCCGTGATTGATGCCGGGATAGGTGGTGACGGTCAAATGCGCGCCCCGCGCGACCAGATCCGCGCCCATGCTTTGGCAATCGGCGGAATCGATGATCGAATCCTGTTCGGCCAGCAGCATCAGCCCCTGCACATGGCCGGGCCACGGTCCCTTGGCGCTGCCGTTCAGAAGGCCGCAATAGGGATAAAGCAGCACCACCGGGCCAAGCTGCGCGGCCAGGGTGCCGCGCGGCGCGGGCCATGCGGTCAGACCGGGCGGCGGGGCGTCCTGCCCCAGCGCGCGCAGCAGTTCCATCGCCGTCCAGCCGCCATGCGAGGCGCCGAGCAGCGCCACGTCCGAACCGTCGATGCCCGGCATCTCGCGCAGCGCCGCCAGCGCCACGGCCAGGTCGCCGGCACGCTCGGCCTCCGGCAGCACCTGCCCGGCGCAGAGCGCCCGCCAGGCCTGCGCCTTGTCCAGAAGCCGCGGCGCATGGCTGTCGAGGATCAGCGCCGCCCGGCCCATGGCCACGAACTGCCGCGCCCAATAGTCCATGTTGTCATGCACGCCGTCGCAGCCCGACAGCAGCACCGCAGCGGGATGCGGGCCGGGGCCCGCGGGCCGCAGGATGCGCCAATGCGGCTCCAGCCGGGCCAGCCGTTCGGCCGGGGTCTCGGTCGCGGGCTGCCAGCCGGCATAGTTGCGCGCCGTGTTCAGCCCCAGTGCCAGCGCCACCAGCCCCAGCAGCGCCGCCGCAAGGATCAGCCGTTTGCGCATCCAGGCCTTCCGTTCTGGCCGCAGATCGCCTTGAGCCGTTCGGTATCGGCCGCCGTCCAGCCCTCGGGCGCGGTGACCGCCACCCAGCCGTCGATATAGTCGCGGGCGTGATAGCTGTGGCCGAAGCCCGGCGGCGCCGAGGTCGAGACCAGCATGTCCACCGCCAGTTGCAGCTGCGTCACCACCGGGGTGAAGCGCAGCCGGGGCGAGACGTCGGGTGCCGGCGCCTCGCGCATCCATTCCGGTGCCCGCCACAACGAGGCCGGGTCGTAGAACACGATCGGATCGCTGGCATATTGCAGGAACAGGATGCGCAGCCGCCCCCAGGGCCGGCCCGAGCGGTCGGGCGGCGCGTATTGGCTGGCATAGCGGATCACCTCGCCCTCATCCAGCTCGGGCAGGACAAGGCGGCTGCCGGGCTGGCGCGCGCCATTGGCCTGCCGCCACAGGGTCGAGGTGAAGGGCGGACCCACCCAGAACGCGCCGGCGACCGGCTCGTTCATCATCTGGAACGGGTTGAAGGCATACATCGACGACCAGGCGCCCAGCGAGATGCCGTGCAGATACAGCCGCGGCCGGCGGTCGGCCGGCAGATGGCGCCAATGTTCATAGACCACGCGCATCAGTGCCGTGGTCTGGTCGAGACCGGATTCGGTCTCGAAGATCAGCGCCAGCGGGCTTTGCAGATAGGAATATTGCACCGCCACCGTCGCCACGTCGCCGTCATGCATGTATTCCAGCGCGTCATAGCTGGCCGGGTCCATCCAGCCGGTGCCGGTGGGGCTGGCCAGCACCAGCACCTTGCGGTCGAAGGCGCCGACGCGCAGCATCTCGTCCAGCGCCGCCCTGGCGCGCACCTCCGGGTCGTTGTCCTGGGCCAGGCCGACATAGATGCGCAGCGGTTGCTTCGCCGGCCGGCCGGCGAAATCCGCGATGGCGCCGGCACGCGGCCCGCCCAGGACGAAGTCGCGGCCCGGCTTGCCCATCAGCGCCCAGTCGATGCCGGAGGCGGCCGAGCCGGAGCGCCATGGCTCGGCGGGCGGGGCGACTTTCGGGTCGGCAAGGTGCTGGGCCGCGGCATAGGACCTGTCGGCGATGCGCATCGCCCAGTTCACCACGCCGTCGCGGGTCAGCGTCACCACGATCAGCGCCGCCAGCAGCAGGCCCAGCACATTGGCGCTGCGGGTCGGAATATAGCGCGCCAGCCGCAGCCGCAGCAGGTCGAAAAGCGCCTGGATCGCCTTGCCGATCACGAACAGCAGCAGGAAGACCGCCAGCGCCAGCGCCAGCATCTTGGCGGTGTTGTTCACCTCCAGATCCGGCATGCCCATGCGGGCGCGGATGCTGTTCTGCCATTCGCCCGACAGGATCACCCCGCGCCCCAGCAGCACCAGGACCGGCACGGCCAGCACCGCATGGGCGATGCGCGCCGGCCGTTCCTTCAGCACCGGCAGCTCCAACGCCCGCCACAGCGCCAGCAGGAACTGGGTCAGCACATAGCCCGCCGCCATCGAGACCCCGGCCAGCACGCCCTGCATCAGCCAGTCGCGCGGGATCAGCGAGGGCGTGAGCGAGGCGGCGCAAAACAGCAGGCCGGCAAGAAGGGGCAGCACGGAAAACATCACTGGCCTGGCGACTCCGGGCTGGGCCCGCGGCGCAGGCGGGCGGGTTTCAGCGGGAACGGAAGGCCCGGCCGCGGAATGCCGGGCGCGGGTCTGCCGGACGGCCGCTCCCTGCCCGCCCGTTCTGACCCGAGGTTAAGGGGGTGTCGCGGCAAAGAAAAGCGGTTCTCGCATCCCCATGCCTCGCATCCCCATGCCGTGCGGGCCGCGCCCCGGCTGCTCCTTCCCGTCGCTCGCTCGGCCGGCGGCCCGCATTGCACGGTCGTTCATCGGCACGGTCGTTCATCGGTTCGCCGCCGTCCCCTGCCGTCGCGCTGTCTTCTGCTGCCGGTTCTGGCTGCAATTCGTTCGCTGCGCCGCCGCGTCGGCCTGCCTCGGCCCCCTGGCGGTCCCGGTCCCGGTTCCGGCCCGCACCCCGGCACCCACGCATATGCACCCGTCTCTCTGCCGCCCGAGGGCAGGTCGCGGACGGCATGAGCCATCTTCTCTGTTGTCCAAATACCCGGGCAATCGCCAATCCGGCTTCGCGCGTGGCGCAGGGCGTCGGACATCGCGGCGCCGGTCCGAACCAGAGCCACGCTGCCTGCCGCGCCCGCCGCCCGCCGCAGGGAATGCGGTTTTTCCGTGTTCCAGACAGCCCTGCGACCCTGCCGCAATCCGACGCGCGAACGCTGCGTTCACCACGACAGGACCGGCGGCAGTCGGGCCGCGGCCCGGTCCCCTCAGCGCCGCGACAGTTTCGCCGATTTCGCCACCAGCATCTTGCGGCGCAGGGGCGAGAGGCGGTCGACATAAAGCCGGCCGTCCAGATGGTCGATCTGGTGCTGCACCGAGGTCGCCCAGAGGCCGACGAAATCCCGCTCCTCGATCTCGCCCGCGGCATTCAGGAAACGCACGGTCACCGCCCGCGGCCGCTCGATCCGGGCCGAGACGCCGGGCAGGTTCGGGCTCGCTTCCTCGTGCGCGCGCAGCTGCACGCTGGCATGCAGGATCTCGGGATTGGCCATGCGCAGCGCCTGGCCGCGCTTGTCGGACGCGTCCACCACCGCCAGCCGCTGCATGATGCCGATCTGCGGCGCGGCAAGACCGACGCCCGGCATCGCCTCCATCGTGTCGATCATGTCGTCCCAGATCATCCGCACGGTTTCGGTGATCGCGGCGACCGGCTCGGCCGGGACGTGCAGCCGGCGGTCGGCATAGGGCAGGAAGGGGCGGACGGTCATCGGGCGGCCTTGTCAGGAATGCCCGCCGGGCTATCACGGCGGCGAATGAAGGTAAATCCGGCCCGGACTGTCCGCCCGCCGCGAATCGCGGCGGACATGGACGGCGCCCTGTCCATAGGCATGCCATTCGTCTTGGGGCGGCAGGTGCCTTTCGCGGCCGCGGGCCAGTCGCCGGCCAAGCCAGAGGCCGGCGAGAAAGCAGAGGATCTGGGACAGCGGGAACAAGCGGCGACTCCGGCGGCGGCATCTGTCCCCGGTCTAGCGCGAAACAGCTAAGGCCGGCTTAACGCGCGTCGGAATCCCGGCCGTCCAGCGCGTCGAGGATCAGCCGGCCGTCGAGATGGTCCGCCTCGTGCTGGGCGATGCGGGCCTCGATCCCGGCCAGGGTCAGCAATTGCAGCGTCCCGGTCATGTCGAAACAGCGCATCGAGACCGCGGCCGGCCGCGTCATCGCCACCGGCCGGCCGGGGATCGAGAGGCAGGCTTCCTCCATGGTCGCGACCTCGCCGCCCAGCGGCGCGATCTCGGGGTCCATGACCACGCGGGGCAGGGGCGCGCCGTTCTTCCAGCCGTGATCCATGACGAAGATCCGCCAGCTTTCGCCGATCTGCGGCGCGGCGAGACCGCGGCCGCCGGCGTGATACATGGTCGCGAGCAGGTCGGCGGCCAGCTGCGAGACCCGGTCCCAGGCCAGGCGCCCGACCGGGTCGCAAGGGCGGCGCAGCACCGGGTCGGGGTAAAGCAGGATCGGGCGGATGCGCCCTTGCGCGGCAAGCGCGGCAGCGTCGGGGCCCCGGGGCGCCTGCGCGGCATCCTCGCCCGACAGGGGCTCAGGCACGGCCGCGCTCGCGCTTCAGCTTCACCATCTTGCGGGTGATCATCTGGCGCTTGATCGGGCTCAGGTAGTCGATGAACAGCTTGCCGTCGAGATGGTCGATCTCGTGCTGGGCGCAGGTGGCCCAGAGCCCCTCGAACTCGCGCTCATGCGGCTTGCCGTCCAGGCCGAGCCAGCGCACCCTGACCTCGGCCGGGCGGGTCACGTCGGCATATTGGTCGGGGATCGACAGGCAGCCTTCCTCATAGGTGTTCAACGCCTCGGAGGTCCAGGTCACCTCGGGGTTGACCATGACGATGGGATTGCGCGGCGCCTCGGGATCCTTTTCGCAATCCATGACATAAAGCCGCGACAGCACGCCGACCTGCGGCGCGGCCAGGCCCACGCCCGGCGCGTCATACATGGTGGCCAGCATGTCGGCGGCCAGGGTCTCGATCTCGGGGGTGATGCGGGCCACCGGCTCGCAGGGCTTCTTCAGCCGCGGATCGGGGTGGAGGATGATGCTGCGCAAAGTCATGACCGTGATCTAGGGCAAGCCTTGGCCTTGCGCAACAAGCCGCTATGCTGCGCCCGAACGGAAAACGAGGGGAAACCATGGCCCAGCCCGATTTCGACGAACTCATCGACCGCACCGGCACCGCCTGTTCCAAATGGGACGACATGCAGGCGATCTACGGCGTCTCGCCCCGGGACGGCATCGCGATGTGGGTCGCGGACATGGATTTCCGCCCGCCGGCCCCGGTCCAGCGCGCGGTCGAGGCGATGGTGGCGCATGGCGTCTACGGCTATCCCGGCGCCAACCCGGCCTATCTCGAGTCGATCCGCTGGTGGATGGAGACGCGGCACGGCTGGCAGGTCCAGCCGGAATGGATCCTTTCGGCGCACGGGCTGGTCAACGGCACGGCGATCTGCGTCGATGCCTTCACCCGGCCGGGCGACCGGGTGATCGTCATGACCCCGGTCTATCACGCCTTCGCCCGGGTGATCCGCGCGTCAGACCGCGAGGTGGCCGAGTTTCCGCTGGCGATCGAGGACGGCCAGTATCGCATGGACTGGCAGGGCTGGCAGAAGCTGCTGACCGGGCGCGAGCGGATGCTGATCCTGTGTTCGCCGCACAATCCCGGCGGCAGGGTCTGGAGCGCCGAGGAACTGCGCCAGGTCGCCGAGTTCTGCGCCGCCCATGACCTGGTCCTGGTTTCGGACGAGATCCACCACGACCTGGTCATGCCCGGCAGCCCGCGCCATTCCGTGCTGGCGACGGTGGCGCCGGACGCCGCGTCCCGGCTGGTGACGCTGACCGCCGCCACCAAGACCTTCAACATCGCCGGCGCCCATATCGGCAACCTGATCGTCGCCGACGAGGGGCTGAGGAAGCGCCTGCAGAACCGGCTGCTGGCGCTGGGCATCTCGCCGGGCCTGTTCGGG
This sequence comes from Paracoccus simplex, assembly GCF_042648325.1. Taxonomy (NCBI): domain Bacteria; kingdom Pseudomonadati; phylum Pseudomonadota; class Alphaproteobacteria; order Rhodobacterales; family Paracoccaceae; genus Paracoccus; species Paracoccus simplex. The sequence continues at coordinate 3,013 of NZ_JBHRXE010000042.1, read as the reverse complement.
CCGGGCATGGTCGCCGCCGCCTATTCGTCCGAGGGCGCGGCCTGGGTCGATGCGCTGGTGGCCTATCTGGACGGCAACCGGCGGCTGTTCGACGACGGCGTGAACGCGATTCCCGGCCTGCGCTCGATGCCCTTGCAGGCGACCTATCTGGCCTGGGTCGATTGCTCGGGCACCGGCATGGAACGGGCCGAGTTCACCCGCCGCGTCGAACAGGACGCCCGCATCGCCGTCAACCATGGCGGCAGTTTTGGCACGGGGGGCGAGGACTTCCTGCGCTTCAACCTTGCCACGCCGCGCGCCCGGGTGGCCGAGGCCGTGGCGCGGCTGCAAGAGGCGTTCCGCGACCTGCAATGAAGCGGCTGGGCGCGATCTTCTCGGCGCTGTGCCTGGCGGCGGCGCTTTGGGGGCTGTGGCTGATCTGGGCGCCGCCTTCCGCGCCCGTCCCGGCGCCGCAGCCGCCGGCGGCGGGCTGGCACTGGCCGCGCCTGCCCGATCTGCGCCTGCCGGAGTTCCGGCTGCCGCGCATCACCCTGCCGCCGGTCTTCCAGCGCCCGGCGGCACGGCCGGAAACGCCGATCGCCTCGCCGGTCCGCCGCATCCTGGTTGAGAAATCCGCCCGCCGCATGACCGTCTGGCAGGAAAGCGGCCCGCCCCGGACCTTCCGCATCGCCCTGGGCTTCGCGCCCGAGGGCGACAAGAGCCGCGAAGGTGATGGCCGCACGCCCGAGGGCACCTTCCGCATCGACCGGCTGAACCGGCAGAGCGCCTATCACCTGTCGCTGGGCATCGACTATCCGCAGCCCCGCCACCGCGAGGCGGCGCGCCGGCTGGGCGTCAGTCCCGGCGGCGACATCATGATCCACGGCCAGCCGAACCAGGTGCCCGACGGTTACCGGGTCAAGGGCGACTGGACGGCCGGCTGCATCGCCGTCGACAATGCCGAGATCGCCGAGATCTTTGCCCATGCCCGCATCGGCACCGAGGTCGAGATCCGGCCCTGAGCCGTGACCCGGCGTGACGGCTTGCCGCAGCCTCTGCCCAAGGATAAGGCAGAGCCATGACCATGGATCGTTACGCCCCGCATCTGCGCGCCACGCTGGCGCTTGGCCTGCCGCTTGTCGGCAGCCATCTGGCGCGCATGGCCATCGGGGTCGCCGATACGGTGATGGTCGGCTGGTACGGGGTCGAGGAACTGGCCGCGCTGGTCATCGCCACCTCGTTTTTCCACATCATGTTCTTTCTGGGCATGGGCTTCGGCATCGGCGTGATGGGGCTGATCGCCGCCGCCATCGCCCGCGACGACGAGATCGAGGTCCGCCGCTCGACCCGGATGGCGCTGTGGCTGTCCATCCTGTTCGCGCTGCTGGCGATGCCGCTGCTGTGGTTTTCCGAACCGATCCTCACGGCCATCGGGCAAAAGCCCGAGGTGGCGGCCTTGGCGCAGGATTATCTGCGCATCGCGGGGTTCGGTCTGTTGCCGGTGCTTTGCGGGCTGACGCTGAACAGCTATCTGGCGGCGATGGAGCGCGCGCAGGTCGTGTTGTGGGTCACGCTGGCCGGTCTGCCGGTGAACGTGTTCCTGAACTGGGTGCTGATTTTCGGCAAACTGGGCGCGCCCGAGCTGGGCGTGCAGGGTGCGGCCATCGCCTCGGTCTCGGTGCAGGCGCTGCAACTGGTGTTGCTGGTGGCCTATGCGGGCTGGCTGCCTGCGGCGCGCAAATACCACCTGTTCCAGCGCTTCTGGCGCGCCGACTGGGCCGAATTCAGGGCGGTGTTCTGGCTTGGCCTGCCCATCGGCCTGACCATGGTGGCCGAGGGCGGGCTGTTCGTCGGCTCGAACGTGATGATGGGCTGGATCGGGACGCGCGAACTGGCCGCGCATGGGATCGCGCTGCAACTGGCCTCGATCACCTTCATGCTGCATCTGGGCATGTCGAATGCCGCCACCATCCGCGCCGGTCAGGCCAAGGGTCTGGGCGACGCCTCGCTGATGCGCGATGGCGCGATCGCGGTGACGGCGGTGTCCCTTGTCATCGCGGTGATGGCGGTCGCGGTCTTCGTGCTGTTCCCGCGCCAGCTGGTCGGGCTTTATCTGGACGGCAGCGATCCCGAAACCCCGGTGCTGATCGGCATCGCCACCGGGCTGATGTTCTATGCCGCGCTGTTTCAGCTGACCGATGCGATGCAGGTGATCGGTCTTGGCCTGTTGCGGGGCGTGCAGGACACGCGCGTGCCGATGATCATCGCCGCGATCAGCTATTGGCTGGTCGGCATGCCCATCGCCTATGGGCTGGCCTTTGTCGCCGGGCTGGGGCCGGCGGGGCTGTGGCTGGGGCTGGTCGCCGGGCTGACGGTGGCCGCGATCCTGTTGATGCGCCGCTTCTGGCGGGGGCTTGCGCGCGGGGACTGGACCCGGGACGGGCACGCGGTCTAGGTTGGCCCAGCAGATCATGTGAGGCCCGCCATGCGCCCGGTATTCGTCCAGTTCCGTTGCTCGCCCGGCAAGACCTACGAGGTCGCCGACGCCATCTACGACCGCGAGATCGTCAGCGAGCTTTACTCGACCTCGGGCGATTACGACCTGCTGGCCAAGATCTACATCCCCGAGGACCAGGATGTCGGGCATTTTCTGTCCGAGAAGCTGTTCGATATTCCCGGCATCTGCCGCACGCTGACCACGATCACTTTCAAGGCCTTCTAGGCCGCGGTCCGGTCGGGCTTTGCCCGGTCGCAGGCCCCCGTCCCCGTCGCCGTCGCGTGTGTGCCGCGCGACGCCCCGGGGTATTTCGGCAACGGAAAGCCGGCAGGGCCTTCGGTCGCATTGGCCGGAGCGGCGGGCTGCGGCAGGATGGCCGGATGCGCGAGGGGGATTCCATGCACGACACGGCCGGGGCGGCGCGGGCGCTGCTGGCGCCGGAATGGCCGGGGTTGCGGCGGGCGGCGCTGCTGTCGGCGGCCGCGGGACTGTTGTGGCTGCCGATGGCCTGGTGCGCGGCCCTGGCGCTGGCCGGGG